>NZ_BDSM01000025.1:0-78941 GCF_003112475.1 Microcystis sp. 0824 | reverse complement strand
CTACACCCTACACCCCACACCCCACACCCTACACCCCACACCCCACACCCTACACCCCACACCCCACTTTCCTATCAGCTTTAGTAATGATTATCATCGGTTTTTTCAATCGAACAAATAAAAACGCCCCCAAAAAGGAAGCGTTTTTTAACTTATCATGAGGACTTAGCAAAATGTGTGCAGAGTTAGAATGCGGATGTTGGATGGGGATCCAGCATCTGTTTATTTTTAACCATCGATCGCCAGTGCTGTCAAGTCCATGGCAATAGCATCACCAGAAGCTAAATCGAGGGGGAAGTTATATGTTCAAGTGTATTTACAGCCCCCGCAATTGTGTCCCTTTTTTGGGTTTATTTATTTCAAAATTTATCTCTTTATTTGTATATTTTTAAACTTGTATAAAATTGATTTAAGTTTTGTAAAAAGTAGTTGACAAAATCCGATCGAGATGGAGTATCACCCTATCCTTAAGGTTGACAAAATATGGTAAGGTGGACTGAGTAATAAAACTGATCACTAACCTATTATCAGTGACCACTGCTAAATTCACCAGAGAAGGCTAAATATAACTATGTCCAAACGGTTTAAATTCGACTCCTCCGAGATGATTTATCTCACCGATAAACTGATGAATGTGGCCAGCAATCGTTACTCGATCGTCGTGCAAGTCGCTAGACGGGCCAAACGCGTCCGCTACGATACCGTAGAAAATATCGATGACCCGATGATTAAACCCGTCCAACGGGCCCTGATGGAAATGACCGACGAATTAACCGAACCGGAATTATTACGCGATTAATCCCCTAAAATTGCCCGGGAACCCACCCCTAAATTTCATCAGGGTTGATCCCCAGCGCTCTTAGTCTTTTCGCCAGTCGTTGGGCTTTTTGTTCCGCTTCCTCTTTGGCTAAACGTTCTTGCTGGGCGATCAAACTTGCTTCAGTGGTGATAGCATCATTGACCAGGGCATTAGCTCCACAAAACAATTATAACGAAGGCGGTCGGCAGGGGGCAGCAGGCCTTTTTTGTAACGGGGATTTATGCCCCGACCCAAAAACTTTTCGCCTTAAGGCGAGGTTTTAGACCCGATTTTTTCGTTGACACTCCTTGATCTAAAGATACAAGGATTATTAGGGAGTAAATTCTTAAAGGGTTAGCTAAAAACCCACTAGACAATCACTCAATTGAGTCTGTGCTTACTTTTCTAAAGTATACTAAAGAAATACATTAAATGTCAAGCCGTCCTAAAAGGACGGGGTTTCAGACCCCAATTTTCGATGATAGGGTGGGTTTTCTAGACCACTACAATCCCAACACAAAGCCGTCCTAAAAGGACGGGGTTTTAAACCCAAATTTTCGATAACCGATAACTGATAACTGAAATGACCTCTGACCCGTTCCTCGATCGAGCTTGGAATACCGAAGACCTAGAACAAGCGCTTCGAGGTGTCGGCACTATTCAAGAAGAACTCAACTATAATCAGGCACGCAATTCTCTGAGCAAACTTGTTGAGCGTCTGGATCTTACCTCGATCGAGAAAATTGGTCTAGAAGCGGAGATCGATCGCCTAGTGGCCCTGCTAGAAAAACTAGATCGATCCCTGATTCAAATTGCCGCTTTTGGCCTGGTGGGCCGGGGAAAATCCTCGATTTTAAATGCTCTGGTCGGTCAAGAAATCTTTACGACCGGTCCCCTACACGGAGTTACCCGCACCATTAAAGGGGTAAATTGGCAGTTGAGCAGCGATGATACTTTCCCCAATCTAGCGCGTCTGACCCTGAACGGCCAGGGTAATGCTCAGGTGCAATTGCTTGATACTCCCGGTATTGATGAGGTAGATGGGCAAACGAGGGAAATTCTCGCCTGTCAGGTGGCGCAGCAGGTGGATTTAATCCTTTTTATCATCTCTGGTGATATGACCAAAGTGGAATTTTCCGCTCTGGCCAAGTTGCGGGAAGCGGGAAAACCGATGATTTTGGTCTTTAATAAAATCGATCAGTATCCGGAAGTCGATCGCCTCGCTATCTATGAGAAAATCGCCTCAGAACGGGTGAAAGAATTACTCTCCCCCGATGAGATTGTTATGGTGGCAGCCTCTCCCCTCGTGGCGGAGACGGTTAAAGGGCAGGATGGGCGGCTAAAAACGCAACGATTTCGGGGAAAACCCCAGATAGAAGCCCTGAAACTCAAAATTTTGGAAATTCTAGAGCGAGAGGGTAAATCGCTCGTGGCACTCAATTCTATGCTGTATGCGGACGAGGTAAACGAGCAAATTGTCGCCCGCAAAATGGCTATCCGCGATCGCGGCGCCAATCAATTGATTCAAAAAGCAGTGATGATCAAAGCATCGGCGATCGCTCTTAATCCGGTGACGGTGTTGGATCTGTTGACGGGAGCAGTTATCGATCTAGCCATGATTCTCGCTCTTTCTCGCTTATACGGCATCGATTTAACTCGTCAGGGAGCGATCGCTCTTTTACAAAAAATTGCCCTCAATATGGGGGGTATTAGTGCCAGCGAATTTTTAGCGGTTTTGGGCTTAAGTTCCCTCAAAGGACTGCTTGGCCTATCGATTCCTGCCACTGGCGGCATTTCTCTCCTTCCCTATACTTCGATCGCCCTGACTCAAGCGGGGGTTGCCGGTGTATCCTGTTACGCGATCGGCCAAGTGACGAAAACCTATCTCGCTAATGGGGCCACCTGGGGACCCGATGGCCCGAAGGCAGTGGTGGCCAGCATTCTCGATTCCCTCGATGAAACCTCGATTCTCAACCGGATTAAGCGGGAATTAGGCTCAAAATTGGGGGGTGGGGGTTAGGAGAAGTGGGAATTATGAATTATGAATTATGAATTAGGAAGTGGGGAAGTGGGAAGTGGGAAGTGGGAAGAATAAATAAAAATAATCTCCTGACTCCTGACTCCTGACTCCTGGCTCCTGACTCCTAACGGTTGATCACTGATCACTGACTAGATCAATCCAAGAAATGCTTACTATGGACGATCGCCGCTATAATAACTATCTCCCCTTGAATTTGATAGATCAGACGGTAGGCATAGGCAGACTTTTCTCGGATAGTATCATCGCTAAATTCGGCGCATTGTTTTGCTTCTAGGGGACAATTTTCTAAAGAATAGCTTATATCAAGAATTCGACGCACGACGGCCGCCGCATAGGACGGGGAATCTCGACTAATATAAGATGCGATCGCATCCACGTCTTCAATTGCTTTGGGCGACCAGACAAGGCGATAATTCACTCGATCAGCCATTTGTTTAAAAGACCCTCAACTTCTTCTTGGGGGATTGTATTCTCCAGAGAGGCAGCGTTCAAACTTTGACGCACCTTCTCCAGAACGTATAAATGATACTGAATATCTTCAATTGAACAATCATCTGGTAATTGATTCAAGAGGGATTCAACTTTTTGTCTAATGCTATTCATACAAGTTTGACCGAAGTTTTTAAGGAAAAGTATAAATTTAAATTATCTATCAACTATCATCTATAGCAGTTATCTTAATAGTGAGGTACGAAGTATCTGGTTTTAGGGAACAGGGAACGGTTAACAGTAGCTGGTCGCCAAGAGATAATGCCAAATTTCTTTATACTTCATCTTTAAGATAAACGCTATATCATAGATAGAAAACTAATAGTCACGCATCCTATCTTATGCCATAGTCCCCAGAAAAGCGAGGAAAAGTTAAGAATAGATAAGCTGATTATCTAGCTTTTGTAACATTGGGGCGGGTATTCTGTTAAGAATGCTTAATAATTCCCCTATCTGCCCAATCCCCGCGACTTCTAGGCATTATTGACCGATAACCATCTAGCGGCCACAAGACCCCCCCAATCGCAGCAATTTTTTGTTACATTAGTTTACAGTTCCCTCAACGCCCCAGTGGGTTATTAATTTTAATGTCTTCTTCGGTTCCTTCGTCGGATTTTATACCCTTAATCGGTCAAGAAACAGAAATCTTTAACTGGGCAAAATCCCATTATCGTAACCATACCTTTGCCAAAGATGAAAAAGTAGCCACGCGCCCCGGGCTATTATACTTTGTGGAATCTGGGGCGATTCGTATTGTTGGTAAGGCACAAGTTAACGTTATTGACCAAAAATCCGCCCGTCAACTACCTATGGCCGATAGTGAGGAAGTATTTCTCGGTTTTGTGGGTGCAGGTCAACCTTTTGAGATTGTTTCTCAATTTCCCTTTCAATTACAAGCCCAAGCTCATCTAGACGGAACCGAGTTAGTCTGGTTATACTGGGAAGACCTAGAAAAATGGCCGCAATTGCGATCGGCTATTATGGAAACTTTTCGCCATCAATACCAGCGTAAGTTATTTTGGTTGAGTATTCTCGGTCAAAAACGCTCCCTCGATCGATTAATGGGGTTCTTGGTTCTATTATTGGAAGAATACGGTCAACCCTGTGGGGAAGGCTATTATCTCCCCTATCCCCTAACTCACGCTCAAATTGCCAGCGCCATCGGCACTACCAGAGTAACAGTAACAAGATTAATCGGTAAATTGCGACAACAAAATTCGATCTTTTTTAAACAAGATAATCTGATCGGATTGCCCAGTTTATTTTTGAGTCAGAATTAATTTTTCTGCGGTGTTGCTGACTCACGCTATGAATGCCAACCGTGCATCCTATCCAAAAGTTAGTTTGGCTCTAGGTTTTAAAAACCCCACACAGGCAGATTCCTATCGCAAATCAGCAACCCCAGAAATCTATGACCCCTCTATCTGGCAACAAACAACCGAGATAGCTTATGACTGAGCCAATTCCTGATAAATTATCGGAACGAATCGATACAGGTGTTAGAGTCGCAATCGCAGAAGCAATTGAGAGACACCGCCTCTTAGGAGAATCTATCAGCATTTTCAAAGATGGCCAAATTGTCACCTTAACAGCCGAGCAAATTCCGCCAAAACTTGCCAAAAAAACGGAAGTGTAAAAAATTGGTTGACTGTCTCAAATTGCACTATTCATAGAAACAGTTTCACCTATCCGAGGGATTTATATAAAGGTCGGTTTTAGCAAATTCCCGTTACGAAAATCAAAAGTACATAGTATAATAGTACTGTTCTTTACTTTTCGAGGTATAAATATGACCTTAACAGAAAAACAAAAAAACCTTTTGCGATGGATAGTTGAAGGAGTACGGGCTGATCATCTTCCCGAGGACTGTATTTGGTACATTACGACTCTTACAGATTGTGGTTGGGTTGATTACAAGGGTTCTCATAGCTGGCCTCCTGTCACATTCGCAACCCTCGATATATTAGAAGAATATGGTTATATTAAATGGCAACAAAAAAGCCAGAATCAATACAAGGGCGCTCTAACAGGAAAAGCTTATGAAGCGGTTGATTCTAACTTTGACGAACCCAATCGCTCGGCTATTCCTCATCTAATTCCCTTGACTGAAGTTGAACATTTAGACTCCGAACTATGGGAGAGAGTCCGTTTTTCTGTGAGTGCGGGTGGAGATAATCCAAAAGCGTGGGATACTGCGATTCGCAATGCGACAGTGGTTTTAGAAGACCGCATGAGGAAACTGGGAAATATTGATAATATTAATCAAAAAGCCACGGGTAATGGTATTGTTAACCTAGTTTTTGGAAGCAATAAATCTGTACAAAAAGATAAGCTTCCCTCAGAAGAATTAGAGGCATACCGTGATTTATATTCGGGTACAATGAAGCTTTTTCGTAACCGTTACGCTCATCGATTCATCGATCCTAAACCAGAGGAGGGTGGGGCAATTATCGTATTCATCGATTTATTGTTGAAGATGCTAGATGATTTAAATTGGGAGACAGAAAACGAGAATACATAAATCTCTAATTCTTGTCTGGTTTAACTATTTACCGATAATTGTCTTCTAGCTTCGTAGAGGATGACAGCAGTAGCGATCGCAACATTTAAAGATTCCACACCACCAAAGAGGGGAATTTTCACCGTTTCATCGGCTAAAGCCGCTAATTGGGGTGATAAACCGGCTCCTTCATTGCCTAATAATATTAAAGTCGGACGGGTAAAATCAATCTCCCAGTGGTTTTTGGTGGCTGTGGGTAAAGTCGCAATCGCTTTTACCCCCTGTGCTTGATATTTTTTCACTAAAGCCGATAAATCCGATTCTACCACTAGGGGCGATCGAAACCATTCCCCGGCGGAACTGCGGAGCACTTTGGGGTTATCGATTTCGACGCTATCAAGACTTAACCAGATACCCTGTACCTCTGTAGCCACGGCAGTGCGGATAATAGTGCCGAGATTACCCGGATCCTGCAATCTTTCCAAAACTAAGCCCAATTGTAGCGGATTTTGGGGGACTGTATGAAGGTGATCACGGGAAATAGTAGCAATCACACCATCGGGATTAACCGTGGTTGCTAGGGAAGCGAGGACTTCCGGGGAAACTATCTCGACTCGTTTCGCCTGATTTTGAAGCTTCTCCGCTAATTCTCCCTGTCTTTGCCGCCACTTTTCCGTCAAACAGACCGTCTCTAGGGAACAATTCAGGGCTAAAGCTGTCTCTAGTAAGTGAGTCCCCTCAATTAAGGACAAATTCTGCTCCTGTCGCTCTCTAGTGCGGTGTAGCTTGCGAATTTGCTTGATTAAAGGGTTTTGAACACTGCTAATCATAGCCAATCGGATTTTTCACCCCGCTAGGGCTGCCCTAAATAACTACGTTTTGAGGGAGATAATGCGGAACTCGGGACTTGAACCCGAAAGTCTTTGCAGACACTAGAACCTGAATCTAGCGCGTCTACCAATTCCGCCAGTTCCGCATTCTTCTTTCACAATCTTTTATTATACTATCGGACAATCCATAAGTCAAGATAGTTGAGATAATTAAGACAAAAATCGCTTTTCGGGGTAGAATCACCAATAATTTCCTCAAAAATCTGATAAGATGCAGTCTCATTTTACCGAAGCTTTCCTTAGCCAAGACTCCCAACTAAGATAAATGAATCATCCTATGACCATCGATACCGAGCATCCCTATTTAGAAATTCAAGGTCGTCACTCTCTCAAGGGTGAAGTCAAGATCAGTGGCGCCAAAAATGCCGCTCTCGTGATTATGGCAGGAGCTTTACTCTGCTCCGACGAGTGCCAGATTAGTAATGTACCTGCCCTAGCCGATATCGAGCGGATGAGTCAAATTCTCTCGGCTTTGGGCGTGCAAGTCCGTCGCACCGGAGACAGACTAGAGATTGATGGCAGAGACCTCAAACAAGCTCAAGCACCCTACGATCTCGTCTCCCAGTTGCGGGCCAGTTTTTTTGCCATTGGACCGATTTTAGCCCGTTTAGGAGAAGCAAAAGTTCCCCTCCCCGGCGGCTGCGCCATTGGGGCCAGACCGGTAGATCTGCACGTTAGAGGCCTACAGTCAATGGGTGCAGATGTATTAATTGATCGTGGCATGGTACACGCCCGCGTTAAGGGTAATGGTCGTCTGAAAGGGGCGAATATTTATCTGGATTATCCCAGTGTGGGAGCGACGGAAACCCTAATGATGGCGGCGACTTTAGCGGACGGGGAAACCATTCTCGGTAATGCAGCCCAGGAGCCAGAGGTGATTGATTTAGCCGATTTTTGTGTTTCCATGGGGGCAAAAATTCGCGGTGCTGGGACCAATACAATTGTCATCGAGGGAGTTTCCCGTCTGCACAGTACCGATTACAGTATCATTCCCGATCGCATTGAAGCCGGGACTTTACTGATAGCCGGGGCGATTACCCGCTCAGAAATTAGTCTTTATCCCGTGATTCCCAGCCATTTAGCTTCGGTAATTGCCAAACTGCACGAAATCGGTCCGGAAGTGGTGGAAGATGGTCCTAATCGTCTCCGGATTATCCCTAAAGACTTAAAAGCCACCGATATCGAAACCCTGCCCTATCCCGGTTTTCCCACAGATATGCAGGCCCAATTTATGGCTCTATTAACTTTAGCCGAGGGCAGTAGCGTGGTTAATGAGACGGTTTTTGAAAACCGTCTGCGTCATGTGGCCGAATTAAAGCGTCTGGGAGCAGATATCAAGGTCAAAGGAAATGTGGCTTTAGTGCGCGGTGTGCCTTTCCTCTCTGGGGCGCCGGTGATGGCCACGGATCTACGCGCTTCGGCAGCTTTGGTGGTGGCGGGATTGGCAGCCCGGGGGACTACTATTGTGCAGGGACTCCATCACCTCGATCGAGGTTACGATAATTTAGAGGGTAAATTAAGAGCATTAGGGGCAAATTTACGCCGGGTTGATCCTTTAGCCTTAGAATTGGCTACCCTGACCCAATCTTAGTAGAAAAAGGGCGAAGCATTCGGGCAATAACCTATCGGTGAAACCGGAGATTTCCTATCCGAATGCTTCGCCCCTACAGATATTATCTGACTTTTTCACCGCCTATTCATCTGCTGTAAAATAACGCTCTAGAAAATCGAGAGCATGATTTCTTAAATCATAATATTCTTGAGTTTCTCGCATGGCGTGACGATCCCGGGGATGAGGAAAAGGAACCGTTAAAATCTCACCGATATTAGCATGGGGCCCATTGGTCATTAAAACAATGCGATCGGACATGAAAATTGCCTCATCTACATCATGGGTAATCATAATCACCGCTTGCCGGTGACTCTCCCAAATTTTCAGCACTTCCTGTTGTAATTTTCGCTTAGTTAAAGCATCTAAAGCCCCAAAAGGTTCATCCATTAATAGCATTTTCGGTCGAGTTACCAAAGCGCGAGCGATGCCCACCCGCTGCTTCATTCCGCCGGAGATTTCTTCGGGATATTTATCAGCAGCAGCAGTTAAATGCACCATAGCTAAATGTTCATTAACAAGGCTATTTTTTTCAACTTTACTAGCACTTTTAAGAACTTCATCCACCGCCAAGCGAATATTTTCTCGCACTGTCAACCAGGGCAAAAGAGAATAATGCTGAAAAACCATCATGCGGTCGGCCCCCGGTTTACGAATTAATTTTCCTTCTAAAGTCACCTGTCCCGAAGAAGCTTGTTCTAAACCGGCGATAATTTTTAAAAGCGTCGATTTGCCGCAACCGGAATGACCGATCACCGAAATGTATTCTTGGGAACCAATAGTTAGATTGACCCCATCGAGGACAACAAAATTACTGCCATCAGCCTTAGGATAAGCTTTAACGATATTTTTAATCTCTAAAAATTCCTCCCCGGAAAAGGAACTTGAGAGCGAGTTAGGAACAGAGGAGAATTGGGCCATAATAATGAATTATCCCTGCAAATAAAAGAATTGAGGTGAATTGGCGCGAATTTCAAAACTGTTGAGATAACCGACGAGATCGCTAGGATCAAAAGCTTTTTGATCGATAAAAGCCCCCGGCGGTACGACGTAATAATCCTCGCTGGGAGAAACAATACCCATATCGTCGGCGATTTGACGGTATAAATCGGTTCTCCAAGCTTTTTTGGCTACTTCTTCCGCATTTTTGGGTATTTCAGCAATCTGTCCCCAGCGAGCGGCCTGGGTGATTAACCAAAGACTTTCGGATTGCCAGAGAAAGGTAGAATGATCGTGATCGGCTTTGGCAATATCTTTCGGCATGGCGAAAAAAATTGTCGTCGCTAGATCCTCGACCAGACGTTTTTGATCATCGAAACCGCCATAGTTGTAATTCCCAACGATGCCGGGGCGGGTAAATTGTGGTTTTGCCCCTGTAAACGAGCGCCCGGAAATGATCGTCGCTACTTCCTCTCGATTTTCAGGTCGATCGCAATACTGACAAGCTTCAATCATCGCTTTCACTAAAGAGCGATAGGTTTTCGGGTTTTCTTCGATAAAGGACTCCATCACCGCTAGAATGCGATCGGGGTGTCCTTGCCAGATTTCCCGTCCCTGGGCAAAGGTAAAACCGACCCCTTCGTTACCGGTAATCGCCCTAGTGTTCCAGGGTTCGGCCACCATATAAGCTTGCATTGTACCAATACGCATATTGTTGACCATCTGCGGCGGCGGAATAATCAAAAGACGAAATTCTTCGATCGGATTAATGCCCATCGATGCCGTCAGGTAACGCAGGAAGTATTCATAGATGGAGGAACTCAAGACCACCGCCCAGATGCGCTCTTCCGGGGGGATACTCTGGAAATAGGCTTGCAGTTGCCGGCCCGCTTGCTCAAGATCGCCATTATACTCTTGCCAAGGTCGAAGGCCAAAATCCCACATCGGCCGATTCATGGTCATAGCGTTGCCGTGACGATGAATAGTCATCGCCCCACACAGAGGGGCAACCCGGGCCCCTTCTGCCCCCGTCCTCGCATTGGTAATCGCCCCAGAGACCACGGGAGAAGCGTCCAAGCGTTTGAAGATAATCCCATCACGGGAATTCGCCCAACTTGCTTCCCGACTGAGGGTGACATTCAGTCCATACTTGCGAAAAAAGCCTTTTTCCCAGGCGACGGCGAAGGGGGCGCAATCATTGACGGGGACATATCCCACGGTGAGGTTAGGTTTTTCTAGGGTTTTCGGGTCGATAATCGGGGTTACGGCTAGGGCTGCCTCGGTTAATCCCGTCGGGTTGCGACTGGCATTGATAGTACAGGCAGTCAGGCTACCAGTAACCAAAGTCGTCCCCAATCCCTGAAGGAAGGTACGTCTAGATATGGGGGGAATCATGGTATTAACTGCCCGGTTTAGCGGGACGATGGGTGACAAGGACTTGTAAACGGCTAATTAGGTAATCGAGGATTAAACCGGTAACGCCGATGACAATCACCGCCAGAAAGACGGAACTAAGGTTTAAGCGATTCCACTCATCCCAAAGAAAAAACCCGATTCCCACACCTCCGGTTAACATTTCCACGGCTACGATGACTAGCCAAGCAATTCCTAAACTTAAGCGCAATCCCGTAAAAATGTAAGGCAAACTAGCGGGGAGGATAATTTTAAAAATCTGGCGATATTTGGGCATTTCTAGGACTCTGGCCACATCGATATAGTCTTTGGGTACACTACCGACTCCTAGGGCTGTATTAATCATGGTTGACCAGAGGGAGGTGATAAAAATCACAAAAATGGCCGAGGGTTCCGCGACTCCAAACATGGCTAGAGAGATAGGTAGCCAAGCTAGGGGAGAAACGGGGCGTAGAATTTGAATGATCGGATTGAGGATGAGCATAGCCGGCCGGGATAGCCCGATGAGAAACCCGACCGGAATAGCCACTAATGCTCCCAAGAGAAAACCAATTAAGACGCGTCGCAAACTGGCCAGCAATAGCCAACCAATGCCGAGATTGCCCGGACCGCGACGATAGAAGGGATGGAGAATATAATCGAGATTGCTAGTCAAGGCCTGCCAAGGATTGGGCATCAATTCACTTCGGAAAGTCGCAATTACCCACCAGAGCGTAATCAGACCGATAAAACCCATCGCCGGATACAGTACCACATCCTTAAACAGCCAAGCTTTCGCTTGCCTGCCTGTGGCACGCCCAGCGACTAAAATAGCCGCAATATTCATGTTATTTACCCTTGTATAAGGATCGAGGTACAGATAATGAGCAGTACCAACCAAGAATCCTGAAAGAGCCAGAATATTTGCAGGAATATCTCCTATTCTGTTTCTCTTCAGTCTTCCCCCAATGCCGACGAAGTTAGCTGACGGGCTAGGACTGAGAGATGTCCTTTTCATTGACTGAAATGCGCCCCAAATTCGGTTCCTCCGCTTCAACAGACCACGGTTGAATTAGGCTGACTTACTCTATTTGCCCAGAATGATAACACATTCGATCGAGTTGTGGGAAAATCCCGGTCGCCCCTGATACTAAATCCTTTTTTAACAGTATGATTAACTCCCAATCCAACTTTAAAAACCCACTCCCCACTTCCCCAATTCATAATTCATAATTCATAACAGGAGTCCGCAGCGATCGCATTTACCAAATCTTAGCCATTACTAATACAAACCCCGGCAATTCTGGATCACCACTAATGGTTTCAGGAGCATTTAAAATCTCCGGTTCTTGATGGGGACGATAAATATAGACTTGGCGATTTTGGCGATCAATTAACCAACCCAATAAAGTACCATTGGCAATATATTCTTCCATCTTTTTCTGCAAACTGGATACTGTATCACTAGCAGAACGCAATTCAATGACAAAATCGGGACAGATGGGGGCAAAAGAGGCTTTTTGTTTTTCTGTTAAAGCATTCCAGCGTTCTAATTTAATCCAAGCAGCATCCGGTGAACGAGTCGCACCATTGGGCAGCGTAAAACCCGCACTAGAATCAAACCCAAGCCCCGTTCCATCTAGTTCTGACCAGTTCCCCAGTTGCAGAGCTATATTAAAATTGCGATTACCCGTATCTGAAAAAGCAGGGGGCATAACGATCACTTCTCCACTAGCACTGCGTTCAATGCGTAAATCTCGATTGGCTAAACAAAATTCATAAAATTGCTCCTCCGTCATCGGCATAATCCAAGGAAGATCAATCATCAAAGGAGCCGAGGTCGCTTGTACAAGTAGTGTCGTCATATTTTCGCCCTACTCAAGAATTACACGAAT
This sequence comes from Microcystis sp. 0824, assembly GCF_003112475.1. Taxonomy (NCBI): domain Bacteria; kingdom Bacillati; phylum Cyanobacteriota; class Cyanophyceae; order Chroococcales; family Microcystaceae; genus Microcystis; species Microcystis sp. 0824. Next base: position 66,387 of record NZ_BDSM01000025.1, on the reverse strand, counting down.
TAACAACTGAATGCCCTTCAATCTTAACTTAGCTCTTGTCAACGGCATTATTAACTACCAAAAGATAGAATGCGATCGCTCTTAACCTTGCCAAAGAAGCCTGACGGAGAGTAATGTAAATATTTATAAAAATGTAGCTTAGAATACATTTTAAAAAAGGAGAGTGTGTATTGTTATTTTATTGTCCGTCTTTTCAGAAAAAGAAACCACAAAAGTCTCCTAATACCATCAATAAAATCCGACAATTCCCCTTCATTAATTGGAGGGGTTTTTATCAGTTGTCATACTAAATCCGTTGAGTAACGCACAGAAAACGGGTTTCTCCGAGAAACCCGTTTTCTATTAATGCTTGGGGATAGTTTTTCCTAGCTTAGGGGGAGTGAAAGTTTAATTTTCCCTGAATCTTTCTAACAGTTCTGAGCGAGATAAATTAGCCAGAGAAAGAAGTAACCCGGTGCGTTCCGAGATGGGAAGTTGGGCAATCTGTTCCACCAGACCAGATAATTCTGCATCTAGGCTGCCAAAGCGTCCTTCCAGAAGACTGGTTATCAGGGAATACCGTTCTTCTAAACTGCCTCGTTGTATCCCTTCTTGCATCCCTTCTTGTTTCCACTCTTCTCGTTGTTGTAAATAAGCTGGTGATAGGTTCATAATCTCCTCCTGTTCCTCGGTACTTAAATTATCTCTTAATTCCAAACTCTTGCGCCAGTTGGCCAGAATTTCCAGTAAATTCTCTTGGAAAGGATTACCTTCAGGTAATTGCACTAATTCTTCTACTGCCCGTTTTTGCGTCCCTCCTTTCCCTAGTACCCTCAACCATAAAGTCTCCTCATTGACTGGTAATTGATGGATGGCGACGATTCCTGTTTTGAACAGGCTAGGGGAAAAATAAACTCCCTTTCCCCACTCCTCTTTCATCCCCTCTTCCGGTAGGAATGAAGGGGGGATTCCCACGACTTCTTCAATCATTCTCCCCGAAAAAGTAGGCGTTAAAATCCAGAGAACTGGTAGTTCAGCTTCTGTTAGAGTTTTGTTTGTCCGTTTCGCCTTCCTCAAGACCTCGCCATGAACCGCATATAACTTTGAGATGCAACTGCGAATCTCTACCTCGGAGGGTGGGTTACGGAAAGGTTCAAATAAGCAGCAAGTCGCCGCCATTTTACCGAGTATGCCCAAGGGTAATTCAGTCCTTGATGCTGAACTGTCTGGTTCAAACCAGACATCGATTTCTTGAACTTCACTCTTGACTTTCTTGCTCTTTTTAATCGTCCCTAGAGACGCTAAGAGTTCTTCTAAATATTCCTTGGCAAATTGGTCGTGAATTTGGCGAGTCATTGCAGGGGATAATTAAGCCGAGAAAGTGCTGTAACAATCTTGTTAGATCATAGCAAGTTTTGAGAATTTATCTTTTTAATCAACTAGGTTTCAATTAAAGATAACGCGGGACATTTAGGGCTGGAGGTAACTTTTCTGGCTCGTTGATGCCAAGGATAGCGTTGATCGCATAGGTGAGGTACAATCGCAGCGGTGTGCGGACCAATCTTGCTTAAAGGCCCCTTCTCAAGTTCCCAGAGCTTAGTCACCAATATTCCGAAAGTGACAGAAAAGGGATAATCTTCCACTCAATTGCCCAAAATAAAGGCTAGAATCGAAATATAGTATCGATCGCTACGGATTTTTCATGAATTACAGAAAATTTTGCTTGGCTTTTTTGCTGTCCCTTATCCTCATCAACACCGGATTAGTTATGCCTAGTTACGCAAACGAAAGAGAATTGAGGACAATTACCGTAACGGGAGAAGGAATAGAAAATATCGCCACTTCTCAAGCAATAGTGCGCTTAGGGGTAGAAATTCAAGGCAAAGAAGCGGGTAAGGTGCAGCGGGAAACCGCCAATCGTAGCGATGCGGTGGTTAAATTTCTCCGTTCCCGTCAAGTGGAAAAATTGGAAACCACTGGCATTAGTTTACAGCCCAATTACGACTTCAGCAACAATCAAAGACGTTTAATCGGTTATATCGGGGCTAATTTGATTAGTTTTCAGGTTGATATAGCCCAAGCGGGGATTTTAATCGATGAAGCGGTGAAAGTCGGGGCAACACGCATCGATGGGGTCAGTTTTACTGCCGGAGAATCAGCGATCGCAGCTGGTCAGAGAACTGCTCTCATCAAAGCCACGGAACAAGCTAGAGAACAGGCTACAATCGTGTTACAAGCCCTCGGTTTAGTGCCGAAAGAAACGGTTTCTATCCAAGTGGGTAATACCAGTAATCCCGTGCCAATAGCCCGCTCAGAAGCGGTTTTTCGCAGTGCCGATGCTGCCAGTAGCCCGGTTATCGGAGGGGAACAAACCCTGCGCGCTGCTGTCACCCTCGAAATTAGCTATTAACATCTGTAGCTAGAGACAACTAACTACACATATCTAACCACCTCTTGCCTGTTGCCTCATCAAACTTTCGCCCTCATCCGTGAATTATCCCAACTTTTTACCCACTGTTAGGGAGGGATTGAGTGAAGATACCTCCCTTGCTCTCCTCGAAAATATCCAACAAATTGCCATCGATAGCCCCATCTATCCTCGATCGATTCTAACTACCTATAGTCAACAAGGGCAAGGTCAACCGCCTTTTGTTCTCCTGCACGGTTTTGATAGTTCCCTGCTGGAATTTAGGCGTTTACTACCCTTACTCGCCCAAAATAGGGAAACTTGGGCGATAGATCTACTCGGCTTCGGTTTTACTGAGCGATACCCAGATTTACAAGTATCTCCGAAAACTATTAAAAGCCATCTTTACCATTTCTGGCAAACTGCGATCGCAGAACCGATAATTTTAGTGGGTGCTTCCATGGGGGGTGCAGTGGCCCTAGATTTTGCCCTCTCCCACCCGGAAATAGTGGCAAAATTAGTCCTGATTGACAGCGCAGGACTAGCTAATCCCCCAGTTTTGGGTAAATTGATGTTTTCTCCCCTCGATAAGTGGGCAACTAATTTTTTAGCCAATCCCCGCGTGCGTCAAAATATCAGTCGTACTGCCTATTTTGATGCAACTTTAGCCACTGTTGATGCTTGCACCTGTGCTAATCTGCACCTGAATTGTCCCCACTGGAGTGAGGCTTTAATCTCCTTTACCAAAAGTGGCGGTTATGGGGCATTTTTACCGAAATTAAGCCAAATAAACCGAGAAACTCTGATTATTTGGGGAGAAAACGATCAAATTTTAGGCACAAAAGACGCGAAGATATTTCAGCAGGCCTTACCCAATAATCAACTGGTTTGGATTCCTCGCTGTGGTCATGTTCCCCACCTCGAAAAACCAGAACTTACCGCGGCCGCGATAGTTAAATTTGCGAACTAAAAACTTATAATAGGATTATTTGACCCTATAGTGCCAACTTTTATGAAATTTTTGCCGATCGCTCTAGCTACATTCAGCCTTCTGAGTTTATCTGTCAATATTCCCGCTACTGTAGCCACACAACAGCTTTTTTGTCGAGGCCGCATGAATAACGGTTGGTCCTATTCGGCAGAATTTCTCAATGGACGTTTTGAACGCATTCGCTGGACGCGTTCCGGTCAACCTCCCCAAGTTTCTAGCCTTAGTTTTAAAAATACCAACAACAAAGGACAACCGATTTATCGGGGCAGTTTATTCGCCGCAGTCAGTGTGACTCTGATAGACTTATCGAAAGGAGATGTCCGTCCCGGTTCGCAAATTTCCGTGGGAGTGGAAGAATGGGGTTGGTCGCGGGGAAACTGCGGTCTTAACAGATGAACAACTTCGGTGACAAGGTAAGTTTTATTTGGAGTATCGCGGATTAAATCCGCGATACCTTTAAGCGCGGCAAATATCAAGATGTCATACTGCCTTTCACCGTGCTGCGTCGCCTCGACTGCGTGTTAGAACCGACCAAAGAGGAGGTCTTAGCAGCCTACCACCATTACAAAGACAAGCTCGACAATCTCGCTCCTCTCCTCTGCAAAAAATCAGGATTTGCCTTCTACAACAGTTGTCCCTACGACTTCGACAAGCTCCTCGACGATCCCAAGCAGCTGGCCGCTAACCTCAAGCTCTACATCAACAGTTTTAGCGGCAATATGCGCGAAGTATTGTAAAGTTTCAATACAAATATAGTCAGATATAGTCAGGCATGGTAATATATAGACATGAAACTATGAGACCATGCAAAAAAAGCAGGAATAAGTTATCGAACGGCTTGGAGGTGGTGGAAACAAGGGAATTTAACAGGCTATCAATTGCCTTCTGGTACAATTATCATAACGGATGACAACCATTCAAAACCCGACTTGATAGCTTGCATTTATGCAAGAGTTTCCAGTGCCGAAAATAAAGACAATCTAGATAGACAAGCTGACCGATTAAAAGATTATGCTGTTGCCAGAGGCTACAAAATCTACAAAGTTGTCAAAGAAGTAGGCAGTGGATTAAACGATAATCGCCAACAATTAGCCAAAATTCTAGTTGACCCCAATTATAATGTTTTAATTGTTGAACACAAAGACCGTCTAGCCAGATTTGGGACTAATTAGGGTTTGCTGAATAATGGTAAAAACCTTACAGGAAAGGGCTTTTAGCTTGATTGAGAGCTTCCCAAATGCACTTAAATCTGCTAGAATCGCTCAAAACCCTTGCATCACTCTTGCATCACCCTTGCATCTTCTCTAATTAGTGCTAATGTACCGTAAAAGCGAGTTACCCTCAACCCCACCAGAAAACTTCGAGCTGCCCTTTGAGGGGAAATTATTCCAAGATAATCGTTGGGTAATTATGGCCAACCTCATTCCCTGGTCAGAATTTGAAGCGGAATACGCATCACTTTTTTCAGAAGAAATGGGCGCACCCGCCAAAACATTTAGGATAGCAATGTCCGCATTAATTATTAAAGAAAAATTAGGAACAAGCGATAGAGAAACGGTAGAACAAATCAAGGAAAATCCTTATTTACAATACTTCTTGGGGTTTTCATCCTACAGCAATAAACCCCGGTTTGAAGCGTCAATGTTGGTTCACTTTCGAGAAAGAATCACTCGGGAACTAATTAATAAAGTGAATCGCTTTATGGTCAAAAATCCGAGGGAAATAAAAGAAGAAGAAAACACCACAAAAAAGTTAGAAAGTGAAACCCAAAGTCAACCCGAAAATCGAGGTAAATTAATTTTAGATGCCAGTTGTGCGCCCGCAGATATTAGTTATCCTACGGATTTAAACCTGTTAAATCAAGTAAGAAAACAAACCGAAAAAATTATTGATATTCTCTAGGAAACTTTAAAAGGAAAACTTGTTCAAAAACCGAGAACCTATCTTCTCCTAGCCAGAAAAAGTTATTTAGAAGTAGCAAAAAAAAGAAAACCTACCGTCAAACAAAGACGAAAAGCTCTGAAAAGACAACTGCAATATCTAAAAAGAAATCTCGACCATATTGAACAACTTTTAGCAGAAGGAGCCTCGCTACAAAGCTTGAAAAAAAGAGACTATAAGCTGTTATTAGTAGTCACAGAAGTTTATCGCCAACAACTCTGGATGTACCAAAATAACAAACAGAGTATTGAAGACAGAATTGTCAGCTTAACTCAACCCCATATCCGTCCGATAGTCAGAGGAAAAGCTGGAAAACCCGTAGAATTTGGGGCAAAATTCTCAGCAAGCTGTATAGATGGTTACATATTTTTAGACCGGATTAGTTGGGATAACTTTAATGAATCGGGAGATTTAAAAGCACAAATAGAAGCTTATTATGACTATACAGGATACTATCGAGAATCAGTTCATGTGGACAAAATTTATCGAACCAGAGAAAACCGAGCTTGGTGTAAAGAAAGGGGAATCAGAATCAGTGGTCCCCCATTAGGAAGACCAGCCAAAAATGTTAGTAAAGAACAAAAGAAACAAGCTACTGATGATGAGAGGATTCGGAATTGTATAGAGGGCAAATTTGGACAGGGGAAAAGAAGATTTAGCTTAGGTAAAGTGATGGCTAAACTTCCTCATACTTCCTTTTCAGCGATTGCTATTACTTTTTTAGTCATGAATCTTTCTAACCTGTTGAGGCAGGTTTTTTGGGCTTTTTTATGTCTGAAATGGAAAAACAGCACTTTTTCTCGGTCAATGATTAGGATAAGTTATGACTTAAAAATTAATCAACAACTAAAGCTTATGCTTGTAGCTAAGTGAAATCATTGATTAAGAGACCTGTACTTTTCAATGACTTTTTCAGCAAGCCCTAACTAATGCTTCGGTAAACGTAAACCATCCGATCGCATGGGGATTAAAATCTGAGTTAAACTGCGTAATTGTTCGGCCGTTCCCATACAAATCAATAAATCCCCGGCCATTAATTCGGTATCGCCAGTGGGTCCCCCGATTAGCGTACCATCAGCGCGACGTATAGCCAAAACTAACGCCCCCGATCGAGATCTTAAATGTGCTTGACTAAGACTTAAACCGACACAGGGACAAGTCCTCGGATCGATTAAAAATTCCTCCATATAAAACGATCGATCGGTTCCGGTTAAAATGCCATCTACAAAATCCATCACCTGGGGTCGTAGGGCCGCAGCCGCCAATCTTCTACTGCCGGTAATATAGGGAGATACCACCGCATCGGCCCCGGCCCGTTGTAATTTTTGTACTGCTTCCTCGGTACTGGCTCTAGCAATGGCGCGGATTTTCGGATTAAGAGTTTTAGCAGACAAAACTGTATATAAATTCTCCGCATCGGAAGTTAAAGCGGCCACAATACAAATAGCGCGTTCGATTCCTGCCATTTGTAAAGATTTATCTAAGGTGGCATCTCCTTGAACAACAATATAATTTAATTCTTTGGCCCGATTTACCTGTAGGGGGTCTGTATCAATGACTACAAAAGGAATATTTTCGGCGTGAAATTCGATCGCTACCTGTCTGCCTGTGCGACCCAAACCACAGATGATATAGTGTTCTGATAGTCGATCAATCAAGCGTTTCTCCTGTCTCTGTTTGAGTCCCTCTTGAAAATAGCCTTGAATTAAAGCTTCGGTCAAGCGATTAACAATATAACCGATGCTGACTACTCCCATGATAATCAAAACCATTGTAAACAGTCGTCCCCGTTCACCTAGGGGATTAATTTCGCCAAAACCGACGGTAGCGAGGGTACTAATCGTCATATAGGCCGAATCTAGCCAACTCCAACCCTCGATCAGATGATACCAAAGCGTACCCAGCAAAAATACCACGATCAGGGCAAAAATTCCCCCGATTAATTCCTGACGCAGACGACGATATTTATCTTCACTGATAGACAAGCAAAATTCACCCCTAGGACTGTCTAGTAACTTACAATGAAATCAGTTTTTAATCTAAATAACCCGTCCTTCTCAGACGGATTTGATTATAATTTCCCCTATGTCTAATCGCGCAGGAGTTCCCCAGTGAGTCCAGAAACCCTTTTAGAACCAACCCTAGTTGATCCCACTTCCAATTTAAACCCGAATCAACCCTTCGATCCAGATAGTTTTAACAGCTATGTGATGAATACTTATGGTCGTTTTCCCATTGCGATTGCCAAGGGGTTGGGGTGTCGACTCTGGGATACTTCCGGTAAACAATACCTTGATTTTGTCGCGGGAATTGCCACCTGTACCCTCGGTCACGCGCACCCTGCTTTAATTGAAGTGGTTAGCCAGCAAATCCAAAAACTCCATCATGTCTCGAATTTATACTATATTCCCGAACAAGGGGAACTAGCTAAATGGATTGTCGATCATTCCTGCGCTGATAAAGTCTTTTTCTGTAATTCCGGTGCGGAAGCGAACGAAGCGGCAATTAAATTAGTGCGGAAATATGCCCATACGGTGCTAGATTTCCTCGAACAGCCGGTTATTTTAACCGCTCACGCTAGTTTCCACGGTCGCACTTTAGCTACCATCACCGCAACCGGTCAACCGAAGTACCAAAAAGACTTTGAACCCCTGATGCCGGGGTTTGCCTATATTCCCTATAATGATATCGAAGCGGTGGAAAATGCGATCGCTGATCTCGATGAGGGTAATCGTCGTGTGGCTGCGATTATGTTGGAACCCTTGCAGGGTGAAGGGGGAGTTCGTCCAGGGGATATCGAATATTTCCAACGTTTACGGCAAATTTGCGACGAAAATAACATTTTGCTTGTCTTTGATGAGGTACAGGTGGGAGTCGGAAGAACTGGCAAACTCTGGGGTTATGAGAATTTAGGAGTGGAACCGGATATTTTCACTTCTGCTAAGGGTTTAGCGGGTGGTATTCCCATCGGTGCGATGATGTGCAGAAAATTCTGTGATGTGTTTGAACCGGGTAGTCATGCGAGTACCTTTGGAGGTAATCCTTTCGCTTGTGCCTCAGCTTTAACAGTATTACAAACCATTGAACGGGATCACATTCTCGAAAATGTCCAGCAGCGAGGGGAACAATTACGCAGCCGTTTAGGGGTGATTGCTTCTCAATATCCCCATCTATTTGTCGATGTGCGCGGTTGGGGTTTAATTAATGGTATGGAAATTAATTCAGAAAGTGAGTTAGTTTCATCTACTATTGTTAATGCAGCCTTGGCCGAGGGTTTATTAATTGCTCCCGCAGGTCCGAAGGTTCTCCGTTTTGTACCGCCTTTAATTGTCTCGGAAACAGAAGTAGATGAGGCTATGGATAAGCTAGAAGCAGCCATCGCTAAAGTGGTTTAATTTCAGTTATCAGTTATCAGTTATCAGATGTAAGTTTTAAGTTGACAGTTTCCAGTTATGAGTCAATTCTTTTTGAGCTTTACCCCCCTAACTGTCACTTTTTCACTGATTACTGGTTACTGTTTACTGATAACTGATTTATGTGGCATCCTGACGCTTATCAAGCTTTAATTGCCGAGAATTATCCCCAAGTTGCGGCAATCTACGAGGAACTAATCGATAACAATCCCGAAAATATTTCTGACTATTGGTACTTGGGAGTTGCCTATCTTCTGCAAAATTTAGAAGCAGAGGCACAGGTGATGTGGCCAAATGTTTTAAGAGGAGGTAATCCGGAAGAAGTTAAGCAATGGCAAGCAGAATTAGAAGCAGTTTTAGACGCAGAAGCGCGACGACAACAAAGAAAAGGTGATCTGGCAGCTGTAGAATATTTTCGCTATCATCTACAGGAAATTGTTCCCAAGTCAATTAATAATTTATTAGCTTTATTTGACTTGGCTTTAGATTTAGAAATATTCGCTCCAGGAGAACTACTTAATTATCCTATTCAAGAGAATCTCAGATATAATCCTGATCGAGAATTGCTTTTAAATGTAGTTCTCAAAAGTCTTTTATATCCCCATGAATTAACTTTAGACTTAGCTCAAGCAAGTTTACCTTACCTAGGGGAATTAGCTGATAGTTTTATCCCGCAAGCTTTTCAGATATCAGCACGAGTCACCAACGAGCAACAAAGTCCCGCTTTTGGAGTAGAAATTATTAAACTTTGTCTGCAATTAAGACCAAATGATCTGAGTCTTTTGGAACAGTTAGTTAACCTCTATATTTTAGCCGAAGACTTTGATAATTCTTTGATAACTGCCTATCAGTTGCGAGAAATTTGTCTAACTCCAACCCTAAAGTTATACAGTAATTATCTAATTTTGTTAATACTTTTGCGCTGGGGAGTTTGGCAAGAAATTGATCATATTTATCAAGAATATCAGAATTTATTACAGGAATTAACCCGTCGGAAAAATCTTACTCTAGAACCGATTATTAAAACTAGCTTTCTCAATGTTTCTAGTCCCCTACCCTACCTAGGCGATCGAGCCTTAGCCAATCGACAATTAACCAATCGCATCGCCGAAATTTTCCTTAATAATAATAGTTTAAAAACTCCTTTGGTTACGAGCAAAAAAGCTCCAGAAAAACTAACGATTGGTTATCTTGCTAGTACCTTAAAACATCATTCTGTCGGTTGGTTAAGTCGTTGGTTAATTCACCATCATGATCGAGACAAATTTCAAATAGCCATCTATACTATTAACCAAGAAGAAGATGAAATTACCCGTCAATGGTTCCGGGATAGCCGAGATATTATCCGTCATTTTCCCTACGCTCAAAATCCCCTAGAAGTTGCCCAACAAATTCAACAGGATCGGATAGATATTTTGGTAGATTTAGACAGTTTAACCCATAATCTTACCAATCAGATCATGGCACTGAAACCCGCAGCAAAACAAGTGACTTGGTTAGGTTGGGATGCTTCTGGATTAGCAACTATTGATTACTATATCGCCGATCCCTACGTTTTACCCCAGCAAGCGGAGGAATATTATCGAGAAAAAATCTATCGTTTACCAGAGACATATTTAGCAGTGGATGGTTTTGAAATCGGCACTACTAATCTCCGTCGAGAAGATTTAGAAATTCCCCCCGATGCTACCATCTATTTTTCCGTACAAAGTGGTATGAAACGTCATCCTGATACTATTAAACTTCAGATGAAAATTCTCGCACAAGTGCCTAATAGTTATTTTTTGATTAAGGGAGTCGGTCAGACTGAAAAAATTCAAGAATTATTTACTGAAATAGCGATTCGTGAGGGAGTTAATCCCCAAAGATTGCGATTTTTACCGAGAGATATAGATGAATATACCCATCGCGCTAATTTACAGATTGCCGATGTGGTATTAGATACCTATCCCTACAATGGCGCTACCACCACCTTAGAAGTTTTATGGCAAGGAATCCCTTTAGTTACATTGGTAGGAGAACAATTTTCCGCCCGCAATAGTTATACTTTTATGATTAATGCTGGTATTGAAGCCAGAATTGGCTGGAATGAGGTAGAATATATCCACTGGGGAGTAAAATTAGGACTCGATCGCTCCTTTCGTCAAGACATCAGCCATCAACTGTTAGCAAATCGTGACACAGCCCCCCTCTGGCAAGGGAAAAAATTCGCTGAAAATATGGAAAATGCCTATTTAAAAATCTGGGAGGGAAATTGATAATGAGAAAGTTATCCGCAATCAATAAAGTATCGAATCTGGGTAAGAAAAATTCAGCGTCGGGGAGTTTAAAAAGATTAGAGGATTTAATAGAACTCTTGCCAATTAATTAGGGTTTGCTGAAAAAGTTTGTCGGTGGGGTTAGGAGTCAGTCGTCGGGAGTCAAATGAAAGTGCAAGGATTTTGAGTCCCTCAGATCGATTTATCAACGTTTATTTCTGGGACTTTTTTGGCTAAAAAATTACCAAAAATGCTTTCTAGTAATGCTTCCAGTAATATTCAGCAAACCCTAATTACTCACTTGTAGAAATGAGATGGTCCCTCTGAACAAGCTTGATGAATTACGAAGTTATCATTCCTAAGCCTGTGCAGAAGCAGTTAAAAATCTTTCCCAATGATGTGCAAAATCGTCTAAAAGAAAAATCCTTGTATATTGATCCCCAAAAGGTGAAAAAATGGTAAATAACCAAATTGATTTACGGTGGTGGCTACTGAGCAACTTGGCAAATGTTGAATCTTTGCCAATTATCTACAGAATATCGGTAATAGTCACTTTTATTATCTTCATTTTTTGCGCTTTTTCTCCTCTTATATTCCCGAGAACTCCCACGGGTAAGATACAGAAATTTTTATTGTCAAATCTAATATTTATTATCTCCTTAGTGACTTTTATTTTAGCAGCACGCTGGCCAGGTTTCTTGCCACCAATGCTAAATCCCGATGAGGCGCAGTTTACCGCAGGTGCGATGAAACTGTTGAAAGAGCCAGTTTTCTGGCGTGCGGTAGATACAGGTTCATCTGGACCTCTGAATGTCTATCCTCTAACTCTACCAGCTTTTTTCGGGTTCAGAATTGAATATGCTAGTAGTCGTGTAATCGGCTTAATCATGATAATTGCTGCTATTGTTTGTCTTTATTATGCCTTATCCACTCTCTACGATAAGAGCCTTTCTCGCCTAGCAATAGTTACCGTGGTTACAACTGTCGCCTTCATGACATTTTTCGACTATGTGCATTATACAAGTGAACATTTTTCGGTGGCAATATTAAGTGTGGCTTTGTTAATCGTTTGTAAATATTATGCTGGTAATTCATCTAATCCTAATCGCCTGATATTTGCCTTGGGTTTTATACTAGGACTTACTCCCTTTGCCAAAATGCAGTCAGTTCCTATAGCTTTCTCAATTGCTTGTATATTTTTGCACATCCTCTGGCTAAAAAGTAGAGCGAGAGGTCAATTCATCCGGAGTCTTGCTGCTTTCTTTCTTGGGGGGATGTTGTTCTCGGCTTTAGTCATACTATATCTAACAATTTTCTCAATATATGATGCTTTCTGGAAATCTTACATACAACAGAATTTATTGATTTATTCTACAGATGGTTTGGGAGGAAACGTAAACCAACTAAGCTTTTCCGTAAAAATTAACATATTTCTTTGGATGTTAAGAGTAGTGCCAGATACACATATATTGTTTTTATTAACAGCAATTGTCTTGATATTCGGAGTACCATTTCTGATATTAAAGCGTGTTTCCTTAAGCCAAAATCAAGAAAAGTCCCAGACATTTTGCTTTGTCTATTACAGTTTATTTATTTGGGCAGCATCGAGTTATTCAATTATTAGACCGGGGAACGGGTTTACTCATTATTTGCTGTTTCTAATCATACCTAGTGGATTTCTCATCGGCGTTTTTATAGGTGAACTGGCACAAGTATTACAGGTGTCGCAATTAACTCTTTCAAACTTCAAGTTATCTCTTTTAACAGGTGTCATTTTTATTACAGTTGCTAGTAGTTTTTTACAATTTGCCACAACGATAACATCAGATAATTTTTACCTCGATAATCGCCGAATATTTGCTATAAATTATCTTAGTCCGATTGCAAAAACTATTCTAAAGTATGCTTCTCCTGGTGAATCTATGGCTGTCTGGGGATGGGCATCAGAGCTATATGTTGACACGGGTTTGGTACCGGCGATAAGAGATAGTGTTTCTGTTTGGCAAATCAAACTAGGTTCACTGCAAGAATATTTTCTGCAAAGATACGCGGAAGATATTATTAATTCTAATGCTAAGTTATTTGTTGATGCTGTAGCTCCAAGAATGTTTTTCTTTACCAATAGAGAAACTCAGGGACACGAAGTTTTTCCAGAAATTGCTAGGGTTATCAATGAAAATTATCGGCTAGTTGATGAAGTTCAAGGAGTTCGTATTTACATTAAAAAATAATCCTACGCTGCCTTACCTTTTGTTCTTGGTCAAGCAACCACTGGCAACCTAGAAAAGGGTAAGCTTATCTCAAACGCTGTTGACAATCGGCCAATTTTATGAGCCGATTGCTGTGTAGTCATTTCAAATGATACCAGTCAATCAGAATAGTTACGAACTCGACCTATTTGCTCGATTTCTCCTCAAAGATGTCTGAATCGTGGGTAGGCGACTAAGAAAAACATGGGGTAATTAAAATCATTTCTATTCGGGTAAGTTTCTTAACTAGAAAGACTTTTAGTCTTTAGATAATATTAGGTCTAGATTTGCTGTTCACCGATTACTGACCTAGGAAATTAACTTGGCACGATTACTTAATTTCTACAGGTTCTAAATTGTCGGCAGCAGTAAAACCAAAGAGACGGGAATAAAAATAAAATTCTGCATCTAATGCTCGTTTTATCGATTCAGCTTGACGAAATCCGTGTTGTTCTCCCGCAAAGGGAACGTAAGCAACGGGTAAACCTTTCGCTTTTAAAGCTTCTACCATCATTTCTGCTTGATTGGGTGGAACTACCCGATCTTCTAAACCTTGGAAAAAGATCACCGGACAGGATAACTGAGCGGTAAAATGAATAGGCGATCGCTGATAGTAAATTTCCTTTTCTTGAGGATAACGTCCCACCAATTTATCTAAATATCTCGACTCGAATTTATGGGTATCGGTGGCTAAAACCTCTAAATCACTAACTCCGTAATAACTAGCTCCTGCTTTAAAAGTATCATGAAAAGTTAGGGCTGCTAAAGTTGTATAACCACCGGCGCTGCCTCCAGAAATTGCCAATCTTTCCCCATCGACTAATCCCTGATTAACCAAATATTTTGCCCCGTTGATGCAGTCTTCCACATCGACAATTCCCCAATTTCCCTGCAAACGTTGACGATATTGACGACCATAACCCGTACTACCACCATAATTGACATCTAGATAGCCAAAGCCGCGACTGGTCCAGTATTGCACCCGCAGACTTAAACTAGAGGTAGCTGCAGCCGTCGGTCCACCGTGACTTTTGACTAACAGGGGCGGTAATTCGCCATTGGGGGCGGTATAATCGGGGTTTTTGGGGGGATAATACCAAGCATAGGCAGTTAGTCCCTGACTGGTGGGAAAAGCGAGCATTTCCGGAATCGAGAAATAATCGCTAGAAATAGTTAAATTACTGGAAGATTTGAGAATTTCTCTCGTTCCTGTGGCTAAATCCAGTGAGATAACTGCTGTTACTTCCGTGAAAGAACCGCCAATAAAAACTATTTTGTTATCGCTAACTTGTAGGGAAGAAATGTTAGTATCATCAGTGATAATTTCTTGGAATTCTCGATTAACAGTATCGATACTTCCTAAATACCAACGACCATCTTTTGTATAGCTACAAATAATCTTTGATTCCCCAGCAAAGCCATAGTTAGATAAACCAAAAACCCAATGAGGATAGGCAAATTCAGCCTCTATTGGTTCGAGAACTGGTTCGATTTGTTCATCGTGGTTAAAGCAATAAAAGTTCCAGAAATTATTGCGATCGCTGGTAAAATATAACTGTTCATCGACAGACCAGCGCGGTTCACACACCGACTCATTTTCACCACCAGCAATGACCCGAATATTACTCAAATAAAGATTATTAATATCTGCTACCGAGAGAAAAGAACTATCCCAGGGCATATTAGGATGATTCCAACTAATCCAAGCTAATCGAGAACCATCGGCACTTAAGCGAGGAGAGGTATAAAAATCATCGCCAGATACTAAAGTTTTTATTTCTCCCGTATCCACATCGATGCTGACAATACTATTAACTGGTTCCCGATCTTTTTGGCTATGATCTTCACAAACACAGATTAAGCGATTGCCAAATTTATCGAGAATTAAATCCGCATAACGACAGGAATTTTCTGGGGTCAGAGGTTGGGGTAAACTATCAGCAGTTTGGCGATAAATTCTTTGGTCAGCAAAATTACAAAAATAGATAATTCCCGCAACAATTAGATAGGAACCTCCCCCGTATTCATGGACACGAGTTCGCACATTAAAAGGCCCTGGAGTGATGTCTGTAGTTGTGCCGTCGGGGTTTAATTTAACTAAAACATTTCGCCCCTTTTCCTGTGGTCTGCCTTCTAACCAATAAATATCTTCTCCATCTAGAGTTACACCGCCAAGACTAATCGATGCTGCCACAATTAGATCGGAGGTAATCGGTGATTTCCAGGAACCGTAAGCTGATATTTGATGAGACATTTTCTCCTAGAGTAGTGATCTTAATGGTGAACTAACTGGATAAGAAACGCTGATAAATTAAGAAAATTCCGAGTAAACAGAACAAAGTAGGGATTGGGTGCATCCCTACCTAACTCTCTGTTTTCCTGCAATCGGAGCGGCGGGATTCGAACCCACGACCCCTACTACCCCAAAGTAGTGCGCTACCAAGCTGCGCTACGCCCCGATATTGAACCTTAACTATCATAGCGATAATCGCGGCATTTTGCAAGCTTTTTTTTTCTTCCTTTCTTCCCCATTCCCAGAATTAGCGGCCAGCTATCTAGCTAATTGGGGAATACGTCCTTTTAATCCCGTCATTAATTGCAGGGCAAACAATTTCAACGGGGGGAAACCGCGCATCATTGCCAATCCGAGACGACGGATGACAACGATAGGCGGCCAGTTATTGGAGAACAGGCGATCTAGAAAATCTGTGAAGCCTAAAATCGCTAAATTCTCGGATCTACGCCATTTTTCGTAGGATTTTAGGGTAGAAAGCGCTCCTATATCCTCTTGCTTTTCTACTGCTTCCTTTAATACCTGCGCTAAAGCGGCTGCGTCGCGAATGCCTAAATTTAAACCTTGACCACCGACGGGATGACAACAGTGGGCGGCATCACCAATTAAAGCCAGTCGGGGTTTAACATAGGTATCACTCTGCATTAACTGTACGGGAAAGAGAGCGCGGGAGCTAACTAATTCTAGTTTTCCCAGTAATCCCCCCGTATATGCTTCTAATTTGTCAAGAAATTCCCCTTCGGGCATTTCTTGCAGTTTTTTCGCTTCCCCATGGGGATTTGTCCAAACGATCTGACAGCGATTACCCTGGAGCGGTAAAATACCCATCGGACCGGTGGGCCAAAATCTTTCAAAGGCGGTATCGTTGCGATCGAGTTGATGTTTAATGGTGAAAGCGACACAGGATTGCCAATATTTCCAACCTTTGGTTTTAATTTGCGCCCCTTGCCGGATAGCGGATCTGGCCCCATCGGCCCCGATGACTAATTTTGTGGTGATTTTTCGGGTTTGACCGGCTTCTTCCAGGGTGACAGTGGCTGTTTCTGCTCCGTACTCCACTTCTAACACTTTAGCCGGGGATAACCAGTCAATGCGATCGCAATCTTGGCTGGCCTTGTGCAGGGCGGTTAAAATCACTTGATGTTCGCCCACATAGCCCAAATAATCGGTTTTTAGCTCATCGACCACAAAGGGGACAAAAATCGGGTAATCGGCATCAGAAAGGCGAATATGACGAAATTTACCGATACTGGGCGAGATTTTATCCCAGATACCCAAGCCTGTAAAAATTCGGCTGGACATCAGCGAGAGGGCATAAGCTTGACGACGGGAGGCGGCCACCTCTAGGGGACGTTCCTCGATCATAGCGATATTTAATCCTGTATTTTTTAAAGCCACCGCTAGGGTGGTCCCGACTATACCGCCCCCGACAATGATTAAATCGTAGCTGTCCCGTCCTAACATATAAATATTTTTCTCAAAGATCATCAGTGACTACACTGATCTATTCTGACACGATTTTCGGGGTTGCTATCGGGTTTGATTCTCTTCACCCCACCTAGCCATTGATAGACTTGAAAGGGTTTTGTCCTTTGCCGAGAGTTTCGGGTTAGGGTTAGGTAAGTGTTTCGGCTCTCTGGCAAGAGTGCCTCTCTTAACTAGGAAATCACCATGGAACTTTATCAACGAATAGCCGATTTTTATGACTCCTCTAGTGGACTGTGGGAAAGGATTTGGGGCGAACATATGCACCATGGTTACTACGGTCGCGGCGGCAAGATTAAACTCGATCGCCGTCAGGCACAAATTGATTTAATAGAAGAATTATTAACTTGGGGTGGTGTCACCGGTGCTAATCAGATTCTCGATGTGGGTTGTGGTATTGGTGGCAGTAGCCTTTATCTGGCCGAAAAATTTCACAGCCAAGCGGTGGGGATTACCCTTTCCCCGGTACAAGCCGCTAGAGCCAGCCAAAGGGCGCAAGAGTTCAATTTAGAGGAACAAGTCAGTTTTTGTGTGGCTGATGCCCTAAAAACCACCTTTCCTGAGGATAATTTTGATCTGGTCTGGTCATTGGAAAGTGGCGAACATATGCCCGATAAAAGGCAATTTCTGCGGGAATGTTATCGGGTTTTGCAGCCCGGGGGGACTTTTTTGATGGCTACTTGGTGTCATCGTCCCACCACTTCCCTCGCCGGTAATTTAACGGAAGGGGAGATTAAACTATTAAACGAGATTTATCAGGTTTATTGTCTGCCCTATGTGATTTCTTTGCCAGAATACGCCGATATTGCCCGTGAAGTTGGCTTTCAAGACCTAAAAACCGATGATTGGTCCCTATCGGTGGCGGCTTTTTGGGATGTGGTGATTGATTCGGCCCTCAGCACAGATGCGATCGCTGGTCTGTTAGCAAGCGGTTATACTACTATCCAAGGGGCCTTATCTTTAGGGTTAATGCGGCGCGGTTACGAGTCGGGTTTAATTCGTTTTGGTTTACTGCAAGGGAAAAAATAATCAGCTTGGCGATGATTACAGTGCAGCGATTGATAATTAGGCGTTGTCAGATCAGAATAGGAAAGATGCAATGCAATCCTTGCTATCAAAGTAATTTGAGTTTCGGTGCTGATTCGGATCATCTTTCAATTTGACAACGCCAATTTTTCCCCAATCCAGTCTTTGACAATAGCTTGTAACGGTAAATCACGACGCTGACTTTCTTGCTCAAGAGCCTCTACCATCCATGAGGGAAACTCAAACGCAATTGTTTGTTCCTCGGAATTAGAACGTTTAATTTTGGTTAAATCCAAGTATTCGATGATATTTTCTCCATCATCAAATTTGCGGTCAAAATCTTCAGCTTTCATAAATTTCTACCTCTTCAGGTCTAGAGCGTCGGACTGAAATAATACGGATTTTGGTTTGACGATAGGTAACTACGGCTGACCAATGCTTACCTGCTATTATACCAATAACAACAAATCGTGGTTCATTTTCTGTTCGGGCTGGAATTTCGACTTTTTGGGAATCTAACCATAATACTTGAGCTTCAACAAAATCTAGACCATGTTTATTTTTGTTAGCTTGGCTTTTATTAGGATCAAATTCAAATTCCGGTTTTTTCATTCTCTCGGCTTCGTTTCCGTGGCTGCATCTCAATTTGGTCGAAATATCTATAGGACATTTTGGGCGCACGCAGTTCGATAAACTCACTGACCCCTAGGCAATCCTACCATAATATTATGGTAGTGACTGTATCGGCAAAAGCTATAGTACAATTGAGCTAATAAATTTTGGAATTTCCTTGCTGCTGTTATCAGTAAAAAGTTATCAGGTAGAACCTGAAGGGAGCGTCCCCAAATAAAAGGGAAGGAGATATCACCTGACTATAATCTTGCTGGTTTTCTTGGATCTTGTCCAATGGCTCAGGGCAGATTTGAACTGCCGACCTTGGGCTTATGAGTCCCCTGCTCTGACCAACTGAGCTACTAAGCCGTTCTTTACACAGCTATCAATCATAACACACAGTCACCCAATTGCACAAGAGCAAAAAAGGGAAGATTTTTTCTTCCCTTTGCGGGCATCTTTAACGTCTGCCTGGCAGGAAAGCCATGGGATTAACTGCGCCCTGGCCGGAGGGGTGAACCTCAAAATGTAGGTGAGGGCCGGTGCTAAAACCGGTGCTACCCATCTGGGCGATTGGCTCGCCTTGCTCAACAGTTTGGCCGCGACGCACCAACAGACGGCTGTTATGGGCATAGAGAGTGACGCTACCATCGGGGTGACGCAGTTTCACCAGATTGCCATAACCGCCAGAATTCCAGCCAGAGGAGATTACTTCACCGGCAGCCGCCGCCACAACTGGTGTACCCACTGGACCAGCGATATCGATGCCGCGATGAGGTCTGCCCCAGCGCCAACCGAAACCGGAGGTTAACACCCCCCTGGTGGGCCAGATAAAGCCGGTAAAAATAGGGGCGGGATTAGGTAAATGCTCATCAGGATTAGCGAGGGGAGGAAGGGAAGGTTCTACGGTTTCGCCGACGGGAATTCGTAGGCGGTCATTATATTCTTCCACATTGGTAGGAGCCGAACCGATAATCTGTGGGGGGGTGCTTTGGTTAGAACGAGAACGAAGGGCGGCCCATTGGGGATTAGGGGTTATTTGCCGATCATCGACGGTTTCTGCGGGATTATCGACGGGAATAGCGATACTTTTCTGGGTTTCCGAAAGGTTAGTTTCCCGCAGATTAGCCACCTCTTGGCGCAATCTTTCCCGATAGCTGCCGGTGATATTTTCGGGGAATTCTTCCGTCTCCGTGGTGGCGGTGGCGGCGGGCAAATTTTGTCGATTGCTGGGGTCAAAGGACAATCTCTGGCGATCACCGACCAAGGGAGTAAGATTTTGATTAACTCTAGCGTTAGCAGAGCGGTCGGGAATCACTAGGGTTTGATTAACTTTAATCCGGTTGGGGTTGTCAATGCCGTTTTCCCTGGCTAATTCGGCGGGGGTGATGCCGAGAGCGCGAGCGATGGTGTTTAAGGTATCCCCGGGCCGAACCCGATAAACTTGGTTTTCTGGGGGAACTATGACCCTAGGATTGGGAATGGCGGGAATTTCAGTCACAGGAGCCGGATTTCGTAGGGCGACCCTGGGAATTTCCGGTCTGCTGGTTAAGGGAGGATTAAGGGGAATTGTGGCTATCGGGCGATCGCTTTCAGGAGTGGGAACGGGAATCGGGATCACCTGGCCGGTTGGTCGGGGGGATTCTTCGGGAGCAATAACGGGAATCTCGACGCTAGTTGGCGAATTATCGGGAACGAGAGCGGTAGTTTCGGTAACGATTACCGTTTCCCCAGAATCGGACTGATGGGGGGTTTCCTCGGTCTGTAAGGCGGCCAAACTTTCTTGGAGACGTTGACGGGTTTGACGGAGACTAGCAGAGGAACTATCCAACTGCTCAGGAGTTGCTGCCGGGGCTGCCGGGGGCAACTGCTCAGGAGTGGGAATTTTTAAGGTTTGTCCGATAATCAGATCGGAATGGGGGGAGAGATTATTGCTGTTAGCGATCGCTATAGGGGTGGTTTGATAGGTGTCGGCCAAACTCCACAGGGATTCTCCCGGTTTTACCTGATGCTCAACTACTGATGTGGCGATGAATTTGACAGTAGCAAGTGCTTGGGATTGGATTATCTGCGGTTCTTTGAGTTTTTTACCCGCATCCTTGGCTTTTTGGGACAGGTCGATCACTTCCCATGCCAAGGGTAGAGAATTGGCGGCCTGGGCTGATTCTGAGGTGGAGTTGAGAATGCTAGGTACTCCCAGGGAGAGTGCTAATCCCAGTAGAGCAACTGAGTAACGGACTCGGTTAGACTCAGCGGTGCAATTCTGTTCTGGGGTAGCGGATGTCATGGTGTTGTGGATAAAAGTCTCTTTCAAACAGACCTCCTGTGGTGTAAAGAGTTAGCTAGAGCCAGTGGATTAAGCCGATGATTCTAGCTTTCAGCATTAGCCTTGAGGCTAGAGTAGAAGCTAGGCAACTCTCTTTTTAGTCAAAATACCTAAAGGTGACTTTTAGGAGAGATTAACTTAGATTTTGAAATCATGCAAGTCTCCCTCTGACCATTAGCGCCGGGATCACGGCAAGTTGGTGACATTTTGAATGTCTAGATAGACGATGCTCTATCTCAGTTGTTCCAAGCTGATCAGCATTTTTCGTCCTGCCAATTTTTGCCAGTTTTTTGATAGAAAATTTTTATCTGTTTTGCCGTTTAGAAAGAAATTATTGATGATTCGCCGCTCGCAAGGGGCAATGATGGCTATTCAGCAAACCCTAATTAGACCTCACAGACTCTCAATGAAATCTTCCACTGTCACTTGCGCTTGTTTCAGAATGCCGCTCAACGTACCAACCTTCAACTCTCGATGGAGAGGCACAACACAACCGATATCGCCTTCTTCGGTCTCTTTCTTGAGGACAACATGACTGCCAGCTTGACGAATTTGCTCGAACCCTAAACGTTCTAATCCCCGAATTGCCTCTGCGCTTGAGATTCGCGGCATTTTAGGCATAGCTGACCTCGATGCTAGTTACCAATCTAGGGGAGGTTTCAGATAGGGGAAATTCTTCTAAGTAGAGCCGTGTTGCTTCCCTCAAGCCTGCGATCGCCTGCTCGATCGTTTCCCCTTGATCAACTGTGCCAACCTCTGGACATTCAGCAATGTACATTTCATCTTCTTTATGAAGAATGACTGTGAAGCTACGACTCTTCATCCTATCCTCTCCTCAAAACTTTTTCTTGCAAGCATAACATCTTTCATAAGACCTCTTGCAAAAATCAAAGATCTTCCGTTAGGTGAGGAGTCATAAGACCTCTTGTAAAAATCAAAAATCGTTGTTAGGGTTAGGAGTCAGTAGCCAGTAGTCAGTAGTCAGGAGAATTAAGAATGAGCCTTAATCAATTAAATACTCTATTTAGGAATTTTAGGCAATTTAATCCTTATTTTTGCCGGTTTTAAACCCTCAAAAATTAGTTATGCAAGAACTCTATTTAATCAGCCAACCCTAATTAAGTAGCTGGTTATAATTAAATTAAAAATGGATTTTAGGTTCGATCCCCCCTTAATCCCCCCTTGATAAGGGGGGTATCTGACAATTTTTAACGCCTACCTAATTAAAAAGAATACACGGCTGTTTTGATATTTTGGTAGTTATCATCTAGGTCTGATTCTAGGAGAATAATCGCAGTAATTCTTCTAGTCATCTCGCTGACTTCCTGCACTTCTGCGATAGTTAATCCCCGTCCTAATAATTTTTCCTCGCGATAACTTAGCCATTTTTTAATGACTTGATAACCCCCGATGGTATATTCCCACACCCGGGCTGGTATATTTTGCCAATAGGCTCGATCGTTGAGATAAATATCATAGGTTTTGGTTCCTAATAATTTTCGCATTTCTGGGCTAATTACGCTCATTTCTGCGGTTGTATATTGTCTGGCGATCGCTTTTCCTTTACCCGGCATTGTCACGCCATTTTTCCCCCCGTGTCCCCAACCGAGGTTAATAATTAAATCCCCCTTATCTGGGTTTAAATTTCCCCCATCAGTGCAGGAAATCAAGGCGATTTTTTGCAGTGCAGGGGTCGGTTTTTTGGTGACTCCTATAACGGGGTTTTCTGTGTCTAAAAGAGAGGCGATCGCTTGTCCTAGTTGGGCAGATTTAATTAATAATTCTTGGCTATTGGGAAGGGGAATCCTTGGGAAGTCTTGACGAATACCGTCGGCATTTTCCCCAAGATACAAGGGAGAGTACCCAATCGCTAATGTGTGCAGCCAAATTAAGGAAGCATTCTCGATATTTTCATCAAGATTATTAATACCCAGTTGATTTAAGTATTGACGAGATTTTTCTGAAAGATTGGCTGTTAGAGTGGTGTCGATAAATTCTTGTGTATTGAATAATGAGGCTGTTTTATTTTCAGTTAATTTAGTCCTTAGACGGATAGGAAAACAGGAAGCATCAGGAGATAAGAGATGATCGTCAGATAATCCTATCGCAAAATAAAAGGGAGAACCTTCGTCCGTTTTTGCTGATTTAAAACGACTGATTAAAAATGAATTTCCTTCCCAACATTGTGACCATAAATCAGGTCTGGAACGATTCCATAAAGGACTAATCTTGCTGTAATAACACCATCTAACTTCAAAAGGTCGAAGTAAATAGCGTATAATGTTATTTTGTTGAAAACCTTCTGATTTTTGAACTTTTAAGCGTACTTTTTTGGCTTCAAATCCACTAGCATCTTCCGTTAATCCAGTTTTTAAGGTTTTAAGTTCTTCCCATGTTATCGAAGTATCATAATACATTTTAATTCTTTTTTCTAAACTTGATTTATCAATATCAATTAATGCTCCTCCCCTTTTTTCCATTAATCCATTGCTAGGTGGTTTTTTACATAAATCTGTTAACTTTGGCCATGCTAAATAGTGAGAAGAAACATCGGAGGTACGGAAAGAATAACGATTAGATTTTTCTGGGTTAGAGACTTGATAAAAAGCATCAAAATCTTGATTATTTAAACTATCTAATAACTGTTCTCGTTTAGCAACTCCCCAGAAATGGCGAAAATAGACATCAACATTTTTATTCCTTACTTCCTTTCTTACCATTAGTCCGATAGTTGTCCCGACTCGAATCCCTTCCTTATTGTATTGAGTAGAAAAAACACTAGGATCGGGATTACCTTCAGGGGTTAACTTTCCCGTTTCGCGACTATCACCATTGAGACAATCAAACCAAAGACGATCAAATTCTTGTAAAAATCTTTGCCGCATCACCACAAAAGAAGGATCACCGAGATAGGAAAAATTAGAAATATAACAAACAACCCCTTTGCCAGTATTTTCTGAAATACATCTTTCCGCTAAACGGAAAAAGCGCACATATAGCTCATCCAAATTAAACTTTTTAATCCCCCAATCGGAGATTAAACCCTGTTTATACAATTCCACTAAACCTGCTTCTTCTGCGGGACTGGTTCCAGCAAAAGCATTGTAGGGAGGATTACCGAGAATAACTAAAATCGGTTTACCGCGCTTAACTTCATCAGCTGCTTCTCGTTCCTTATTTAACTCTGGAAAACTCAATTGTAGCTGTTGAATTTTCTGTTTACTTTCCTCATCGGGAGGTTGCCAACCGGTTAAAGCATTAGTCAGATAAATCCCCACCCGTTCACTATCTTCTATTAAAGGTACACCCAAACTTTGCAGGAATAAACCTAATTGTAGATGAGCGACGACAAAAGGAGCGGTTAAAATCTCGAAACCGAAAATTCTTTCTATGGCTGCCTTTTTCACCAAAGCCATGGCTAAAGCACCCGCGCCATTTTCCTGTAAAGTATCGGTAATATAGCGCAAAACCTCGACTAAATAAGCACCGGTTCCACAGCAAGGATCGAGAATATAAACATCGGGATTAGCTAAACCGTCCTCGATATTTAATTCTTCTCGCAAAACTCGATCGACTCGCGCTACCATATAGCGAACAATTTCCGGAGGAGTGTACCAAACTCCCAATTCTTTGCGTAAATCGGGATCAAAAGCTTGCAAAAATGGTTCATAGAAATACTGCACCGCTTGTCCCTCATCGAATTGACGAAAAAACTCCTCTCGTCGCACTCGATTTAAAGCTGCACCGGTCCAGTTCAAAACTTCTACTAATCCCAAAGATTTTAACTTACTCGGTGCGGCGATCTGCTCAAATAGGATCGCTAACATGGGAACATGGAGATGGTGGGCTGCGGATTTCCAATCGAACTTATCCTCTTTATCCTCGCGATTGAGGTTTTGCTTGTGCCATAATACCCAAGCAGAAAATAAACCATAAAAGAGGGTTTGCACGAGGGTAGAACGAAAAAATTTATTCCCCTGTTCCCGTTCAAATTTGATACCTAGGGCATTTTCTAAAGCTTGACGAATATTGGCCAGAGCGGGAAGATCGGAATGATGTTCTAAGCGTGCTTTTGCGTCCCGCGCATAGGAAGCAAGAAACCAAGCAACATCGGCCGGTGAGGTGATAAAAGCCGCCTGTAAAAGCACTCTCTTTAGGTATTCTAAGAGGCTATCACCGTGTTCGGCGGCAAATTTGGATGGATTTGAGGTTTTTAGCCAAAACTCGGCTTCTGACGGGGCTAAACTATAGGCTTCTAATTCTACCGGTTGACCTTGGCTATTGCGACCGATGAGCAGAAAATCGCGATAATTGCTGACTAATACTTGACCGTATTTTTGCCAGTATTTTTGTACTTGTTCGCTGGCGGCGATTTTTTTGATATCTTCTTTGGTTCCCTTAATCTCGATCGCGCCTCTTTCGGGAAAAATCGCCGTAAAAGGTTCTAATTCTTGATTTTTCGGGAATTGATCGACGTTAAAAAGTCCCCCGTCCGGCAATCCCGCACCCTGATTTCTGAGGTTGATAATGCAGCGCACTCGCGGTTTTAGGGTTTTACCGATTTCGTTGAGGAGAGTTTCGAGAGTGCCGTAGTAGGAGGTTTCTTTTACTGCTGCTTGGGAGGAGTGGATTTCTTGCAGGTTGCGAAAATAATTGACGAGGGGATTCATGAGACCTCTTGTGAAAACTAAAAATTGTTGTTAGGGTTAGGAGTCGGTCGTCAGGATAATTAGGAATGAATAATAATTAACTAAGTAGTCTATTTACATATTTTATGCTATTTAATCCTTATTTGGGCTGTTTTTGAACCCTCAAAGGCTCTTGTCTGAGTGCATGGGGTCTGTGCTAACCAAGAAGTTAATTTTGTCCTACTACTGCTTGTTCTAAGGCTCTGCCTTGGAACATAATATATAAGTGGGGTTTCCCCATCACTATAAGCTGTTTTATTTGAGCTTGATAGCCCACCTCAACCTGATGGAGGTACAATTAATAGATCTCTGGTAAAAGTCCTAAATCCCTCAATCCAAAATCCAAAATTAGAAATCTTCAATTTCTCTGATTTATGCAAGAGGTATAATGTGAAATATCAAATTCAATTCAAGCCTAAAGCTATCAAAGACTTAGAAAAACTTTCTTCTCAAGATCGGACTAGGATTATGGCTAAAATTGAAGCAATGAAGGATAATTTACAAGGAGATGTCAAGCAATTAAAGAATTTTACGCCTAATTATCGCTTAAGGGTGGGTAACTATCGAATTCTATTTGAGGTTGAAGAAATCACTTTAAAATATCTACAATTAAATTAAGGAGAAAACAATGATTGAATTACATCCTGAATTCTTAATCAAAAATGGCAAAAAAGAATTTGCTGTTTTAACTTATGAGGAGTTTATGAAAATTAAAGAAATCTTAGAAGACTTAGAGGATTTGGAAGATTTAATACAGGCAAAAGAAGAAGAAAAAGATAGTCAAACTTATTCTCTAGATGAGGTTAAGAAGATGCTAAATATTGATTGATTGCTTGTATCTTGCTTTAATTCTACTATTTCGCAGATGGGAAAAAATAGAGTTCCCCTTGTATCTCTAAATCCGGCTCGTTTTCCTACTTTTCGACAGTTTTCGTCTATTTCACAAGAATATACACAGTCATAACCAACGCTCTCGAAAGCTAATCTAAATCCTCCAATACCAGCAAAAAGATCGATAAATCTGAGTTTTTCGTTTGTCATTGCCAAATTATGACATCAAAGAAATTAATCAATGGGTGCGTTAACAAAGAGTAACGCACCCCAAAGAAATTACACCGAAGTTAAGGTTTTCTCCGCGCTAATTTGCGCTTCGGGACTATCCGCTTCCGAGGGAGGGACCACTTGCCAGAATTGACCGAGATAGCTATCCCAATTAGCTAAAATTAACTTACCTTTGGGGCTATTAGTGCGTTCTACATGGGCCTCAATTAAAGATTTTAACTGTTCCGCACCGGCAGCCGTGCCAACCCGTTGAATCTTGACAATTTCCGGGTTGAGTTTCTCCGGTAGGGACGGATCAAGGATATAAGCGAATCCTCCCGTCATCCCGGCGCCGACGTTGCGACCGACGGAACCAAGCACGACAATTACCCCACCGGTCATATATTCACAGAGGTGATCCCCGGCCCCTTCGATAACCGCTTTCGCGGTGGAATTGCGGACAGCAAAACGTTCACCAGCGCGACCATTAGCGTATAACACCCCACCGGTGGCCCCGTAGAGACAGGTATTACCGATAATAGCGTTATCTTCGGGCTGATAATTGGCGTTTTGGGGCGGTAAGATGACAATTTCGCCGCCGTAGATGCCTTTACCCACATAATCGTTAGCTTCTCCCTCTAAATGGAGATTGACACCGGGTAAATTAAAGGCTCCGAAACTTTGACCGGCCGCACCCTGGAAATTGAGCTTAATTTCGCCTTCAAAGCCGTCATTCCCGTATTTTTGGGCAATTACCCCCGCAATTCTCGCCCCGACGGAGCGATCGGTATTGACAATCCTGTAGGTTTTGCTGACGGTTCCCTGTTGCTCGATCGCCTGTTTAATCTCGCTATCGGCTAGAATCTCGTCATCAAGGACAGCACCGTTACTATGTACTTCCTCGTGCTGCAACCAAGAGCGATCGCCACGACCATCGGGTAAATTCAATAAACAATCGAGATTGAGGGATTCTGTCTTAGTTAAACGAGCATCGGAGCGCACTTTTAACAGATCTGCCCGGCCAATCACCTCATTTAAACTGTGATAGCCTAATTTCGCCAATAATTGCCGCGTTTCCTCGGCCACCAAAGTGAAGAAATTGACCACATGAGCGGGAATTCCTGGAAAACGAGATCGCAGACGTTCCTGCTGGGTAGCGACTCCCACAGGGCAATTATTCGTGTGACAGACGCGGGCCATGATACACCCCTCGGCAATCATGGAAATGGAACCAAAACCGAATTCCTCCGCACCCATGAGAGCAGCCATGAGGATATCCCAACCGGTTTTCAGTCCCCCATCTGCACGCAAAATCACCCGATGACGCAGTTGATTTTCCATTAACATCCGATGCACTTCCGTTACTCCCAATTCCCAGGGACTACCCGCGTGTTTGATCGAACTTAGGGGTGATGCACCTGTACCACCATCGTGGCCGGAAATCTGGATAATATCAGCGTTAGCTTTGGCAACTCCGGCCGCAATTGTACCGATACCGATCTCGGCCACTAATTTGACGGAAACTTTGGCCCGGGGGTTAATTTGGTGTAAATCGTAGATTAATTGCGCTAAATCTTCGATCGAGTAGATATCGTGGTGAGGAGGGGGAGAAATCAAAGTTACTCCCGGTTTTGATCGCCGTAACATGGCAATATAGGAACTGACTTTTTTCCCGGGTAATTGACCTCCTTCTCCCGGTTTTGCTCCCTGGGCCATTTTAATCTCTAGCTGTTTTCCACTCATTAAGTATTCGGGAGTGACTCCAAAACGACCCGAAGCTATCTGTTTAATGGCAGAATTAGCTGTATCACCGTTTTTTAAGCCGTTTAGGTGAGGCATGGTCACGGAATGTCCCTCGGCATCCACATCGCTTAAGCTGGTGTAGCGGATCGGATCTTCTCCCCCTTCTCCGGAATTGGACTTACCTCCGATACGATTCATGGCGATCGCTAGGGTTTCGTGTGCTTCCCGGCCCAAGGCACCGAGGGACATTCCCCCTGTGCAGAAGCGTTGCAGGATACTTTCGATCGATTCTACTGCTTCGATGGCAATTGAGGCTCGATCGCTGTTAAATTCTAATAGATCCCGTAAAGCGGTGACAGGTCTTTGCTGCAAGATTTGACGATAGGTTTCGTAATGGTCATATCCTTCCCCTTGGGAGTGAGCGGCCACGGCTTTATGGAGTGCTTTCGCCATTTCCGGGGAATTCATGTGGTATTCTCCCCCCGGACGGTAGTTGACAAAACCGTAGTTTTCTAGTTTTTTAGCGGTAAGATTGGGGAAAGCTTTACTGTGGAATGCGATCGCTTCTTGGGCCACCTCAGCAATGCTTAAACCCCCGACGCGACTGGTAGTACCGTTAAAAGCTAGTTTAACTAAATCTGCCGATAATCCGATCGCCTCAAAAATTTGCGCCCCATGGTAGGAAGATAGGAGAGAAATGCCCATTTTCGAGAGGATTTTCAGTAATCCCGCTTCTACGGATTTGCGGTAATTAATTAGGGCTTTTTCGAGGCTAATAGCTTCTAATTTGCCATTTTCCATCAATTTCTGAGTTTTTGGCTCAATCCACCACTGGGCGATCGTTTCTAGGGCCAGATAGGGACAGACTGCGGAAGCGCCATAACCAATTAGACAAGCGAAGTGATGGGTACTCCAACATTGGGCCGTGTCGATAACGATCGAAGCTTTTAAACGCAAGTGTGAGCGAATCAGGTGATGATGGACGGCCCCAACGGCCAATAAAGGGGGAATATAGCTAGTTTTTTCGTCAATAGGAGCAGTCCTGTCACTGAGAATTAAAATTTCCGCTCCCGATGCTACTTTCTTGGCGGCCTCAGCGCACAAATGAGCGATCGCGGTTTCTAATCCCTGCGGTCCGGTGGTCAGATCATAAAGGGTAGAAAGTTCGGCTGTTTTGTAGCTAGAGGTTTTAACTTTGGCTAATTCCGCATTATTGAGCAGGGGAGAGTCTAATTTCAGTAAATGTGCGTCATCAACCCCTAATTTAAGGATATTACCCCGTCGTCCCAGATACATAGTCAAGGACATGACTAAACTTTCCCGTAAGGGATCGATGGGGGGGTTAGTAACTTGGGCAAAACGTTGTTTAAAGTAATCGTAGAGAAGATGGGGTTTACTGGAGAGGACCGCTAGGGGAGTGTCATCACCCATACAGAAAGTCGGTTCTTTTCCCTGTTCTGCCATAGGAACGATAATCAGATCCACATCTTCGGCAGTATAACCGAAAGCGGTTTGCAGGGGAAGGAGATGACTAGGAGCGGGAATGTCTATCGCTGTTTCTTTGTCAATAAAGGTGCGTTGGGATTTCACCCATTCACCGTAGGGATTAGCTCGGGCAATTTCCTGTTTAATCGGCCAATTACGCTTAATTTCGCCTTTTTCTAGGTCCACTGCGAGCATTTGACCTGGGCCGAGACGACCTTTTTCGATAATGGTGGTTTCATCGAGGGGAATAGTTCCCGCTTCCGAGGAAACGACGATATAACCGTTGTTAGTAATGCTATAACGGGCCGGTCGCAAACCGTTGCGATCTAAACAAGCGCCGACGATTCCCCCGTCACTGAAGACCAGTAAAGCCGGACCGTCCCAGGGTTCCTGTAAACCGCTATAGTATTCGTAGAAGTCGATAATTTCGGGATAATCCTGTAAATCCGGCTGATTATTGTAGGCCTCCGGCACTAGGATCATAGCCGCTTCTAGGGGACTGCGACCGGTTCTCACCAATAATTCTAGGGCGCTATCGAGGTTATAGGAGTCGCTGTTAGCGGGGTTAACAATGGGGGTCAGGGATTGTAATTCTTCGTGGGTCCAACCTTCCGTTTCTAAAGCGGGTTCCCGGGCCGACATCCAGTTAATATTGCCCAAAAGGGTGTTAATTTCGCCGTTATGACCCAATAAACGCATCGGTTGAGCGAGGGGCCATTTGGGTTGGGTATTGGTGCTAAAACGACGGTGATAAATGGCAAATTGACTGCTATAGGCGGGATTTTGCAGGTCTAGATAGAATTCTCGCAGGATTTCGCCCCGTACCATCCCTTTATAGACAATGGTGCGACAGGAAAAGGAACAGAAATAGAAATCATCGGCCAGTTGCTTACCCACTTCGGAACGGGCAATATAGAGTAGGCGATCGAATTGAGAACCGGCTAAATCGGGGGAAGTCACCAGAATCTGCTCGACGTAGGGTTGATTTTCCCTTGCTTGTCTTCCGAGGACTTGGGGACGGACGGGAACAGTGCGCCAACCTAAAATCTTAATATTATATTTATTGACAATTTCCTCGATGTGTGCCTTAGCCTCGGCGCGTTCTTGGGCCGCTTGGGGAAGAAAGACCATCCCCACCCCTAGTCGCTCAGATTCTGGCATATTTAAGCCATTTTCGGCGAACCAAGGAGCGAGGACATCTCTGGGGATAGCGGTCATCATACCAGAACCGTCACCGGAATCCTGATCGGCACTGCAGCCTCCCCGGTGTTCCAAACAACCTAAGGCTAAAAGGGCCTGTTCGATCAGTTGATGGCTGCCGGAACCGCGCACATCGGCAATAAAACCGACTCCGCAAGCGTCCCGTTCCTCTACGAGCCATCGGGGACCCCAATAGGGATCGATTTGGTGTATATTGTCGGTTTTTAGGTTATTTTGTTGCGCCATAGAAGTTATCCTTAGGGTCGTTGTCTAGAAGGGTGGGATAGTTGGTCTGCTGAAAGGGTCAATCTAGAATAGAATTTTTTTTGATCTTGCCGTTTCGATTGTCGCTGATTTTTCCTAATTTTTGCCTGTTGCCGTCTTTATCTTGGCCAGTCTGAGGAATCACAGGTGATCTACCATGATATAGTAGCTCTCAGGAATTGTCATCGAAAATCCCCTGGATGGGGTGAAACATCCTTCTAGGTGCTTATTTTGGCAGAATATTGTCAGATTATCAATGCTAAGACGCAGATTTATCGCAATTCTCTAACTTATGAGGTGCAGTGGCAACAGTGAGTAAACCAATTGCGAATATCTTTTTGAGTAACTTGTAACAGAGCCAATTCAATCCCTTCTATTAAGTCTTTGTAAGTTCTCGCCTTCAGTTTTCTTAACATCGCTTTGACTTTTGACCAAAAGTTTTCAATAGGAGAGAATTCGGGAGAATAAGAAGGTAAATAGGGCTTGCTGAATAAATCTAAAAACCTTGTTGGGTAAGACTTTTAGACCTTTTTGAAATCCAAAAGTACTGGATATGGGAGTGATCGGGGTAAAATTCAGGTACTTTTTCCCTGAAAATTAGGTAATTGGTCACCTCAAAACTGGTAAAACCCCACAACCTACACCCCACACCCTGCCCCCACGAAAAACTTTTTCAGCAGACCCTAAATATAGCGTTTCCCAATCTCATGAGGTACACCAAAATCTTAACTCCTGAATCCCGAATCCTGACTCCTGAATCCTGAATCCCGAATCCTGACTCCTGACTCCTGACTCCTGACTCCTGACTCCTCAAAACCTAAGACTCTGTACCTCACAACTATGGGAATTGCTATAGATGAGTCTAGCTTTTTCTTGTTCGATTATTTCTCTGACCATTTCTCCGAGATGAATCTTGGCGTTAAGTACCTAAGCAAAATTAATTACACATATCTAACCACCTCTTGCCTCTTGCCTCTTGCCTCTTGCCTATCTTTACTAGGAAATTAATTTTGCACGACTACTTATCCATGATCAGACAGTCTCCTTCTTTAATTTTTGGCAGCACTTCCTTCACAATAAATCCTTCAAATGTTACCGCATCCACAGCACCGTATATAGCGTTTTTCAGTCTGCTGAGGTACAAAAGTTATGGGTTTTAGACAAAAGGCAAAAGGGAAGAAAAATAGGTGTACCTCACTAGCTCAGGAAACGCTATATACCCCGAAAAAAAAACGAAAAATAGAAAATTAACAGAGTTATAAAAGTAGTATAACAAGGCTTTAGCCAAAGAAAGGATTATCATTTAACCTATAAATAGGAAACTCAAAATCTTGAAAATCTTATCCTGTAAATATCGGAATCGTCGTCGAAGATATAGTTTAAGAGTTAACCTGTTGGCGGCTATTTATAACTATGAGTTAGGGATAGGTATAGCAACTTCTTAAAAGTTGCCAAACATTAATCAAGTCAGGGAGGATTTATTCTCAATTATAAAAATTGAGATAGTTTGTGCTGCTTAAATAAAGAGGTTTTGATAACCAAATTAAAGCATATATAAAGAGTTTTGAGTTAGAAGTAAAACTTCAAATTTTCATTCAGTTTAAATGTACTAATTAGCCTTTTTGGGGTAAAATTAGTTAACTCATCATTATAACATCTAATTAATTGGCAAGAGTTCTAATCTATTTCTTAAGAATCCTTCTATCTTTAGATCAAGGATTGTCAAGACATTCCCCAAGGAATTCGTCAAACAAAACGATACATAGTTAACCAAAAGAAGTCAAGCTGTATCCTTAACAAGGGAGCAGTGGAACCAGGAGCCGTGTGAGGTGAAAGTCTCATGCACGCTTCTGAATGGGAGAGGAGGTCCGTGACGACCTTCTCTCCCCCTAATATCAAAGAAAAAAACTCTTCGTTTTGATGAAGCAGTCACTCTTTTAATTCGCTTAAAAACCCTATATATATGGGCGCAGGAGTCCCCATTATACATAAACTCTAAAGCAAGTCTCGCCATTTGTCAAGGGTTTTGAGTAATAATCTTCCGTTGCCTTTTAGCCAAGCTCAGAACTAGGATAGGAGAGAATAAGGTATTATTGCAGCCAGAGAGGCTTAGACTGTGACCAATGTAGCGATCGATGTGCGATTAACCGAGACTTCTCTGTGGCAATGGCAAACATGGCAAGGATTGCCCTATCTTACCTGTAATCTCCTAGAGGATTGGTCCCACGGCTTTTTTACCCGTCATTATTACCCCCAAACCCCGGAAGCTTTTACGGCTGCTCTAGGGGCAAATGTACCAGTTTATCGGGTCAAACAGGT
The DNA here is from genome assembly GCF_003112475.1 of Microcystis sp. 0824. Classification (NCBI taxonomy): domain Bacteria; kingdom Bacillati; phylum Cyanobacteriota; class Cyanophyceae; order Chroococcales; family Microcystaceae; genus Microcystis; species Microcystis sp. 0824. The sequence goes on along the minus strand of NZ_BDSM01000025.1, from coordinate 32,667 downwards.
ACATGGCGATCGCCTATTAAATCCCCAAGGGATTGCTAACCCAGAAATAGCCGAAGCGGATGGAATTATCACCGACGCTTCCGGTCAAGGGATTTGGGTAGCCAGTGCTGACTGTACTCCTGTACTAATAGGCGATCGCTCTAGCGGTGTTGGGGTGGCGATTCATTCTGGATGGAGAGGCACAGCTAAGGGAATAGTTGCCAAAGCAGTTAAACAGTTATTAAACTCCGGTAGTTGTTTAGATAACTTAGTCCTGGCCCTGGGGCCAGCAATTGCCGGGGAAGTGTATCAAGTAGATGGAGAAGTTGCCGCAGAAGTGGGTTTAAGTTTATTTCCTCAAGAAACCAATCCCGACCAAATTCTGGCGAATTTATTTAACCTCTCTCCCTCCCCCTTATTTGCTGACGAGGAAAAAGGAAAAGTGCGCTTAGACGTGCGACGGGTGATTTATCATCAACTACAACAGTTAGGAATTAGGGATGAACAAATCGCGATCGCTCCTTTTTGTACCTATCAACAAGAGGAGCATTTTTTCTCCTATCGTCGGGAAAAAGCCAAAAAAATCCAATGGTCTGGCATAGTTAGTCGTTAATGGTTACTGCACACTGATAACTGAAAAATCCCCCCTTTCCCATGCGTATTGTTTTTTTCGGAACCCCGACTTTTGCCGTCCCCACCCTCAAAAAATTATTAGCCAATCCCGATATAGAAGTGATTGCCGTCGTTACCCAACCGGACAAGCGCCGGGGAAGGGGTAATCAATTAATCCCCTCACCGGTGAAACAAATAGCCATAGAACAGCAAATACCAGTTTTGCAGCCCAAAAGTGTGAAAAAAAACGCTAAAACCTTAGATTTTCTCAGACAATCGCGAGCGGATGCCTTTGTAGTAGTTGCCTACGGACAAATCCTCTCCCCAGAAATTCTAGAGATGCCGAGATTAGGCTGTATTAACGTTCATGGCTCAATTTTACCGAAATATCGGGGAGCAGCCCCCGTGCAGTGGTGCATCGCTAGGGGAGAAAAAGAAACCGGCATTACCACTATGTTAATGGATGCGGGCATGGACACCGGACCGATGCTACTGAAAGCCTACACCCCGATCGCTCTTTTTGACAATGCCGAACAGGTGGGAGCAACCCTAGGCCAAATGGGGGCGGATTTGCTCCTAGAAACCCTCTCTAAGCTCGATCGAGCAGAAATTACCCCAATTCCTCAAAATAACGACGATGCCACCTATGCCCCTTTAATTGAGAAATCCGACTATCTAATCCACTGGCAAGATTCGGGCCGGACAATTCACGATCGAGTCCGGGGTTTTTATCCTAATGCGCTGACCACTTTCCGGGGACAACCCCTAAAAGTGATGGCCACTATTCCCCTAGACGATCTCGGTCAACTTCCTCCAGAATTACAGACAAAAGACCTTTCTCATCTAAGCGGAGAAGTGGGATCGATCGTGGCTCTCTGGAAAAATTTCGGGCCGGTAGTGCAGACGGGTGAGGGTTTATTATTATTAAAAGAAGTGCAATTATCGGGGAAACCTCCGCGTTCTGGTGGGGATTTGGTCAATGGTTCCCGTTTAACTATCGGTGAGATTTTCGGTCAATAGTTTTCAGGGGATGGCTTTCCTTTGCTCCTCTATGCTTCACTGGTGAAGATTTTTTTTAACTTGCGAAAGCGGTCGGAATAACTTCTTAACACTTCGATCGCAAACATGGGAGTTTCCTGCACGGCAAATAAAAACTGCGGTTGATTGATATAGGCTAATTTACAATCAGTTTTGGCAATAGCTGTGGATTCTCGCAGTTTATCCCCATGCAGGAGCGCTCCTGCTCCGAATACATCCCCTTTTTCTAGAGTTTCTATCAATTGTCCCTTGACATACATCTCCACTTCTCCACTAAGAATACCGTACATTAACTCGCCCTCCGTGCCATCGGCAAAAATAACTTCACCAGCTGGAAAAGTGCGATCGGGATGATTTTCGAGAATTTTAATCGTTTCTACGGGACTTAACATGATTTAACGATAATTTTTTTGGGTTATCTCTCCCATTTTCCGATATATTGAACTCCCCGATCATCGTTTTTGTATGTAAGAATACATCTCCCCACACCTCAATTCATAATTCATAATTCATAATTCATAATTCCCACTTCCTTGACAAAACACCGGGGTTAAAACTGTTCGATCGCTGCTTGGGTGATTTCTGCGATCGCGGCTAAACTGGGACTAACTGGGCCAGTCTCGGTGGATAACCAGAGAAGATACTCGACGTTACCCGCAGGTCCGGTAATGGGAGACCAAGTTAAACCCCGATAGAACCATCCTAAGACTTCGGCGGCCTGTAAAACCTGAAAAATTGCCCCTGCTTGGTCTTGGTAGTCGCGAACTACCCCTTTTTTGCCGACTTTTTCCCGTCCCACCTCGAATTGGGGTTTGACCAATAAAATCGCCTCTCGGGGTGGATTTAATAGCGTCCACAGGGTCGGCAAAACTTTGGTCAAAGAAATAAAGGACAGATCCATGACTGCTAAATCGGCGGGTTTTTCTGGTCCGTATAACTTTTCCGGGGTTAAATAGCGAAAATTAGTTCTTTCTAGTAAAATAACTCGTTGATCCTGCCGTAAACTCCACGCTACTTGTCCATAACCCACATCGACCCCATAAACCCGTTTTGCTCCTTTTTGCAAGAGACAATCGGTAAATCCCCCCGTGGAAATGCCTCCATCTAAACAAATGCGATCGCTGACATCGATGGCAAACAATTCTAACGCCTTGGCTAATTTTTCGCCCCCCCTTGACAAATAGGGCAGTTTCTGCTTAACCTCGATCGCCGCTTCTGGATCGATTTCTGTGGCCGGTTTATCGATGATTTGGTGATTGACTTTCACCTCTCCAGCGCGAATTAATCGCTGTGCCTGTTGACGGGAATCACAGAGATTTTTGGCTACCAATAATAAATCTAATCTTTCTTTCGGCAAGGAAGGCCTCCCAATAATCAGCGCCTAATTCTAAAAAATACCTTATTTTTCCCCAAGCAATCCCAGAAAGAAGATTATAAGTAAAGAAAGGGACAAGGGGAACCCATCAGCTAAATTTTCGCTGCCATCCCGATATTTTATGGATAAAGATACTCGATTCGCCATTTTAGTCATTGGCATTCCCTTTCTCGGACTAGCTTACTGTGGCTTGATTTTTGCCGTGATGATTTATTGGGTCTGGGCCCGGGAACATCCCGTGACCATGGCCACTTTTTTTGTCCTTGCTCCTTCTTTGATTTCTGGCTCTATTTGGCTGTTAGCTTCCTATAAAGCCCGTCAAAAGCAGCGTTTGGGTTTATAGTTCAATGTAGAGGCCGATGGCATTCGTTCAAGAAGAATCAGCTGGATTTTAGAATTTACATTAAGTCTTTAGTGTCAACCCCGGCCTAACCGATGGCGATCGCTGTCAGGGATTGGGGAAAAAACCAAAAAGTTTAGCTGCCCCTCCTAAAATGGCGACAACTAGGGCGATAAAAATCCCCCGGTTGGTAAATTCCTGATAAGCAACCCGTGTCGTTAGTCCTTTAATTTCCGTAGTTAGTCGCTCATCTAAAGCTTTAATGTCCCCTCTGATCTCCGATTGTCCTATTTCTACTTTGGTTAACCGTTCATCGATTTTGTCTATTTTCCCTTCGATCCTTGTCAGAACAGCTTCTAGGGAACAAGTAACGGTTTCGTTAGCCATTTTCTGTCTCCTGTATTTTCTTTAATTGCGATCGCTGGTGAGATTGGGGATACCTAAATATGTCAGTTGTCTTGGCATGGTGCGATCGCTTCAGCCAGTTGTGCAAGTGAGCAGTTAAGGGATTGACATAGCTTTAATGTTTGCGATGGGTTCATTCTCGGTTCCCTGTAGCCTGTTTCCCAATTGCTTACGGTTTGTACTGTCACACCTAACCGTTCCGCTAGTTTTCTTTGAGTTAACCCAGCGTTCTCCCGTAATTTCTGCATACGCTGTCCTAGTTCCGTATCCGTCATTATATCTCAAAAATCATCTAAACATACTATTGACATTATATAACTATCATTATACATCAAGAATATAAAGAAAGACGACCGCCCTTCGGTGACTTACTGGTAAAAAGACAATGAAGTTGTTGAGTAAATCGGTTTTACTTACCGTTTGTGGCTTAGTATGTCCAAGAAGAATCAATAATCGGTCTTTAGTCAGAATCAGAGCAGCACAGGGCTGACATTTAGGGGCTGGGCGCGATAGGATGAAAAAGTGCTAGATAAAAACTCCCCTCCCTTACAGTCCCTAGTGGCGGGTCACTGGTTCAAGCTCATCTGTGGAGCTAGTTACCAAGATTTGCCCACGATTCGCAACCTCGCCTTGGCCTATACTATCGCCGGGGCCGATTGTATTGATGTGGCTGCCGATCGAGCCGTGATCCTTGCGGCCAAGGAAGGCATCGAAACGGCGGAAAAAATCGCCGGATTCTCCCCAAATCGACGACCTTGGTTAATGGTCAGTCTCAATGACGGTGAAGATCCCCACTTTCGCAAAGCTGTCTTTAACCCGCAACTCTGTCCGGTCGATTGTCCCCGTCCCTGCGAAAAAATCTGTCCCGCTTATGCTATTGATGGGGGGGGAGTGATTGAACAGCGCTGTTATGGTTGCGGTCGTTGCTTACCCGTTTGTCCCGAGCAGATAATCGAGACAAGATCCCGTGTCTGTCAACCTGAAGAAATTATCCCCTTAATTATCGAAATGGGAGTAGATGCGATCGAAATTCATACCCAAGTCGGTCATGGGGAGGAATTTGCCCGACTCTGGCAAGCGATCGCACCTTTAACTAAAAACCTAAAAATCCTGGCCATAAGTTGCCAAGATGATGAATATATCATTGATTACCTCCACTATCTGCGAGAAACCATTTCACCCCTAAGCTGTCCTCTGATTTGGCAGACGGACGGCCGACCGATGAGCGGCGATATCGGCAAAGGGACCACCCACCCGGCCATTAATATGGCCAAAAAAGTCCTTTCCAGCAATCTAGCCGGATTTGTGCAGTTAGCCGGGGGAACCAATGACCACACCGTGACCAAATTAGAGCAACTGGGACTGAGAGAAAAAATCGCTGGTATTGCCTATGGAAGTTACGCCCGTTCATTGATTTTGCCAATTTTAGAGCATTTAGACCAGCCTAACCTTGAAAATGACCCCCAATCTTACCAAGAAGCCCTTAAAGCCGCTTCTATGGTGGTTGCTCAATTAAAAGCCTAGCCTTGCTCAAAAAACTATAATATTTTTTTAATTGACAACTAACCCCTAAATGTGTTAGACCCCAAGAAAATCCTGGAAATAACAACAGTCAATTATCGCCAAAACCTTTTACTATTAATTTAATGCCAGAAACCCTACCCTCCTCTCGGATGCCAGTGACCGACGACTTAAACAAACTCTTGGCAATTCTACCCGCTCGGATTCGCGGCAAAATCGAGGAACACCCGCGGCAGCATCAACTAATCGAAGTAGTTATGGATTTGGGACGCATACCAGAAGCGCGTTTTCCCGATGGGGCGATCGATCTGGGAGACGAACCGATCTCAAAAGAAGAAATCCAGTATTCGATCGCCCGGGTGGGCAGTTTTAGCGGCGATAATCGCGCCGGGATTGAACGCACCCTGCACCGGATCAGTGCCATTCGCAATCGAGACGGGGAAATTATCGGTTTAACCTGTCGTATCGGTCGGGCTGTTTTTGGTACGATCACCCTAATTAACGACCTAGTGGAAACAGGAAAATCCCTGCTGCTGCTGGGTCGTCCGGGGGTGGGGAAAACCACGGCCTTGCGGGAAATAGCCCGAGTTTTAGCCGACGATCTCAATAAACGGGTAGTGATTATCGACACCTCCAACGAAATCGCCGGGGATGGAGATATTCCCCATCCGGCCATCGGTCGCGCTCGTCGGATGCAGGTGGCCCGTCCGGAATTGCAGCATCAAGTCATGATCGAAGCAGTGGAAAACCATATGCCAGAGGTAATCGTGATTGATGAGATCGGTACGGAACTAGAAGCTCTGGCCGCTCGCACGATCGCCGAACGCGGGGTGCAGTTAGTGGGAACCGCCCACGGCAATCAACTGGAAAATTTAATTAAAAACCCGACTTTATCGGATTTAGTCGGGGGAATTCAGGCAGTAACTCTCGGAGACGAAGAAGCACGCCGCCGGGGTTCCCAAAAAACCGTTTTAGAACGCAAAGCACCGCCCACCTTTGACATTGCCATCGAAATGTTGGAACGTCAGCGCTGGGTGATTCACGAGGACGTATCCACCACTATCGACCAACTGCTGCGGGGACGGGAAGCAATTGCCCAAATCCGTTGGGTGGACGAGGAGGGAAAAGTACAGGTCGCTCAGGAAGAACCAAAACCGGAAAAGTTGACCCCTTTGCGCGGCAATTATCTCCCGGAAATGGATAAACCCAAGGGATGGCGGGCCGATGGCCGGATGACTCCCGTGGCCCGTTTCCCTGCGGGCCCTCTCAACCGGGAAAACGATTTCGATCGCCTCCTCGAACAATCTTGGCTGCAGGAAGAACCGGAAACGGAAAAAGTCCGCGTCCCCGGTCCTAATGGCGAAGATTGGCCAGTTTATGTCTATCCCTACGGGGTTAGTCGCGCTCCGATCGAACAGGTAGTACAGGCCCTAGATTTGCCGATCGTGTTGACCAAAGACCTACAGGGGGCCGACGCAGTGCTGGCCCTGCGTTCCCACGTTAAAAATCAGTCAAAATTGCGTCAAATTGCTAAAGTGAGACAAATTCCCATCCACGGCATCAAGTCCAATACCCTGCCCCAAATTTCTCGCGGTTTAAAGCGGATTTTGGGCATTGATGACCCGATGAATCAGGAAGGTGCGGACGTGCGTTTATTTGCCCGCAGCGGCAGCGATGACGAGATCGAAGCTTTGGAGGAGGCCCGGTTAGCGGTGGAACAAATCGTTATCCCTACCGGCCAACCGGTGGAGTTACTGCCCCGCTCGGCGAAAGTGCGGAAAATGCAACACGAATTAGTGGAACATTACCGTCTCCAATCCGATAGCTTCGGAGAGGAACCGAATCGCCGTATTCGCATCTATCCAGCTTAGGAGTCAGGAATTTGAAGCGACGCACGCTCATCATTATAGGTACGGGGGCGGCGATCAGTGCGGTGGCCGTCCGGATTATCCATCGTCCCGAATCGGCGGCGGAATTGCGGGCTAAAATGCCCCTAGCTGAAAGAATTAAGCTCTGTCTCGATCTGGCTAAGATGAAACTAGCCACTACGATCGATTATCTCGATAGTTATGCCCGTCGGGGCATTCTCTATCCCTATCTTACCCATCCAGAGTCATCGGGTTTTAACTTCTTAAATTGGCTACGGAGGGGGAATAGTCCCACCCCCGGCACTTGGAAGTTAGAAAAAGCCGATTTTTGGGCGGCAGGGGCTTTTCCTGCTCTATTATGGAAAATTGCTGACTTAGAATCAAACCCTATGGATGCGGGATTTTGGGCAGCTGCTGCGAAAAAATGGAGCGATCCCTTAAAAGAAGCCAGTTTGAAGAACAAAGATATCGCTCTTAATAATGTACTGGTGTTTGCTCCTTGGTTTGAGTCGGGACAGGGCAAGGAAAAACAGACAGCTTTAGAGATAACTTTACGGGGGGCCAGACAACTAGCGCAACCCTTTCAGGATGGTAAAGGGAGTTATCACACCGATATCGGGACTTTTGGCTGGTTACGCAAGGCCGATCGCACTGATCGGCAAGAACATTGGCACGTTTTTATGGACCATACGATCAATATAGAACAACTGCTCTGGGCAAGTCGCCACAATTCTGACCCCAAGGAAGCAAAAGATTGGCAAGAAAAGGCCCTTTCCCACATCCGCACCATTAGCCGCACCTTTGGCGCTAACCGTCGCCCGGGTAAAACAGGAACTTGGCAAAGAGGCTATTTTGATCAAAATGTCAACTCTCCCACCTATAGAAATTTCTTATTTAATGAGGGAAAACAGGGTTGGCGTGATGATAGCACTTGGTCCCGGGGTCAAGCTTGGTTTATTTATAGTGCCACGACGGCCTATATTTACACCGGCGATCCGGAAATGTTAACCATTGCCAAGGCTGCCATTAATTATTATCTGGAAAATTTGCCCGATCGTTGGCCCGGTGGACAAAGACGCGCCGGAGATTTTATTCCCCCTTGGGACTTTGATTATGCCTTGCAAAAAAATGCCGCTACCGAAAGGGATTCTTCGGCAGCAGCGATCGCGGTGGCGGGGATGATTCGCTTATTAAAAGCTTTACCCAGCAGTGATCCTAGTTATGGAACCTATCGAGAGGCGATCGATAATACTCTCTTGAATTTGACTTCTTTTGCCTATTTTCCCGACGAAACCGCCCCAGAGATGAGTCTATTGCGTCATGGTTGTTATCATCATCCCGCATCGATCCAACCCACCCAAATCTATGATACGGGTTTAATTTGGGGAGACTTCTTTTTTATGAGTGCTTTGGCTGAATACCAAAATTTACCCAATACTTAACAGACCACTTAATTCTTGCCCTTTTTGATGGGGGAAGTGGCAAACTGTTAACTGTTACCGTTGAATGGGAAAAGACTGTGGATATTCGCTTAATCGTTGTCGATGTGGATGGAACGATCGCCGGTGATAACAATCAGGTTAATCCGGCTGTGGTGCAAGCTGTCTCGGCCGTCCAAAAAAAGGGGATTCCCGTCGCTATTGGCACTGGCAGGATGTACCGCTCGGCTTTACGTTTTCATCAACGCCTTAAATCGACTTTACCTTTAATTGCTTACAATGGCGCTTGGATTCAAGATCCTGTTTCCCAAGTTCACCATCGACATACCCCCATTTCCCCCGACTTAGCGATCGATCTTTTAGATTATCTCGAACAACCCCAATGGAAGGGGAAAATCTCCCTTAATTTTTATATGGACGATGTGCTTTATGTGCGGCAATTAAACGCGGAAACGGAATTCTATCGGCAGCGATCGGGTATTATTGCCGAAGCAGTGGGAGATTTACGCAAAGTTGCCCACAAAACCACTAAAATCCTGGCCATGGGGGAAGATAAGCAATTTATCGCCGAGATTTGGCAGCATTTACAGCAACGCTATCAAAATCAAGATTTATACTTTACCCAATCGAGTCCGACTTTTTTTGAAGTTACCCACGTTGAGGCCACTAAGGGAAGCGCCACCCAATTTTTGGCCGAAGATATCCTAGGATTACAACCGCAAAACGTTATGGCGATCGGTGATAATTTTAATGATGTTTCTATGCTCACCTATGCGGGTGTCGGTGTCGCCATGGGTAATGCTCCCCAAGCCGTTAAGGATCAAGCCGATTGGGTTGCCCCCAGTGTAGACTTAAATGGGGTGGCCGCAGCCTTGGCAAAGTTTGTTTTAATTTGAGGAATGGGGGGATGGGGAGATTCAACTAAAACCCCAACACCCTAAAACCCCAACACCCTTTTCATCGAGAAAATTATGACTATTAATACGCAAACTGTTACGATTTCTAACAAAGATATTGACATAGATGCCTATTTAGCCATTCCCGATCGAGTGGGAATTTATCCGGCAATTATCGTAATTCAGGAAATATTCGGCGTAAACGACCATATTCGCCATGTCACCCGCAGAATTGCCCAAGAAGGCTATATAGCGATCGCACCTGCCATTTATCAGCGATTTGCTCCCGGTTTTGAAACGGGGTACAGTATGGCAGATATCGAAATCGGTCGTCAGTATAAGGAACAAACCAAAGCAGCCGAATTACTCAGCGATATCCAAGCCACCATCGATTATCTTTATAGTTTGCCACAGGTGCAAAAAACCGGTGTCGGCACGATCGGTTTTTGTTTTGGTGGTCATGTGGTTTATCTTGTCTCCACTCTAGAGGATATCAAAGTTACTGCCTCTTTTTACGGTGCGGGAATCACCACGGGAACCCCCGGCGGTGGCCAAGCGACAGTGAAGGTGACTCCCCAAATCAAGGGGACAATCTACGCATTTTTCGGGATGTTAGATGCGAGTATTCCTCAAAAGCAAGTGGATGAGATAGAACACGCATTAACCCGTAATCAAATTCCTCATCGAGTTTTCCGCTATGAAAACGCCGACCATGGCTTTTTCTGCGACCAAAGAGCTAGTTATAATGCTAAGGCGGCCAAATCTGCCTGGGATCATGTGCTAGAGTTATTTAGTCTTCTTAAATCTTAATGGTCTGACCCCTCAAGCTTCAGCTTACACTGGAAGCAGTTCGAAATCACATTTGTAACCATTCTATTTATCATGACACCGAACCCTGCCTTTTCCATGGACGATTTTGCCAAAGCTCTTGATCAATACGATTATCAATTTGAAAAAGGGCAGATCGTGCGCGGGAGAGTAGATCAACACACCTCCGATGGAGCATTCATCGATATTGGCGGCAAATCCTCCGCTTTTATTCCTTTAAGGGAAATTTCCCTGGAAAATGTCACTTCCATTGCTGAAGCTTTACCCATAGGTGCAGAATTCGATTTTCTGATTACCCGTGGACAGGATGCGGAAGGACAAGTTACCCTATCTCTGCGTCAATTATTACTGCAAAAAGCTTGGGAAAATGTCAGGGAAATCTCTGAAAGTGGCAAGTCGGTGCAGCTGCGCGTCACGGGGGTGAATAAGGGAGGAGTGACGGGGGAAGTGGAGGGATTAAAAGGATTTATCCCTCGCTCCCATTTAATCGAAAAAAATGATTTAGATTCCCTGATCGGACAACTTTTAACCGCAACTTTTATTCAAATCGATCAAGAAAATAATAAGTTAGTTTTGTCTCAGCGAGAAATTGCTCGCGCTAACGCTATCAGTCAATTAGCTGTGGGTAAATTATTAAGTGGCACCGTGGTTAAATTACAACCCTACGGTGTCTTTGTCGATTGCGGTGGAGTGACGGGATTACTCCATGCTAAACAGGTGACGGGAGCCTCTTTTAATTCTCCCATGACTTTCTTTAAAGTTGGTCAAGCAATTAAAGTGGTAGTCGCGGAAATTGACGAATATAAAAATCGCATTTCCCTATCTACAAAAATCCTGGAAGCGCACCCCGGTGAAATTATCGAAAACTTTGCAGAAGTCATGGAAACAGCAGCAGAAAGATTAAAACAAGCTCAGGAAAAAACCCCAGCAACTTAGTGTAGGGTGGGTTAGGCGACAATAATTTAGATATTTTACCACCTATTTAGTATTCGCCGTAACCCACCATCAGTTATCAGTTATATTTGTCTCCTGTCTCCTTTTTACTTGACAAAGATGTTTCAAGATCGGATAGCAATTTTAGGGACTATGCACGGAAAAGAGCGGGTAATTGCACCGATTTTAGAGGAAAAAATAGGTCTTAAGGTGATTGTACCCGATAATTTTAATACCGATCGCTTTGGCACTTTTACCCGGGATATTAAGCGCATCGGGACACAAATTGAAACCGCGCGCAGGAAGGCACAACAAGCGATCGAGCTTTCGGGATACGATATCGGAATTGCTAGTGAGGGTAGTTTTTATCCCTATCCCAACTTGCCGCTAGTTTCCTGTAATCGTGAATTGATTTTATTGCTCGATCGAGTCCATAATCTAGAAATAATTGGTCAAGCAATAGTCACGGAAACTAATCACGCTCACCAAACTGTCACTAATCTAGCAGCTGCTTTAGAATTTGCTGAAAAAATCGGGTTTCCTAGTCATGGTTTAGTGGTGATGTTTGATAAAAATTCTCTCGACTCCGAGCAGATTTTTAAGGGAATTACTGACCAGAAAAATTTAGTTAAAATTGTTGAAGATATTCTTGACAAAAACGGCAAAGTACACCTAGAAACCGATATGCGTGCTATGCACAATCCCACGCGGATGAAAGCAATTGTTGCTGCGACAGCAAATCTTGTTCAAAAACTTAATCAATTATGCCCTAATTGTGGTTGTCCGGGGTTTGATATTATCGAAAGAAAAGCGGGTTTACCCTGTGGTTTATGTCACTTTCCCACCTCTTTAATTAAACTGGAAATATACGGTTGTCAAAGGTGTGATTATCGAGAGGAAAAACTCTTTCCCAACGGTCAAAAAACTGCCGATCCTATGTATTGTGAATATTGTAATCCTTAAAGATAGCTTTTCTATGGAAAGAATTTTAGAACCAGAAGTAATGGATGATCGGGAAGAAGCGATCGAATATGATGCCATGGACTTCACTGAAGTTAATACTAATTTCGCTAAAGAAGCCGTACAATTGGCCGGTATTAATGCTAGGGTATTAGATGTAGGAACCGGTACTGCACGCATTCCGATTATGATCAGTCAACTACGTCCCCAATGGCAAATTATCGCTATTGATCTGGCCGATTCTATGTTAGAAATTGGTCAAAAAAATATCCTTAATGCTAACTGTCAAGAACAGATCAAATTGGAGAAAGTTGATGGAAAAAATCTTCCCTACCAATCCGAGCAATTTGATTTAGTTATTTCTAATAGTTTAATCCATCATCTCGAAAATCCTCTGCCTTTTTTACGCGAAATTAAGCGAGTCTTAAAACCCAATGGTGGCATTTTTTTAAGAGATTTATTCCGTCCCGATTCCGAGGAAATAATCCAGGGGATGGTGAGGGAAATCGATCCTAATTTTTCTCCCCGACAATCGCAACTATTTCAAGACTCCCTGCGAGCGGCTTTTACCCTAGCAGAAATCGCCGATTTAATCCAGCAGTCGGGATTAAAAAATGTTAAAATTTATCAGTCTTCTAATCGTCATTGGACAGCCATAAAAACAAGTAAAAACTAATCACTAAATCAGGGAAAAATTAAGTTATGAAAGTTGGATTTTTGGGAACAGGATTAATGGGAACGCCAATGGTAGAAAGATTATTAAATCAGAAAATTTCTGTTATTGCCTATAATCGCACCTTAGAAAAATTAGCACCTTTACAGCAGTTGGGAGCCAAAACAGTTAACTCTCCTGAACAAGTAATTCAAGAGGCAGATTGTCTGATTTTAATGTTAACTAATGCCGCCGCTATCCAAGAGGTGTTAGGATTAAATTCCGAGCAATCTAACTTTAATAATCGGACTATTATTCAGATGGGAACTATTGCTCCTTCTGAAAGTAAACAACTGCGAGATCAAATTGTGGCTAAAGGGGGAGAATATCTAGAAGCACCCGTGCTAGGAAGTATTCCCGAAGCTAAAAAGGGGACTCTCTTAGTTATGGTGGGAGCAACGGAGAAACAGTTCCATCAATGGTCAAATTTATTAGCATATTTTGGTCAAAAACCGATGTTAATCGGGGCAGTGGGAACCGCCGCAGCATTAAAATTAGCTTTAAATCAATTAATTGCCTCTCTAACCAGCGCTTTTGGTTTGAGTTTAGCTTTTTTATCCCAGCAAGGAGTAGATCTAGAAAAGTTCATGACTATCCTGCGTCAAAGTGCCTTATATGCGCCTACTTTTGACAAAAAATTAACCAGAATGTTAGAGAAAAATTATGCTAACCCTAACTTTCCCACTAAACATTTACTGAAAGATGTTAATCTTTTTTTAGAGGAATCGGAGAAGTTAGATTTAACCACTTTTCCCCTAACAGGAGTACAGCACCTTCTTGAAAAAGCTTTAGCAATGGGATTAGCAGAACAAGATTATTCAGCTTTATACGAGGCGCTGAAAAAAGAATTATAAACTGCTTGGCAACATCAAAACGACTCTCTTTGGTTTGTGTAGGAAGAAAACCCGGTAAAAGGCTTTAAATTTTCCTTAAGCTTTGTTGAGGTAGCCGGAAGAGGGGGTTAGAGTGGGAAGTGATGGAATTTTGGGCATATTCTCCTATGACGCTGACTGAATTTGGATTATTAGCGGGTTTACTTGTCCCCGGTATCCTGCTCTCGATTTTGGTGATGGTGAGTTTTGCCAAAGGGGGTTAAAAACCGATAGAGACACCGATGAAAGTGTCTCTGTATTGGGTGAAGATTAATCTATTTTGGGTTTTTTGCCCAATTTAATTGATTCTGTAGCTAACAAAATTGATTCTAAATGATGGCGCTTCTCCACTTGACCGAGGAAATAACCTGTCATCATCGCTGAAGCGAGAAGATTCGCCAAATTCTCGCGGTCGGTGGTAATTTGTACCGCAAAATCCTCTGAGGGCAACATTCCCACCAATCCCCTGACGTTTTGCGAGATAATATCTTTAATTTCGCTACTGACCGATTGGGCTATTCTCTCAAGGGTTTCAGGATGCTGCTGCTGGAGATACTGCATCAGACAGTTATCATTTTGTTCTTCGGTTTCCCAGGGAAAAAAATCAGGATTAAAAGTCATCAGAACTCCCACGCTGTAGTGGTTATTGGATATAGGTTAACAAATCGCTCTTCTTGATTGCCTGAAGCCCCCCCCATCTTCTTCAAGTTTAGCTCAGTGATCAGAAATATTTACCCATAATATACCCTCTCTCCCTATTCCTGATCGGTAGGTTCCAGAATACCCTGTTCTCTAAGATTGTCAACCTCGAAATATTGATGAAATTTATCGGTTACTTCTAACCAGTAGGATCTACCTTCGTTTTGCTTGCGTTTTCTCACAAATCCTCGTTCTACCAAGTCCTGAACCTGTTGATAGGCCGTACTGCCCCGTAAATTAATTAAATCCGCTTGTAAAATCGGTTCTTTTATTGCGATCGCTGCTAAAGTGCGGAGGGTTCCCGTGCCTAATTCGGCCGGGATCAGGTCTTCGATCAAATTCTGATAAGCTGACCGCAATTGTAAACTATAACCGAGGGGGGTTTCCACCACTTCCAAGGCACTATCCCGGTGGGCATAATCGGACATTAACTCGATCATGGCATCTTCTACCGTCAAGCGATCGCTGTTGGTTAATGTCACCATCTCGGTTAAGGGGACAGGCTGCCCTTTTAGGTAAAGTATCGCTTCTAGACGGGTAGCTAGTCTGATCTCCTTGTGGGGTTCCGCGCTCAATCTCGACTACCTAAGTTTAGACAATGATTTGATATTCTACTAGAAGACGAACGAGAAAATTATGGAAACTTTTTGGAGTCAGGTTTTAGACTTTTGTTATCAGGCTACTGGCCAGGTTGGCGATCGCTTACTGGCTGATTTTGGCAAATTACAGGCCACCAATAAAGCAGATGGGACTTTAGTGACGGCTGCCGACCGTTGGTCTGATGGGGAATTGCGATCGCTAATTGCTGGCACTTTCCGGGATCATGGAGTCCTAACCGAGGAAACTACCCATATTTTCCCGGATCAAGAATGGTGTTGGGTAGTGGATCCGATCGACGGCACGACTAATTTTACTCGCGGTATTCCCATCTGGGGCATTTCCCTAGGACTTCTCTACCGGGGCACTCCTGTGTTCGGATTTGTTTATCTCCCCTGCCTAAAACAGGCCTATTATGGTTATTGGTACGGTGAGACGGGTTTAACCGGTCCGCTAGGGGCCTACCGCGACGGTCAACCGATTCACACCAGCGAAGATTTTCCTAGCAAAAATCATCTGTTTAATCTCTGCGCTCGTAGTACAGATATATTAAAAAATCCCTTTCCCTGCAAAGTGCGGATGATAGGAGTGGCTAGTTATAATCTGCTTTTGGTTGCCGATGGCACGGTTTTGGGAGGAGTGGAAGCAACCCCAAAAGTCTGGGATATTGCCGCCGTTTGGGCAATTCTACAGGCCGCCGGCGGGGTATTTATCTCTTTAGGAGAAAAGATTTTTCCCTTGCAGCCTGGGGAAAATTATAGTGATCGCTCCTATCCCTGTTTAGCCGTAGCTCGATCGAATTTAGCGCCGGTTTTCTTGCCTCTGGTCGGTTTTCTCAAGGACGTTGCTTGAATGGAAAATTGCTCAGGTTAGAATAGCTGCATTTATTGGTTTTATCTCTATTTATTTCATGAGTTTTGATACTTCCTCTCTCAGCCAACGCAACGATAAAGCCGAAGTCTATCAGCCAGTAATTATTCGCCTCGAAAATGTCTCTAAAATCTACGGCAGTGGCGAAACCATGGTTAAAGCCCTTAATAACATCAATTTAAGCCTGAAAAAAGGGGAATATTGCGCTATTATGGGGGCTTCGGGTTCGGGAAAATCCACAGCCATGAATATTATCGGCTGTCTTGATCGTCCCACCTCGGGGTCCTATTATCTAGAAAATCTGGACGTTTCCACGCTGCCGGATGGGGATTTAGCTCAGATTCGCAATCGTAAAATCGGCTTTGTTTTCCAGCAATTCCATCTTTTACCCCAGATGAGTGCGCTAGAAAATGTCATGTTACCGATGATTTATGGTGGGGTTCCTCCCCAGGAAAGAAAGGAAAGAGCGATCGCTGCTTTAACGAGGGTAAAATTAGATAATCGACTGCACAATAAACCGAATCAATTATCGGGGGGACAACAGCAGCGCGTCGCTATTGCTAGGGCAATTGTCAATCAACCCATATTATTACTTGCCGATGAACCCACGGGGGCGCTAGACTCGAAAACTACCCAAGAGGTGATGGCTATTTTCTCGGAATTGAATAACAGTGGCATTACTATCGTCATGGTAACTCACGAGGCTGATGTGGCGCGTAATTCCGGACGCATTATCTGGTTTAAAGATGGTGAAGTGGTTTATCCTAATCTGGCACCGACGGATTTACACGAGGTGATTGGGTAGGATGGGGATTTTTCGGTAATCAGTGAACAGTAATCAGTAAACAGTGAAAAGACAGTGGGAAACTACTATTTAATACTGCTCACTTAATACATACTGCTCACTTAAAACTCAAATCTGATAACTGATAACTGATAACTGGTAACTCCTTAGATTTCGGGAGCTTTTAGGGAATAAAGGGAGAAACTAGGGGTTTTTGCCTTTGCCTGTTGTACCAAACTGGGGACAGAATTACGCGCTAGGGCGGTTAATTTATTGGTAGTAGCATCGTAAATCGTCGTGGCCACTTTGGGATAGAGTCCAATGCCGATAATTGGCACTAATAGAGAAGCGATGATAAAGACTTCCCGGGGTTCCGCATCCACTAGGACATGGTGTTCTTCTAATTCCTTATTTTCCGGCCCATAGAGAATTTCTCGCAACATGGACAAGAGATAAATCGGGGTGAGAATGACACCGATAGCTGCTAAAAAGACGATGATGACGCGGAAAGTGGGACTATAGGCATCACTGGTGGCAAAACCGATAAATACCATTAATTCCGCCACAAAACCGCTCATACCGGGCAAAGCGAGGGAAGCGAG
Organism: Microcystis sp. 0824; assembly: GCF_003112475.1. NCBI lineage: Bacteria > Bacillati > Cyanobacteriota > Cyanophyceae > Chroococcales > Microcystaceae > Microcystis > Microcystis sp. 0824. Next base: position 15,337 of record NZ_BDSM01000025.1, on the reverse strand, counting down.
GGAACAGGTAGTCCACATGGCAAAAACTTTCTTCATTTTCTTGCCGACACCGCCCATCTCGTCTAACATCAGGGTATGGGTGCGATCGTAGGTACAACCGACCATAAAGAATAAACTCGCCCCAATCAGTCCGTGGGAAATCATCTGTAACATCGCCCCACTTGTGCCAATATCGGTAAAGGAAGCCATACCAATCAGGACAAATCCCATGTGAGAGATGGAAGAATAGGCAATTTTGCGCTTAAGATTGCGTTGGGCAAAGGAAGTTAAGGCGGCGTAGATAATATTAACTACCCCTAAAATCACCAAAACGGGGGCGAAAACGGCGTGAGCATCGGGTAACATCCCCATATTCATGCGTAGGAGCGCATAACCACCCATTTTAAGCAAAATTCCCGCTAGTAACATATGGGCAGGGGCAGTGGCTTCGCCGTGGGCATCCGGTAGCCAAGTATGGAGGGGGAAAATCGGCAGTTTTACCCCGTAGGCAATCAGAAAACCAGCGTAGAGGAATAATTGCAGTTTCAGGGGAAAATCCTTGCCGGCAATAGTCACCATGTCAAAGGAGACGGTATCGCCATAAAAAGCCATCGTCAGCGCCGCTACAAGGATGAAGAGAGAGCCTCCGGCGGTGTAAAGGATAAATTTGGTGGCTGCGTAGAGACGGCGTTTACCGCCCCAAATAGAGAGGATGAGATAGACGGGGACCAATTCTAATTCCCAGACGAGGAAGAACAGTAACAGATCCTGCACGGCAAACACCGCAATCTGTCCCCCGTACATCAACAGCATCAGGAAGTAGAATAGTTTCGGTTTAAAAGTCACCGGCCAAGCCGCTAAGATAGCCAGAGTGGTGATAAATCCCGTTAAGATAATCAGAGGCATGGAGAGGCCATCGGCTCCTAAGGACCATCTTAGGTCAATTTCGGGCAACCATTGGTAACTTTCCACTAATTGCAGATTGGGATTAGCGAAATCGTAACTGCTATAGAAAGCGTAGATAATTAGGGCAAAGTCGATTAATCCCACCGTCAGAGCAAACCATCTCACGGTTTTACCGTCTTTATCGGGAATTATGGGAACTAATAAAGCGGCGACGATGGGAAAAAGGATGATGGCAGTTAACCAAGGAAAGTTCGTTAGATTCATCGGCTGTTTTAATATTTATTTAATCGTCAGAATCGAGAAATTAAGCTAGGGCTTTTTGACGGTTTTGCTAGGTAAAACCGCCTTTTTTCTCTTGTTCTCGCGGTTACATTTGACTGTACCTAACCCAATCTAGCAATTATTTTCCCGTCCTTGTCTGTTAATATTGTTAAGTTTCAAGAGACTTCTGGCCTAATTAGGGTTTGAGAGTTCAAAAATGGGAAAAATAGCGATGAGGTTGCAGAAAATCTCTAAATAAGAGGTAGGTGTTAAAAATTGTCGGCTCCCCCCTTATTAAGGGTAGGGTTGATTCATGAATCAACCCTGCGATGAATCAACCCTAGGAGCAAGGGGGGAGGGGATAGTTCAGTTTAATCGGGCAGATCAAAGAGAACACCCGTCATATAACGCTCTGCCCATTCCCAACCAAAGGCTTTTTCTAGTACACGCCGAGTTTTATCGTTTTTTTGCTGTTGACTACAATAATCCCGTTGTCCCTGTAAATAAATGCGCGCTTCTTCCCCGGAAAGAGGCTGACTTTCCTTAGCACATTTGCAGTGAATTGTCAAGAAATCTGTAACTCTTTGTAAAAATTGTCGTTCCTCGGCGGCGGTTTCGGGTCGAATAAACAGACAATATTGGGAGAAAATATGACCCCAAGGCGGTAAATCACGAGCTTGGGCGAAATCAGCCCCAGGTAAAGCCGCTAAAGCCTGATTATAGGCACTAGGGAGAGTTTTATCGCTACTGGTGGGAGAAAGATCCACAATAGCGGCACTGATTCCCGCTTTGCCGGAGACTATATCACATCCAAACATCGGCAGCGGATATTCTGAACGGGGGAACATGACACAGTGGAGAATATCCAAACCATTGCCCAGTTTAGCCAGTTCTAGGTGCATTTTGCGGAACTGGGGAGTTTGATAGCAGCGATTCTCGATAATTAATTTTTCCCCTTCTAAACGTCCCTCCACATAGCCTAAACCTTCCGGCAACTCAAAGGGCGACAAATCAAGATAATTTTCCCAGTGGGACAGAATTGCTGTGGCTAATTGTCCAATCAGGGGATGAAGTAACGGTAAAATTTCAGGGTTGGTAACGGCTATCATAGGTCAGTAATCAGTAATCAGTAATCAGTTATCAGTTATCAGTAGTCAGCTTTTTTCTCCCCATCTCCCTATCTCCCTATTTTCCTATCTCCTGACATCTAAAATCCACTTTACCCCATGGAGCGATCGAGATTAGAACTGGGAAACATAAAATTAACTTTTTGATCCTTCTCCCAATTTAGCCTATGGTTAGCAGTGCCGCTCGTCCAAAACCTTCCTTAAAAACCCTCTGGCAAAAGATAGAATCTTTTCCCCTACCAGAAACCGAGGAATCGATTATTTTAAGAATTCTGGTGCAAGCTTTAGTAATCGTCGGTATTATCGCCACCGATGTGGCTACCGATAGTTATACCAGTATTTGGGCTGTTCCTCTCAGTATTATCGGCGGAATCTGGAGTTGGCGACGCAGGAAAAAGCGCAATATCGGGGCAAAATTTTGTATAGCGATCGGAATGTTGGTAGTGTTGGCGCTATTCTTGGGTAATATCGTTGCGATGCAGGATAGTCGCATTGCCCTAACACAATTATTAATTCAATTACAAATTCTCCATAGTTTTGACCTGCCCCGACGCAAAGATTTAGGGTATTCTATGGTAATCGGTTTAATTCTCTTGGGAGTCGCAGGGACAATCTCCCAAACCCTCGCTTTTGCGCCTTGGTTAATCCTCTTTCTGTTTTTATCCCTACCTACCCTAGTTTTAGACTATCGTTCTCGTTTAGGTTTAGATAATCTCAATCAGAGTCTCCCTTTCTTCTCAAGGAAATCCCCGCATCTAGCCACAAAAAAATTAGTTTCCCCGCAAAATTCTTCCCTTTCTCCCAAACGTTTCGGGATTTTCTTTCTGACAATTCTCCTCTTGGGATTGACAATTTTTGCTCTGATGCCGCGTTTTCCGGGTTATCAAATTCAATCTTTTCCCGTCAATAGTCCAGGAGGTATGGAAAATCAGGATTTTGAACAGGGAGACAGACAAATCGTTAACCCCGGCTATGTGCGCGAGGGTGAAACGGGGAATGGTGGCGTAAATGGCGGTAATAGTCCCACTACAGGGTCAGGACAGTTAGATTCTACCTTTTATTACGGTTTTAACCCTCAAATTAACCAAAATTTGCGGGGAAGTATGACTCCCCAGACAGTCATGCGGGTACGTTCCCAAGCCCCCGGATTCTGGCGGGCGATGGCCTTTGATCGCTATACTGGTCAAGGGTGGCAAATCTCGCGAGATCAAGAAGTAGAGGATTTAAATCGCAGTAGTTGGTCCTATCGCTTTTTTGTGCCACTACCCGCAACCCAAGCAAAAACCCATCAGGTAGTCCAAACCTACAGCATTGTCTCCAGTTTACCGAATATTATCCCTGCTCTTACCTCGCCCCAGTTTCTCTTTTTTCCTACCCGACAGGTATCTTTGGACAGAGAAAATAGCTTAAGGTCGCCGGGGGGATTAGCAGAAGGGCTAACTTATACTGTAATCTCACAAGTGCCGGAACGCAATCGCAGCCAACTGCGAGCTGCTCCAGAAACCTACCCTAAGTCTATTCTCAAGTATTATTTACAAATTCCTGCCGAAATTGCCCCGAAAGTCCGCCGAAAAACCGAGGAATTGCTGGCCAAATCTCCCAAACCCTTAACCTCTCCCTACGAGAAGGCCCTATATTTGGCCCAAGCATTAAAGCAAAACTACGAATTAAAAACCGATTTGCCCTTTTTAGCCGAAAATGAGGATTTAGTCTCGGCCTTTTTGTTTCGTTTTCAGGGGGGTTACGCCGATCATTTTTCCACCGTGTTAACGATTATGTTACGCTCGATCGGTATTCCTGCCCGATTAGCCACCGGTTTTGCCCCTGGCCAGTTTAATCCTTTCACTGGCTTTTATGTTGTCCAAAATACGGATGCTTACGCCATCACAGAGGTGTTTTTCCCTGGTTACGGTTGGTACACTTTCGATCCTATCCCGGGCCACGAATTAATTCCCCCATCCTTTGAGGAAGCGGAACCTTTTAGCGTCCTCAAGCAATTTTGGCAATGGGTGGCCGGATGGTTGCCCTCTCCAGTAACGGGTTTTCTCGGTCTGATTTGGGAAAATGTTATCGTTACTATCGGTAAGTTATTGGCCTGGTTATGGCGCTTTATTTCCGGCAGTCTTTTCGGGGGAATTCTCGGCGGTTTAGTGGGGGTCGTCTTCGCTTACGCTGGTTGGTTAGGATGGCGACAGTTCCATGGTTGGCGTCGGGGTCGCAAGTTAGCTAAACTACCACCGATCGAGCGTTTATACCAGCAAATGTTAGGAATCTTAACAGAAGCCGGTTATGGTAAACATCCCGCTCAAACTCCTTTAGAATACGCCGCCGCTGCCCGCCGCGTCCAACCGCCGCCAGTGGCGAATATTATCGAGGAGATTGCTCGCGCTTACGTTGATTGGCGTTATGGCGGTAAATCGGCTAATATCGAGAGATTACGCCAACGTTTTCGAGAGTTGCTCAAGCTAGTGAAAAAGTGAGCTTGAGCCTATAGTTAGGGTTTGCGGCAAAAAGTTTTTCAGCAAATCCTAAATAATTAGTCTTTAATAACAGAAAACGGGTTTCTTTAGGAAACCCGTTTTCTGGATCTCGGCGCTTAACCTAACGCTGCTGGGGATATTTATAATAAGGTAATAAACTGATCCACGCTCAACTCGGCGTCTCTAATAATTGAACGCAAAGTTCCCTTTGCCAGTTTGGGGTGATCTGGGACAACAACCTGAGAAAATGGGTTATCTCGACGAAGAATAACGTGACTGCTTTCTCGTCGTTTTTGGTAAAAGCCGACTTTCTCCAGCGCCTTAATACAGTCCTTGCCTGAAACACTCGGTAGCTTACTCACACAACCGCCAGAAATGTTTCCAATGTATCCTCTGGAATCGGCAGTCCGTCTTCCGCTAAAGCCGCAATATAACCGGCAATCGCCTCTTTTATATTAATCAAGGCTTCTTCTTTCGTTTTTCCCTGACTAACACAGCCTTTGAGACTTGGACACTCCACAATCCAATAGCCGTCTTCGTCTCGATATACAATGACTTGCCTCATTTTTTCACTCGCTTTTTAAGAAGTGTTAATAATTACCCCTAATCATAGCAAACAACTCAGCCAAATTTATTTACCGTTCCTGGATTAGCCTTCCCCCCAACGTCATCTCTAGATTTAGTCCAGGCGCTGAAGAATACTTACACTAGCGGCGTTGGTTTTTCGCAACCAAAGTAAATTACATATCTTAAATTGAGAGTAACTAAACTTGACAATCAGTTTAACAATGCGCTAGAGTAACTGAAAGTTCTAGACTGTAACGCTGGCGGAAGAGAGGCTATTAATTTCGACTGATTTTTTTACTAATAACTAAACTAAGAAAATATAATTATGACAAACTATCAAACAGAAATTAAAATTAAAGTTCCTTTAGATGTTGCTGAAACTTATTGGAATGCAAAGGAGGAAGAACGTCAAAGAATAGCAGAAAAAATCGCTTTTTATGTTCAATCTTCAAATTTATCTAGAAAAGAATCTCTGGAGAAATTATATAAAACGATGGCTACTATTGGACAAAAAGCACAAGAGAGAGGATTAACCCTTGAAATTTTAGAATCTCTCTTAAATGAAGATAACTAAACGCTTTGTTCTCGATACCAATGTTATTATCAGTTAATATCGAGAGATTACGCCAACGTTTTCGAGAATTTGTCAAGCTAGTGAAAAAGTGAGCTTGAGAGCAGTTATCTTAATGGTGAGGTAGGAAGTTTTCGTTTTGGGGAGTCGGTCGCTGGTCGTCCATGGCAAATTAGGTTACACTTCATCTTGATGAGAAAGGCTATAAATAACACTATGTTAAGAAATGTAACCAAGGCCGAAACCCTTACTGTTGCCTTGTCTGCACAGTTAACTTTATTTTTGTCCGACTACCGATAATTCTCAGCCAGTAATTTATAAGCAGATCAATGTCATCTTGTCAAGTATTTGAACAATCAATTCAGATTAAAGCTAGTGCCACGACGGTGGAGCGTTGTATCACGGATTTAGAGTTAATGCGTCGTTGGTTGAATCCGGTGTTAGTTTGTGAACCTATCGGCGATTGGAAGACCGATATCGGTGGGAGAAGTCGTTTTTTGATTCAAATTCCCCTAATTCAGCCAACGCTGAAAAGTACGGTGATTGAGAGGGAACCGGGGTTAATTGTCTGGCAATTTGAAGGCTTTTTTCGCGGCTGCGATCGCTGGGAATGTCAACCCAATGATGGCGGCACTTGTCTCATCAATCGTTTTGAGTTTGCGATTCCTAATCCAGTTGTGGGGTGGGGATTCCAGCAATTCGCCGCCAAATGGACTAAAAAGGATATGGAAGCGCAATTAAGACGCTTAAAAAGAGTAGCCGAGGAAATTTATCTACTTTCAGCAACAAGTTAAGCTGATGGGGTAGTAAGCGGGGGGTTTTGGGGATGGGAGAATACCCTCACCCCCAACAGCTAACCCCTGATCCCTAATCGATCGAGATCGACTGGGGACTGTTGCCGTTATCCTGATTATTGTCGTTAAAACTGACTAATCCCTGCTCTTCTAACCATTTTTTGAGGGGATCGTCCGAAAGTTTCAAGCGCAGTAATCCAGAGGCAAAACCACCGAAAAAAGCGATCGGTTGTTGAATCAGTTCTTTAACAACGGGTTGTAATTCATCGAGAAACATCTTATTCTATCTCCTGATCTTGTCACACCTATCAATGTTAAGTTAATTGAAGTGATTCTGTAAGACTAGCATGACTGAAACTTCCGACACGGTGAAAAAATCTTTCCGGCTAACCCCGTTTATTTTCCTGGGAATACTGCTCATCTGGCTAGGAATTAGGTTAATTGCTCCCGATAGCGTCAGTTTATTCGCTGGTACTCGTCCCGATTATTTGGGAGTCAGGGAAGGTAAACTGGCCCCTTGTCCGGTCACTCCTAATTGTGTTAGTAGTCAGAGTCAGGATCAGGCTCATGCGATCGAACCCCTTAGTTATCAGGGTAGCGGTGAAAAAGCGATCGAGCAATTAGCTAAAATTATCGCCTCCCAACCGAGAACTAAAATTATTAACCAAGATAGTAACTATCTCTACGCCGAATTTAGCAGTCAATGGATGGGATTTGTCGATGATGTGGAATTTTCTCTTAATCCTAGCAAAAATGCGATCGATGTTCGCTCGGCCTCCCGGTTAGGAGAATCGGATTTAAATGTCAATCGAGAACGAGTGGAAACCCTGAGAAAACTCTTTTCAGTGATCAGTAATCAGTAAACAGTGAACTGACTCGGAGAATAATATAAGAAAAATTATGTTTCGTCCCCAACCGATACCAGCAAAAGCAGGACAGGAATCCGTCTGGGATTATCCTCGTCCCCCGCGCCTAGAATTATCACCTAAACACCTAAAAATTATCTTTAATGGCGTGATAATTGCCGATACTAAAAGCAGTTATCGAGTTCTAGAAACCAGTCATCCTCCAGTTTATTATCTACCGCCCCAAGATATTAAAATGGAATACCTGCAAGCCACAGCAGAAAAGTCTTTTTGTGAGTGGAAAGGTCTAGCGGGATATTATAATATCGCCGTTGGGGATCAACAGGCAATTAACGCCGCTTGGTATTATCCAGATCCGACACCAGAGTTTCAAGCAATTAAGAATTATCTGGCTTTTTATCCCGCCAAAATGAGTGCTTGTTATGCCGATGGGGAATTAGTACAACCGCAGCCCGGCAACTTTTACGGGGGATGGATAACCTCCGATGTGGTTGGTCCGTTTAAAGGCGTTCCTAATAGTTGGGGCTGGTAATCACGTTAAGTCCTTTGGGCATTATGCTACTTGTCAGAAGGGGCAAAAGGCAAAAGGCAAAAGGCAAAAGGCAGGAGGCAGCTTTTTTCTTCCCACTTCCCACTTCTCACTTCATAATTCATAATTCATAATTTATAATTTATAATTCATAATTCATAATTCATAATTTATAATTTATAATTCCCCTTAACTCCTAGTTTCTACTTTTTACGAGAAATTATGACTATATCCCAACCCGATCTAGAACCCACTTGGATGACGATTATTCGCCTCTTGCGCTGGGATAAACCCGCCGGTAGGTTAATTTTGATGATTCCCGCTTTATGGGCGGTATTTTTGGCGGCAGACGGGGTGCCACCGCTACCCTTGATCGGGGTGATCGTTTTGGGAACTTTGGCTACTAGCGCCGCCGGCTGTGTGGTTAACGATCTTTGGGATCGGGATATTGATCCACAGGTTGATCGCACTCGTAACCGTCCTTTAGCGGCCAGAGCTTTATCGATCAAGGTTGGTTTGATTATCGCTCTGATTGCTTTCTTTTGCGCCGCAATTTTAGCTTTATATCTGAATTTCCTGAGTTTTTGCCTATGTGTGGCCGCCGTTCCCTTGATTATCTGCTATCCTCTCGCCAAGCGTTTTTTTCCTGTACCCCAATTGGTTCTTTCTCTCGCTTGGGGTTTTGCGGTTTTAATCTGTTGGAGTGCCGTCACTGGGGCGTTAAATAGTAATACATTTATATTATGGGGAGCGGTGATTTTTTGGACATTGGCATTTGATACAATTTATGCTCTGTCCGATCGAGAGGATGATCTCAAGGTTGGTATTAACTCTAGTGCCATATTTTTCGGCAAATACGCCCCGGAAGCCGTGGGGGTCTTTTTTGCCATAACAGTGGGTTTATTGGCTTGGGAGGGGCAAAAAATGCAGTTATCAGCCTCTTTTTGGCTAGGGTTGGGTCTAGCGGCGATCGCTTGGTTGCGTCAATACCGGCTGTTACGTCAATCGGATTTACCTAAACCAGTTTATGGTCAAATGTTCGGTCAAAATGTTTGGGTCGGTTTTATTTTATTAGCGGCTATGATTGGGGGAAGTTTGTATTAAAACTCCCCCAAAAATGTCCCTAGAGTCAGTATCTATTGTCTATTCTGACTCTAATAATCCCATTACCGTAGCTGATGCGGGTTCACCAGTCATCAAAGCTACCCGTCTTTGAAAATTTTTTTCCACAGCAATGCAGGTATTTAAGGGATCTAAAATACCCTTTCTGATTTCCCTTTCCCAAGAATAATTTCTTTCTCGGTGTTTAAATCTTGATAATTGCTGGGTGAAAACAGTAACCACTTGATAAATGATTTTTAAATCGTAAAGAGAGTCAATTTGAGAAATTTTAACCGCTAAAGCCCGAAATTGACGGGATATTTCTTGAGCTTGCTCTTGACTACAGCCATGGTCACGATGATAATAATTAACTACTTCTGCCATGTACTGAGCGTGTTTAGCGGCATTTTGAATGCTATGTTGAGCATTTTCCACGGGAGCAAGAAATCGATCTAATAATAGCTGTTGAGCGTAGGCATCGCGAAGGGACGAATTAGAGATTACTTGTAATTCGGCCATTCTTTCTTCATGTTTACGGCGATTTTCGGCATAAATCTCCGTCAGAATAGTATCTAACAGCTTGGGAATCGGATAAAAGACATCAATCATAGGAAAATTTAGCTTAGTTTGTCTAGAGATAAGAAACTCTATTGATAGAATTACCCAAAATTGTAGCAGTTATCTGAATAGTCAGGTACGATAAAATCAAGTTAGTAAATTACCGCCCCTTAACTAATGTCTAACTCGAAATCTAGTAGCGTTTGGGACAACAAACCCCGTTGGTGTCAACCTTGGTCGATTTTGTTGACAGGAATTACCCTGATTGCTGGCTGTTGGTTTTTAACTCAGCGTCTCTGGTTAACCCTACTCCTATCTATTCCCATACTCCTCTGGTGGTTTGTCTTCCTAATTCTTTATCCCCGGACGCTGCAGCAACAGTTAAACACAGAAAGAATCGGGGAAAGCATTGATTAAAACAGGAAAGACAGGACAGGGATTTTTATCCTGTAATTGACTACTTTCATCTCCGCGAAAAGTGTTCCAACGGAAAGGAGCTTTTTTTTCACTCGACATCCATAAAAGTCTTTTTGCTCGTGTCATCGCTACATACAAAAGTCGGTATTCTTCAGCTTTTTTAAGTTGTCCAGCTTCTAACCAAGCGCTTAAAGGTGGGGGAATAATTGGTATGCTGTCGGGGTTTAAATAGCGTTGATGAACCGCTGCTCGAATTTGCGCTCGCGCTACTTCTGCGAGGGTAAAATCTCCCAAAAATTTCGCCCCATTGGGGACCCAAGGTTTGCCAGGAATAATATCTTCGTGAAGAAAGGGAATAAAAACATAATCCCAGTCTAAACCCTTGGCTTTGTGCATAGTAATAATCGTCAGTTGTCCGGGACGAGTATAACAATCGTCGTTATCTTCTTCCACTCCTTCAAAGCGCTCAGAGGCGATAATTTCATTAAGAGTATTAATTGTATTTTTGAGAGAACTATTACCAGCAGTTTCCTGATAAATACGGGCGGTTAATTTTTGCAAAGTGGCTAATTCTGATCCCGAATATTGGAGAGTCATAGCGAAAAAAGACAGGAGTTGATAATGGGGTAATTCTAATCTAGCTTTTAGTAAACTGCAGCAATAACGACGGGCGATTTTTTCGTTAGATTTCAGTTCAGGATCGAGGGGAGTGGGATAAAGAAATTGTTCGGGATAGGTAACTAAAGGATTTAAGTCTTGGGCAGTAATTAAACCCCTCAATTGTAACACTTCTAAGGCCGCTTTGAGATAATCAGGAGAGTGGGGACGTTCGACAAAAGCCAATAGTTTCAGCATTTCGGCGGGAATTTGGGAAAAGCGATCGATCTCGTTAGCTTCAAAAATTCTGATTTGATAACTTTTATAAAAATGGGCGAATTTTTGAGCAAAAAAGTGTCCCTGTCGATTTTGTCTAACGAGGATAGCGGCATTATGTTGAGGGTTTTCTTGGAGTAATTTAACTAGACGTTTTTCAATTAATTCTACTGTTTGATAAATGTCATCGGGTTGATAAATTTCTAATCCTTTTCCCTCCTTAACTGGATTAGGTTGGGGATCTTCAGCACCGACGGGAAGAATCGCTTGAACCCGAAAAGGAGCCTCGGTAACTTTATGATTATCTTTCCCCTGTTTCCAATCTCGATCGACCCATTGTAAAACTAAATTAGCAGCTTCAATAATTTTAGTATTGCTGCGACCTGCTTGGTTCATAGTGGATAAATTGCCTTCGCTTTGACAACTTTCACAAAACCAATTAAAGTAAACAGGATCGGCGGGGGTAAAGGTGGAATTAATGGCTTGATTGGGATCGCCGACGCGAATTAAATTAGGTATTTCCCCGTCATTATTTTTTGCTAAAATAGTAATTAGTTTTTCTTGGAGAGGACTAGAATCCTGTGCCTCATCTTCAAAAACTCCAAAGACAGATTTTTGCTCTTGTCGGCGAATTGTTTCTTCCTCTAATACTCGCAAGGCTCCTAAAATCATGTCATCATAATCTATATAGTTTTTCTGACGCATCAGGATTTCATACTGTTGGTACAAACCACTAGCAATAGCGAGAATTTGATAATTATCGTCGCTATAGTGGCTTAATTCCCAGACTTGCTGCGGTGATAATCCCGAACTTTTTAGCTCATGAATGGCCGTATAGGCAAGACTAGGTAAAATTTCGGTTCTCAGCACCGATTGACGGCGTAATCTTTCGGTTTCTTCCCCATCAAATTCCACTCCTTCTAATAACTTTTGATAACGAATTGGATCGGCAATTAGCCATTTTTCCACCGAGTTTCTAATAATTCTGTGGCTAGGAGTCGGAATAACTAAGGTAGAAGATTCGAGGTCTAATCCCGATAATTCCGGGTAACGACGGGCCAATTGTAGAGCCAGTCCGTGCAGAGTTTGAACGCTGAACCCTTGGGCAGAAAGTTGTAAATCTTGCAAGCGTTGTTTAATTTTAGCTTTAATACTAGCGGCAGCCGAGCGGATGTAGGTGACAATAATTAACTGTTTTTTAGCGTGCAGTTGCTCACGAGCAATAACCATAGCGGCAGCTACGGCCAAACTGTGGGATTTTCCCGCCCCCGGCACCGCAGAAATGGCCATTTTTCCCCCTTGCCAATCGGCTAATTCCTGTTGTCTGGCTCGCAGTTGTTGCCGGAGATTTACCAGTAAATTTTCTCGATTAATTACTTTAGTTTCGCTCATTATGCCCCGCCAATTTTATTTTTAGTTTAATTGTATTACTATTTTAGTTTATCTTTAAACTAATTGCTGTAAAAGTTAGCTAGAGATAACTAGAATGGGGAGATGGTTTTTTTCAGTGAACAGTAATCAGTAATCAGTGAAAAGAAAGTAGCGAATTTTTCCCCTAACACTGTCCACTTAAAACTGTAATCTGATAACTGATCACTGATAACTGATCACTGATAACTGATATATAGCCAATTTTGTTGTACTTCTACCCTAATTTTGCCCGTTAGGGAGGAAGTGGCATCGCGATTAACACCAGTAATGAGATTAACCACTGACTCAACTTCGGCAAAATTAGGTGATGAGGGTAAATATTGAGCCAAAAATAAACGAATCACCCGTCTTTGTATCGCTAGAGGTAAAATTTGTAAAGGAGAGCGATCGAGTCTTTGTTGATCTAGATCGATAACCTGACGAAAAATATCCCGGGCAATACTATCTAAATAATCGCTTTCTGCTTCCAAAATTTCAGCAGTTTGGGCGAGATGTTTTTCGATTTGGGGATTTAAATTAGTTTGCAGGTAGGGTAATAATTCCTGACGGATGCGATTGCGAGCATAGCGTAAATTTTCGTTAGCTCGATCATACCAGATCGGTAATTCTCGACTTTGACAAAAAGCGAAAGTTTCCCCGCGAGTGACATTTAAGAGGGGACGGACTAAAAAAATATCTGGGGTTAAACTTGTCAACCAAGTTAAGGCAGAAAGTCCATCACTACCGGCTCCGCGCGTGAGATTATAAAGAAAAGTTTCCGCTCGATCGCTTCTCGTGTGTGCCGTGAGAAGATAATTAAAACCCTGTTCTTGGGCGATTGTTTGTAAAGCTTGATAACGCCATTGTCGGGCCTTGGCTTCCGTTTCCGCCATGGGGGGTGCGGTGGCAATATAAACGGGTAATTGCCAAATTTCGGCGATTTTACGCACATGATCCACTAATCCTCGGTCCTGGGACCAACGGTGATCACAATGAGCGATCGCTAGTTGCCAACCCCAACGAGAGCGCAAATCCAGCAATAATTGACCTAAACAAAGGGAATCCTGACCTGCCGACAATGCCACTAACAGAGACGCATTTTTAGGTAGTAATTGTCCCTTTTTCACCGTGGTTTCCAGACGAGTATGGAGAGGTGTCCAAAAATTAGCCAAAATTTTTAGATTTATTTACTTGACAAATGACAGATAACTAGAACGGGAGAAGGGAGAGGGAATTATGAATTATGAATTATGAATTATGAATTATGAATTGGGAAGAATAAATAAAAGCAATCTTCTGATAACTGATAACTGATAACTGATAACTGATAACTGATAACTGATTTAACCTTGCCAATTAACCCAATCTTGGGGTTTTAGGAAGATATCATAGAGTTTTGCTTCTGGGGTATTGGGTGCAGGTTGATAACAGTATTCCCAACGGACTAAAGGAGGTAAAGACATCAAAATCGACTCGGTACGACCGTTAGTTTGCAGCCCAAAAATTGTGCCACGATCATAAACTAAATTAAATTCTACATAACGACCGCGACGATAGAGTTGAAACTGACGTTCTCTGTCACCGTATTCCGTCGAGCGGCGTTTCTGGACAATGGGAACGTAAGCGGGTAGAAAAGCTCGGCCACAGTCATTAATGAAACTAAAAATTTCTTCCCAGTTGCGGGGTTGTTGGGGAGATAATTTTTCTGAATAGATAGCGGCATCACTTTCGGCAAAGGGACCCCGATAGAGAGGGTCTAAACCGTCTTGGTAATCAAAGAAAATCCCGCCGATGCCTCTGGCTTCCTGACGATGATTGAGATAAAAATATTCATCACACCAGCGTTTAAAAACGGGATAATATTCAGGATGATGTTGGTCGCAAACCTGTTTAAAAGTGCGATGAAAATGACTAGCATCTTCTTCAAAAGCATAGTAGGGAGTTAAATCGGCACCGCCGCCAAACCACCAAACTGGACCGGCTTCAAAATAGCGATAATTGAGGTGAACCGTGGGAATATAAGGATTGCGAGGATGTAAGACCATCGAGGTTCCCGTGGCGTAAAATTGATGACCGGCAGCCTCGGGCCGTTGTTTGGCAATGCTAGGAGGTAATTCTTTCCCCCAAACTTCCGAAAAATTCACCCCTGCTTGTTCAAAAATTGCCCCTTCCCGCAAAACTCGCGAACGTCCGCCGCCACCTTCGGGCCGTTGCCAACTATCTTCGATAAATTTTGCTTGTCCATCCACTTCTTCTAATCCCTGACAAATTTCATCCTGTAGGGATTTCATAAATTCACTGACGCGGCTACGGCTGTCACTGGCGGGCAAATTGGCAAGGGTGGGGGTTGTGGTGAATGCAGTCATACTCAAGGATCAAAGTTGATAACTCAGTGATTATATTACTACTGGGTGATGAAGATGCCGATCTTCGATACTTAACTTAACATTTGGACGGATTGGAGGTTTTTCATCAGTGAACAGTGAACAGTAGACCTCTTGCAAAAGTCTTTCGTGATATAATAAGGGGTTATTTATTTTTGCCAATACTCTCACGAGACAGCGATCGCCACAATGAGATAGTGTTGCCAGCGTAATAAAAGAGTTTTTTTGTAATACTGTTTAAAATCCGTCCTTAATAGATAAAAAACAGAATAAGAGTATAAAATTTGCCGAAACGAATAGGTTATGTCGAAAGAAATTTAAGCGTTTAACGGGAATGAGTCGCCGAACTTTCTATCTGATTGTTAACATCATTAAAGAATACGAAAAAAAGAAGAATAAGCTGGGTCGTCCTTGTAGATTAATCCCAGAAGATCAGGTTTTAATAGCTATTCAATACTGGCGGGAATATCGGACTTATTTTCACATTGGGTGCGAGTGGGGAGTCTCAGAGTCG
>NZ_BDSM01000024.1:0-102165 GCF_003112475.1 Microcystis sp. 0824 | reverse complement strand
AGACCTTTTTCAGCTTTTTTCACCTTCCTCCCCCATTACCCCATCTCCCCCACTCCCCCATTACCCCATCTCCCCCACTCCCCCATTACCCCATCTCCCCAATTCATAATTCATATAGCAATTCCCATAGTTGTGAGGTACAGAGTCTTAGGTTTTGAGGAGTCAGGAGTCAGGAGTCAGGAGTCAGGAGTCAGGAGTCAGGAGTCAGGAGTCAGGATTCAGGAGTTAAGATTTTGGTGTACCTCATGAGATTGGGAAACGCTATAATTCATAATTCATAATTCATAATTCATAATTATCTTGCTACAATCAGAAAACAACCATCTATTAAAATTAAAAGACAATGGTTAGTTATCTTGATATTGACGACGATCTTCTTTTCCCAGATAGTGATGGTCAACCGATGGCAGATAATACCGAACAATATGAGTGGATTGTTAAAATTAAGGAGAATTTAGAAATTATCTTTGCCGATGACCCTAGGGTGTTTATTGCCGGAGATTTACTCTGGTATCCTCTGCGTTCTACTTTGGTTTCACCGGTTGCTCCCGATGTGATGGTAGCTTTTGGCCGTCCCAAAGGACGAAGGGGTTCCTATCGTCAATGGCAGGAAGAAAATATCGCTCCTCAAGTGGTTTTTGAAATTCTATCACCGAAGAATACAAAAGCAGAAATGAGTCGAAAATTAGAGTTTTATGACACATATAGTGTAGAAGAATACTATTTATATAACCCGATGCGCTGTCGTTTACAAGGTTGGCAAAGACAGGGAGAAAATTTAAGAGAAATTATCCCCATCAATGACTGGATAAGTCCCCGCTTAGGTATGCGTTTTATCTGGGATAAATCTAGTTTAGAATTGTATCGTCCCGATGGAGAGAAATTTTTAACAACTGTTGAGTTAGAGTCTCAAATGCGTCAAGAAAAGAAACGTGCCGATAAAGAAAAGAAACGCGCTGATAAAGAAAAGAAACGCGCTGATAAAGAAAAACAACGTGCGGACCGACTAGCGGAACGCTTACAGGCGTTAGGATTAAGTTTAGAAGAAGAATAATCCCATTTTTCTTTATTCGTAGCAGACATGACCATCTCTGTCCTTACTTTGCAGAAATGGTATTTAGATCAAGTTTTTTTCATAAGTTATTAGTAAACAGTTATCAGTTTACTGATTACTGATAACTGATAGCTAAAAAAATCCCTAAACTTCTAATAAATTTTCTAGGCGATCAAGAACAATATCGGTGATACACTTAATTCGGTATAAACAGGCTTTAGTATCTGTGGAGTTGAAAGTGCCATTTTCCCAATATTTGTTACTACCGGCACCACCCCCACAAACCCCAAAATAATCGCAGTTTTGCCGACATAAATCGACTCCGCCGCGCATATCAGCGTAAATTTGTTGAAATTTCTCGGTTTCACAGATAGATTCCAGGGAATCGGTCAAAACATTACCAAAGATAAAATCGCCGTAGGGTTGGGTTTTAATCGATAGTAATTCCGGATCAAAGGTGGAAAAATTACCTTGATTATCAAAATTGACAATCATAAAAGGTCGATTCATATCGGTATTTTCTAAGCGTTCATCGGCATAAATCAAACTACAGATAGATTCAAATTCCCGCAGCTTAAATTCTCCTTGTTTAGCCGTGACTAACTCCCAAAATCTGGCGATAAACTGGCGATAACGTTGTTCAATACCTAATTTATCTAAGGAAGATTGTGAATGAATACCCTCGGTTTCTTCCATATTAAAAGCCACATCGGTAAGACCATGATCCCAAAAAAAGTTAAAAATTTCCTCGGGATAGTCGAGGGAATCTTCTGTTAAAACAGCGATAACACTCACATCAATTTCATGTTTTTGCAAGAAAGAAATCCCCCGCATCGTAGCAGCATGACTGCCAGTTCCCTTGCGGTTTTGCCGGTGGATATCGTGAATAAAGGCCGGTCCATCAAGACTGACTCCCACATAAACATCATGCTTTTTAAATAATTGACACCAAGCATCGTTAATATAAGTGGCGTTAGTTTGTA
Source organism: Microcystis sp. 0824 (assembly GCF_003112475.1). NCBI lineage: Bacteria > Bacillati > Cyanobacteriota > Cyanophyceae > Chroococcales > Microcystaceae > Microcystis > Microcystis sp. 0824. The sequence continues at coordinate 100,128 of NZ_BDSM01000024.1, read as the reverse complement.
CTGAATGACGAAAACAGTAACCCTGCTGATTATATTTCTCGCTAACTTCTGCAATTTTGGCGAAAGCACTTTCATAAAAACTGATGGGAACTGCCAAGGGTTCGCCTGCGTGCCAGCAAATGGTAAAATCATCTTGGAGAAAACGACTACTAAAAACCCTCTGAAAAATCGGCTCGATTAAATCTAAGGATAGGGTATTTTTTAAATGGCGATCGGGTAAATAACAGTAATCACAATTGAGATTACAAAAAGAAGTCGGCTGCACGACTACTAAAGTAATTGGACCACAATCCGACCAATCTATATTTATGGTTTTTTTCATGATTCTATTGTTTAAATTCTCACTTAAGTATGATAACTGATTCTGGGGAGTCTATCTTAATTTTACCTATACTATTTCCTATTCCCTCAATAATAAATAATATAATTGACCCGGAGTATTAATTAAACCGGCTCGCTCACCCGCATTTTTTCCTGTTCCCATAAAAATATCTACCCTCCCAGTACCTTTAATCGCGCTGCCAGTATCTTGATCGAGAACATAGCGACTCACTAATTTTTTATTAAGATTTTCCTGGGGAATTTCTGTCTCAATTACCGCTAAAGCACCGGGGGGAAAAATACTTTTATCTGTAGCGATCGATCTTTCTGGTAAAACTGGAACTCCAATACTACCAATGGGAGGCGCACCGTGGGTTTCTCGAAAGAAAATAAACCTATTATTGCGGGGAATGTAATTCTTTAATTGCTCAGGATTACTTCTGAGAAAATCCAAAACCATTGGTAAGGTTAACCCCTCGGCGGGAAAAATACCATCAGCAATCATTTCTTTTCCCAGACTTGTGTAGGGATGCTCGGTATTGCCATCAAAACCGATGCTCATAATTTGACCATTAGGTAAACGTAATTTTGCCGAACCTTGCACATGAACTAAATAAGCTTCTAGGCGATCTTTTAACCAGACTAACTCGTATCCCGCCAGACGGCTATTTTCCCCCAGTAAACCATCTTTTCCCTCTAATTCTACCCTAGCTGGATGGGGTTTAGACCAGCGAGAAAAGTTAGCAGGTCGGCGATAGAGAGGATATTTATACTCGGCGTTTTTTTGCCGACTTGCTTGATAAATTGGCTCAAAATAACCAGTAAATTTAACATTTCCCTGGCTATCATTACCCAAAGAACGATACCAAATAAATTCTTTTTTAACTGCCTTTTGTAGAGCTGCGGGAGTGGGAGAATTCTGCACTAATTGACGAAAACGTACTAAGGAACGCTGCACTCGCTGACGAGTTATTTCAGGAATAGGATAATTTTGATAGGCGCGGATCGCCGCCGAGCTATTCAGATAACGTAAACTATGATTGATCGCTTGTAGGAGGGTTTTTTTGTCGGTTAGCAGTCGTTCATCGTATCCCGTAGATGTTCCTAATTGTGAGATTTCAAAACGTTCTAGGGGCAAATTTGCGGGGGTGAGGGCAATTAATCCCAAGCTGAGGGGGAAGAGTGTCAAAAGGTGTTTCATGGTGACAGGAGTGGGCGACTATTGACGCGATTAACAATCAGGAAGGAGCCATGAGAAAAGTTGTTTCTTGTTTATATCCTTAGGATAGTTGTTGCCGATAAATCTTAATTTGTTCCAAGCGAGGGCCGACCTTAGAAATGATGGTAAATTCTAAATTTTGGTAATATAATTGTTCTCCCACCCTCGGTATTTTTTGCCAATGATGGAGGATAAAACCGGCTAGGGTTTGGTATTCATCGGCCAAGGGTAAACTTAAATTTAATGCTTTGTTCACGTCCTCTAAATTCATTTGTGCTTGTACGAGAAAAGTCGATTCATCGAGGAGTTGATATTTTACTGTTCCTGATTCATCCCTAGGGGAAAAAGTTCCCAGAATCTCGCCGATTAAATCTTTTAGGGTTAATAAACCGGCTGTTCTGCCAAATTCATCCACAATGATAACCATCTTTAAGGATGATTCCCGCATCACTGTTAGTAATTCATTTAAAGCAGTGGTTTCGGGGAAAAAACGCGCAGGTTTTAACCAAGGTTTAATCGGGGTTGTTAAATTTAACTGACCTTCGGCAAGGGGTAAAGCTAAATCTTTAAAATCGATCAGACCACGGATATCATCACCAGAATCTCCTTCCACAGGATAACAAGAATAGCCGCTGTTAACTACTTGGAGCAGTAATTCCTCAAAAGTTGCGGTCGAGGGAATAGCTATTAAACGGTTATGGGGAACCATGATTTCTGCGGCAGTGATTTCGCTAAACTGGAAAACATTATTTAAAATTTTCCTTTCCGCTGCTTCTAATCCCGTTAATTCCCCTTCCATGCTGATAATTAATTGTAATTCCTCGGAAGTTACCCGACTAGAACGCTGTAGATCCACTTCGGGGATACGGGTTAAAACCAATAAAAAACGAGTTGATTGATTTAGAATACCGATAAAAGGCTTAAAAATCCTGGAAATAACGCCAATAGGTGCGGCTAATAATCGCGCCATCGGTTCGGCATAAATTAAAGCTAGGGATTTGGGATAAAGTTCCCCAAAAACTATCTGGAGATAGGCCACGATTAAAAAAGCTAGACAAAGAGAGAAGCCATGGGAGAGAAGATTTTGCCAGTTTAAAGAAAAGGGTAAAAAACTTAGTAATTTCCTCACAAAAACGGTCATGGTACTCTCCCCGATCCAACCTAAAGCTAAACTAGAAAGGGTGATACCTAATTGGGTAGTGGAAAGTAAGCGATCGAGACTTCTTTGTAGAGATTGGACCGTCTGCGCTGGCACATCTCCCGCAGCCACTAGCTGACTGATGCGGGTACGACGGACAGACACAAGCGAAAATTCGGCCGCTACGAAAAAAGCATTGAGGACGATTAGTAAAAAGACTAAAATTAAACGAGTCAATAAATCCTGATTATCCATAGCGAAAAGGCAAAATTCGCCTTTTTTAAAGCCTATCCTTTGGTTTCGTCCTTTGATTGCGGTTGGTTTTTCTGTTGTTGCATATAAACTCTCACTCTTTTCAGCACCTCTTCTTCCTTCACGGGGATAAAAGTTTGATTGCGACCATAACTGGTGCGATCGTTGGTAAACTTTTTAGCGGGGTTGATATCCGGTTGACTGACCCCCTTCAGGGAAGCGATTCCTAATTGATAGGCTACCCAACCGCTACCGAAGCCGGCGGCTAACATGGCTACCATCAAAAGGAGTCCTAACTGCAAGGAGGTGCTGATTGAAAATTTTTTCATCTTGGTGGGTCCGAATTTTCACGTTCAGAGTAATTACCGATCTATAATGAGTTAATAGTATAACCCAGGGTTGGCCGAGCGGTTGAGGCAACGAACTCATAATTCGTGCTAGGCAGGTTCAACTCCTGCACCCTGGATAGTTTTGATGGCTTCAGGCGATCCACTTTGACTGCACTAGAGTAGGCGGCGGTGACAGATTACCTGACCATCTGCAGCTGCTTTGAGAACAGAAATACAATCATTAATTTTATCCTTTTCATTTTTCAGGAAAGCTAAAAAAAACAAGAATCCCGGTAGTGTAGCTTTTTTGATGAACGAATCAATTCCCCAATGCTGGGTAATAGCAAATCCTGTTTTGAAAAGCTGATAACAAATCATATAGTCATTGCCAAAAAGCTCGAACCATTAAAAATTTGATTTCCCCAAAACTTTGCGCTTTAAAACGAGAACACGAGGACGCGGAACTTGACTAGAAAATCCTAACCCTTCACGGAATATTTCTGGCATATAATAACGAACTGCATCTTCTTTATCCTTATCCTCATAAATCACTCCCATTTGCTCAAGAATATTGACTTGAGTGCCATTCAGATTAAACTGTTCTAGAGAAAAAGGAATTTTTCTATCACTATATTTAGGTAAACTTTCTTCTACCCAGCTTTTAAATATAGGATATTCTTCCTTAGACTCTCTAACTTTTTCTCGACTACAGGGTTCAAGCGCTCGTCGAATCGCTTGGGGAGGCAACAGTCTAGTATTCGACCATTTAGAAAATTGTATTTCTTCTTTTTTTTCTACAGTAATATTAGCAGCATAGTACAAAAATCTGACAATATTTCTCGCTTGCAGTCTTCCATTAAAATCGGTTAAAGCGGCAAAAATCCAATTGACTGACTTAGCTTCTTTAGAATTATCTGCTCCTAATTTTTTGCCCCAAAGTAGTTCTAATTTTTTTTCAATCTTCAATTGAACAGCGGAATAAATCCAGAAGTGTTTAACGTTGAGAAAAGTCAGACAAAAAATGCTATTATAGATAGAATCTAGACAACTTATTACCCTCACAATAGGGAGGTTGCCCTGATGACGAATTTCTCAAAACTCATAAAAGAGCTTCTCAAACTACTGCCTAAAAATGACTACCACGCTTTAGACACGGTTACATTTTTGTCCTGTTGGATTGGTTTTGCTTTAGATAAAAGCATCGTCAGTATGAGGGACTTATGCAGTCGAATGGTACTTCAAGAAATTAATGTAAATTTATCCACATTTTCTAAGGCAAGCAAAATTAGATAAATCAGCCCTTTTGAGGAAGTAATTATCGGATTAAATAAGCGTTTGGTTGCCAAAAAAGTAATAGAGAATGCGCGAGCTTTATTTCCTATTGACTCAACAATAATTAGCTTAACCAGTAAACTACTATGGTCGCAGGGATTGCATCAAGTAAAACTATTCTCTGGTCTTAATAGTATCACAACAGAGGTGGTCGGAATCTTCATACATTTTGGTCAAGGTCATGACTCGAAAGAAGGAGGAAAAACGATAGAAGCAATTCGTGTAAATAGAGTTGGCGTAATGGATAGAGGATTTGCTTCTAATCAAAAAATCCAAGCATTATTAGACAGCTATGACCAGCATTTTGTCTTGGCGAATTATTAGTTAATTATCAACAACTCAGAAAGCTGGTTTCTCATCAACAACTCAGAAAGCGGGTTTCTCAACAACTCAGAAAGCTGGTTTCTCATCAACAACTCAGAAACCCGCTTTCTCCGCTTTCTCTTAGCTTAGAATGGTAAGCCAGAGAAAGCTGTTTTCTAGAGATAAGATAAATATGCCCTATCGTCAGAATATCTTTCAAGCAGGACAATACTACCATATCTATAATCGCGGCAATAACCGTCAAGATATCTTCTTTGAGCGAGAAAATTATCTTTTTTTTCTGCGATTGGTGCGTAAATATCTGGTAGAAACGCTAGATGTTATTGCCTATTGCTTGATGCCCAACCACTATCACCTGCTAGTACGGCTGAAAAAAGCCGAGCTTTCTGCGGTAATGCAAGCCTTTTCCCTGTCTTATACCAAAGCCATGAATCGGCGATATGGGCGAGTTGGCTCATTGTTTCAAGGGCGGTTTCAGGCAATTCTAGTAAATGACACAGAGTATTTGTTGAATTTGTCGAGGTATATTCATTAGACCTCTTGCAAAAATCAAAAATCTGACCTTAGGTGAGGAGTCTCCGAGCCAGTATTCAGGAGTCAGGAGAATTAAGAATGAGCATTAATCAATTAAATGCTCTATTTAGGGCTTTTATGCAATTTTATGTCTATTTTTCTCATTTTTGCCCTCTCAAAAATTAATTATGCAAGAACTCTATTGTAATCCAGTGAAAGCGGGTTTGGTGAGTCAACCACAGGAATGGGAATTCTCCAGTTTTCGCGAATATGTGGGATGGCGAGAAGGAACACTACCCAATCTGGAAATTATTGTCGCGATTTTAGGCTCGATGGCTGCTTGTCGTTCATTTATGATGATGGATATAGATGTCATCTCTCCAGAGTTAAAGGGGCTGTTGTTAGATGAGTAGGTAGAAACCCAAGAAACCCGCTTTCTAATCTCCTTAAGCCGCTAAACTGAAAGTAGCTGCCTGTCTTTGCTTCTTATCGGCCAGATTGTAAAATAATGCAAATTTATCTTGACTATAGTGCCACTACCCCCACTCATCCCCAAGTAATCGAGCGGGTTGCCACTATTCTCCGGCATCATTGGGGCAATCCCTCCAGTTTACACACTTGGGGACAGGATACGGCGACAGTCATCGAAATGGCCAGAGAACAGGTGGCAGGGTTAATTAATGCCAATCCAGACCAGATTATCTTCACTTCTGGCGGCACGGAAGCCGATAATTTAGCAATTATCGGGGTTGCTCAACAGTATAACCGCCCCCGTCATATAATTATTTCTAGTGTGGAACATTCGGCGATCGCTGAACCCTGTAAACAATTAGAGCAGCAAGGTTGGCAAATTACTCGTCTTCCCGTCAATCGTCAAGGTAGGGTGAATCCTTTAGACCTAAAAGCCGCAATTCAAAGCGATACGGTCTTAATCTCCATTATTTACGGACAAAGTGAGGTGGGAACCCTACAACCGATTGAAGAATTGGGCAGCATTGCCAGGAAAAGGGGAGTTCTTTTTCACACCGATGCGGTGCAGGTGGCGGCAAGATGCGATATTGATGTGCGGAAACTGCCCGTAGATTTATTATCTCTTTCCAGCCATAAAATTTATGGAATGCAAGGATCGGGAGCTTTATACGTCAGAGCCGGTGTCGATATTCTACCATTACTGCGGGGCGGTGGTCAGGAAAAAGGTCTGCGATCGGGAACCCCAGCCGTACCAGCGATCGCAGCTTTCGGTTTAGCGGCCGAATTAGCCCAAAAAGACTTAATTAGCGAAAAAATGCGTTTAATCGCCCTACGAGATCGATTATTTGACCTCTTAGCCGATTATCCTTATCTGCTGCCCACAGGAGACCGATTCTATCGTTTACCCCACCACGTCAGCTTTATTGTCCGTCCGGACGATAACAGTCACATCACGGGAAAACAGCTAGTTCGTCAGCTTAATTTAGCAGGAATCGGCATTAGTTCCGGATCCGCCTGTCATAGTGGCAAACTTTCCCCTAGTCCAATTTTAAAAGCTATGGGCTACAGCGATCGAGAAGCATTAGCGGGAATTCGTTTAACCCTGGGAAGGGACACCAGCGCGGCCGATATCGATTGGACGGCTCTAGTATTAAAACAAGTGATCGATCGCTGTTTATCTGCTTTAATTGTTAGCAAGAGTTAGTTTATCCCTCAAATTGCCCTTCGATCAAGATAATTTCGCCAAAATCGGGAATCCATGCCACCCAACGGCCCTGATCCTGTTCACAGAGTAGTAGCGCTTCATCAAAGCTGTATGGAGAGGGGAGCATTCTGAGTTGTACCCATGTGTTTGCTTGGGGGCGAGTAACAACGGCAGTAGTGCGGTATTGTAGTAAGGACATACACAGATCACCCTGATAATTCTGTATCTAAATTTACAAACAAACCGATGACTGTGGATAACTTTGTTTTAAATCTTTACATCTTTACCAGAGTTCTTGCAAAATTAATTTTTGAGAGGGCAAAAATGAGAAAAATAAGCATAAAATTGCATAAAATAACCAAATAGAGCATTTAATTGATTAATGCTCATTCTTAATTCTCCTGACTACTGACTACTGGCTCGGAGACTCCTCACCTAAGGTCAGATTTTTGATTTTTGCAAGAGGTCTATTTATTCGGCCAATCCTAGCTATGATCGTTACTGGTAAATGATAGTTAATAACTGGTAATGGTAAGTTCTTTCCCTCGCACCTATAAAATCGCCGTCATCGGTGACGTTCACGACCAATGGGAAATAGAAGATAATTTAGCTTTAGAAGCTTTACAAGTGGATTTAGCCCTATTTGTCGGCGATTTTGGCAATGAATCCCTAGAAATTGTCGGTCGGATTGCTAGTTTGTCCTTACCAAAAGCCGTTATTCTCGGTAATCATGACGCTTGGTATAGTGCCACCCCCTGGGGACGAAAACAATGTCCCTACGATCGCGATCAAGAAGATCGTGTCACCGCCCAGTTAGAATTATTAGGGGTTGCTCATGTGGGTTACTCAAAACTAGACTTACCCAGTTTACAGCTTTCGATTGTTGGGGGTCGTCCCTTTACTTGGGGGGGATCCGAGTGGAAAAATGGAGAATTTTTTCAAGAACGCTATAATATCAGCAGTTTTGCCGAATCTACTGCCACAATTATCGCTAATATTCAAGATACTGCCTATAATAACCTGATTTTTTTAGGTCACAATGGTCCGGCTGGACTGGGAAAGGAAGCGGAAGCTATCTGTGGTCGCGATTGGCAACCCTTGGGAGGGGACCACGGGGATCCGGATTTAGCGGCGGCCATCGAACAAGCACAGCTATTAGGAAAACAGGTTCCTCTCGTCAGTTTCGGTCATATGCACCACCGTCTCCGTCATACTACTTCCCGTTTACGCAATCCCGTGGTCACTTCCGAGATGGGAACTGTTTATCTGAATGCTGCTAGTGTCCCTCGCATTCTCCACTCTGATACGGGTAAATCTCGCAATTTTTCCCTAGTCACTCTTGAAGAAGGTCTAGTCACAGAAGCATCTTTAATCTGGTTGAACGATAATTTCGAGATTATCAGTAATAGAAAACTTTATCACTCCGGAGCATCAATCGATCGCCTATCTCCCCAATCTTGTTATTCTTAAGTTTTGAAAATAGACCTTTTCTTAATCTTATGCGGTACGACCACTAATATCAGTTATCAGTTATCAGTTATCAGTTATCAGTTAACTGTTTACTGATAACTGAAAAAAAGCTCCCCAATTCATAATTCATAATTCATAATTCATAATTCCTTATAGATAGTTAATTTTTTGAGCGATTAGAGGTAAAGCAAGAGCGATAGCAACACTAACAATCATACCGATAAAAGCTTTCAAGGCATCCCCTAAAACCAATTTACCCGTGGCGGCTAAATTAGGGGTTTCTCTGGTTAAAGTCAGAGAAATTTCTCGACCTCCTAATAAACCTAAAAATACCCAAGTGGTACTCATGGGAATATGATTATAGCCAACAAAAAACAGTAAAATTAGGCCATAAATCAAGTTAATAATTGTTGCAGAACGCGGATCATGGGCGTTAGTTTTGCTAGTGACAATTTTCTCAATTTGACCCCCGTGATTAATAAAAATGATGGTTTGCAGGAGTAGCATAACTGTTAGAGATAAAACTAACCATGTTGCCGCTAACTTTCTGGGAAGATAGGCGAAAATATTAGCAAAATCTTGCATTAACCATTGACTCCAGAGAAACCCAGTAGATAACCACTGTAAAACCACCCAGATTTTTTGAGGTTCTTTATTAACTGTTTCTAGGAAAAAGTTTTCTAATCGATAAATAATTCGATAGATGACTAACCCCACTATAACAGCAAGAGCATAACCCCAAGCGGATTTAATTAACATTTCATCTAGAGATTGGGGAGCAAAAACTGTTAAAACCAAAAAGGTTGTACTCACGGGTATTCCCCAAGTGGTGAGAATTAAAATTGCTAAGGGAGGAACGATATAAATCCAAGTAAAATTTTCTGGGAAGGGAATCATTTCTAGTCGATTATAGGCCACATCTCCCCGATTAATACACCAACCAGCGATAAAAATCGAGGCTAAGATTATACTGGAATACAGCCATAAAATCCACCAGGGACGTTCTTCATTGGCACTTAAAAAAGTCCCTAAAGTTTGTAGGGAATCGTTAGCAACGATTGCATAAGCTGATAGGATAAAGCCAGCAATCATAAAAAAATTACTCATAGACAGTGGGAATTATGAATTATAAATTATGAATTATAAATTATGAATTATGAATTGGGGAGAATAAATAAAAATAATCTCCTGACCACTGGCCACCCAAAACGAACACTTCCTACCTCCCCCTTAATATAACTGCCATACCTCCTTAATTTTGCTTTAAAAAATCTCTCGCTAAATAGAAAGCAGCCAAACTACCAGAGACAGTAATTTCCTGGGGATTAATTTCCTGTAAAGGTCGCATAATAACTTCAATTTCCTCGGTAATATCTAACTTTTGTTGACCGGTGGGGGTAGCATTAAGAGCCAAAAAAATATGAATTCTGTTAGTATCTTTAACAGGATTATCGTACAAAACAGCCAAAGGTATTAGAGACTCACTTTGATAACCAGTTTCCTCCTCGAATTCCCGACGCGCTGCTGTGGTAATATTATCTTCACCCGCATCCACTGCCCCAGCGGGAAATTCCAATAAAATTTCCTTAACTCCGTGACGATATTGACGAACAAAAACTAATTGATTATCCCCAGTAACTGGAACAACTAAAACAATTTCAGGACGAATATTAACAAAATAATCATCGATAACTTGTCCAGAGGATAATTTCACCGCGTCTTGACGGACTTGACACCAACGATTATGAAAAACTAGCTCGGATTTAATAATTTGCCATTTTTTTAAATTAGTCATCGACAATCCTGTTATAGTTGCAGTGAAATTACTAAACTTTTTCTCAGATAATTATAGCTATCTAGGGACTATTCCTGATAAAATTTAATTTTATACTCCCATCTCCCATGTCGTTAATTCAATGGTATCCCGGTCATATTGCCAAAGCGGAAAGAAAACTCAAGGAACATCTTAAACTCGTGGATGTGGTCCTAGAAGTGCGCGATGCTCGCATTCCCTTGGCTTCCCATCATCCCCAGGTGGACGATTGGATTGGCAATAAACCGCGCTTATTAATCTTAAATCGTCTCGATATGATTCCCGAATCTGCCCAGCAACAATGGGTAACATGGTTTAAAAGTCAAGGAGAAACCGTCTATTTTACTAACGCTAAACAGGGAGAAAGAGTTAAAGCAATTATCAAAGCGGCAGAAAAAATTGGCGATGAAATTAACCAAAAACGCCAACTGAGAGGAATGTTACCGCGTCCAGTGCGGGCCGTGGTGATTGGGTTTCCCAATGTGGGCAAATCTGCCCTGATTAACCGTTTATTAGGGCGAAAAGTCGTTGCCAGCGCCCGCCGGGCCGGAGTAACGCGACAATTACAATGGGTACGAATTTCCGACACCTTAGAATTATTAGACGCGCCGGGGGTGATCCCTTCCCGTTTAGAAAATCAAAAGGATGCGGTGAAATTAGCTATCTGTGAGGATATTGGCGATGCAGGTTATGATAACCAAAGGATAGCGGCGGCTTTTGTCGATTTATTAATAGAATTACAGTATGAAGGACTTTTACAATCTCGTTATGGGTTGAATACTCTAGACATGACTGGGGAGGATTTTATCGAAAAATTGGCCAATCTCAAATATCAAGAAGATAAAGAAAGGGCAGCCATGCAGTTACTCAATGATTTTCGTAAGGGAATAATCGGGGCTATCCCGTTAGAATTGCCCCCTTCCTCTTGAAATCGCCTGTTTTTAACTCAATAGTTAATTACCCAATTTGTCAAAATTACCGCCTGTTAGTCCAGTGAGTTGCCGATAAGATTAAAGAAATCGGTAAAGTTGCGAGGATCGATCGAACTGTGAAGGAAGATAGGGAATAAACGACAGAGATAACAGAGACTATGGGCAAACCGACTGGCTTTATCGAATTCCTGCGTGAACTTCCTTCCGAACTTACCCCCCTCGATCGCCTTCATAATTGGGATGAGTTTCATCTTCCCATGCCAGAAGATAAACTCCGCAATCAGGCCGCCCGTTGTATGGATTGTGGCACACCATTTTGTCACACGGGAACCCTAATTAGTGGCATGGCCAGTGGTTGCCCGATTAATAACCTGATTCCCGAATGGAATGATTTAATCTATCGAGGATTGTGGCGAGAAGCCCTCGATCGCCTCCATAAAACCAATAATTTCCCCGAATTTACCGGTAGAGTCTGCCCCGCTCCCTGTGAGGGTTCCTGTGTTCTCGGTATTCATAATCCCCCCGTTACGATCAAAAATATTGAATGTTCGATTATTGACAAAGGTTGGGAATCCGGGTGGATTACTGCCAATCCCCCCGCCATCCGTACTGGCAAAAAAGTGGCCGTGATCGGTTCTGGACCTGCTGGATTAGCGGCCGCCGACCAGTTAAATAAAGCCGGTCACTGGGTGACAGTTTATGAACGGGCCGACCGCCCCGGGGGACTATTAATGTACGGTATCCCCAACATGAAGTTAGATAAGGAAGAAGTGGTTCTGCGTCGTCTCCAGATGCTCGAACAGGAAGGGGTAAAAATGGTCTGTAACACGGAAGTGGGCAAGGATATCAGCAGCCAAGACCTATTAAACGAATACGATGCCGTGGTTATCTGTACCGGAGCCACCAAACCCCGGGATTTAAACATTGAAGGTCGCCAATTAAAGGGTATTCACTTCGCCATGGAGTTTCTCACCGCTAATACAAAAGCACTACTAGACGGACAGCCCGGGGAGGATTTTATCTCGGCCGCGGGTAAAGACGTGGTAATTATCGGCGGTGGCGATACGGGAACCGACTGTGTGGGGACTTCCCTGCGTCATAACTGCCGTAGCGTCACCCAATTAGAGATTATGCCGCAACCGCCCCGCGAACGGGCCGCCGATAATCCCTGGCCCGAATGGCCGAAAATCTACCGTCTGGACTATGGACAAGAGGAAGCGGCCGCGCGTTTTGGTGATGACCCCCGGGTTTATACCACCACAGCGACTAAATTCGAGGGGGATAGCGAGGGTAACGTCACAGGGATTCACACGGTACGGGTGGAATGGCAACGCAACGAAAAAGGGCAGTTTATCCCCCAACCGGTGGCGGGAACCGAAAAAGTCATCCCGACGCAATTGGTTCTATTAGCCATGGGATTTTTGGGACCAGAACAGCCTTTACTCGATGATTTAGGCTTAGAAAAGGATGCCCGCAGCAATATCAAAGCCGAACACGGTCAATTTACCACTAGCTTACCGAAAGTCTTTGCAGCGGGGGATTGTCGTCGTGGTCAAAGTTTGGTGGTTTGGGCGATTAATGAAGGCCGCGGGGCTGCCAGGGAATGCGATCGCTTTTTGATGGGGGCGACGGATTTACCTTAAACCAGTAGTTAGGGTTTGCGGCAAAAAGTTTTTTGTGGGGGCAGGGTGTGGGGTGTGGGGTGTAGGGTTTTACCGATTTTGAGGGGGTCAATTACCTAATTTTCAGGGAAAAAGTCCCTGAAATTTCCCCCCGATCACTCCCAGATATCGTACTTTTTGATTGACAAAAGGTCTAAAAGTCTTACCCGACAAGGTTTTTAGATTTATTCAGCCAGCCCCAGTTACTCCCACCATTGTCCTGACTTGCTGGGGGTGCTTTCCCCCGGTCAAACCTTCTCAATCTGAAGAGGAGGAGGAGCGAGGAAACAATTTTCCCTATTGCCTATTTAGACAATTGCTCCCTGTTTAAACTGTTGCCGCCGATGAATCAAGCGCCACCTGTTCATTGGTGGGTAACTCCAGACAATAACCCGCACCGTAAACGGTTTTAATATAGCGAGGGTGGCGGGGATCGGGTTCTAGTTTCGTTCTCAGATGGCGAATATGAACGCGAATAGTCTCGATATCATCATCGGGATCATATCCCCAGACTTCCTTGAGAATATCACTAGGGGAAACGGTTTGACCGTGACGTTGGAGAAGACAGTGGAGTAACTCAAATTCTAGATGGGTTAACTTGACCACACCTTCAAACCAGACCGCCTCAAAACGTTCGGGAACCAGGGTTAAAGGTCCAAAACTGAGTATTTCTGAGTGTTTAGCGGCTTGGGGAATGCGATCGGTGCGTCTCAGGAGAGCGCGCACCCTAGCTAACATTTCCTCCACCTCGAAAGGTTTGGTCAGGTAATCATCGGCACCCGCATTAAAACCTTCCACTTTATCTTGGGTTTGTCCCAAGGCTGTGAGCATCAAAATCGGGATGTCGGCCGTGCGTTCATCTCGTCGCAAACGCTGACAGACGGTAAAACCATCGACTTTGGGCAACATTAAATCCAGCATGATTAAATCGGGTTGTAACTGGACGGCCAAGGCCTGGCCTTTAATCCCGTCCTCTGCGGGATTAACGTCATAACCCGCCATCTCCAGGTTGATGGAGACTAATTCCGCGATTGCAGGATCATCATCGATTACAAGTATTCGGGGCATTACCAGAGTGTTATGACTAACGGTTTGGGTAGGGAGTTGCTAAATGTGTTCTCGCTGACATCGCAACTAGGGCTTTGTCTCTCAAGGGCTTGAGTTTAGCACAACATAAAGAATCCTGTACTGATTATAAGCATGATTGCTAAATTCGGTTTTAATTTGTGAAATTTTGCTGATATAAGTCTCGTGAATGTTAAGAATTAATAAGAAGTGTGAAGAATGTTGCTCGATAATCGATATTAGTGCTAAATCCTAGCCTCTCTCTCCCCAAGATCGGCTAGGGAGCCGTTTTTCACTAATCTTTACAATTGCGCCATCTCCATCGATACCGGTTTCAACTGGCTGGGAAGCCCTGCTAGAGCTAAATTTCTCCCCTAAACTCCCCCGGCGGCACTGTAAAAATTCTTAATAAAATTACCGATCAATTCAGTTTAATCTACCAAAATAGGCGGTTTTAGTAAGCATCTGTAACGAACCCGATCCATTCTACTCATCCCAACAGGTGATCATAATATGAGCGTTAATTTATCAACTCAACTGCGAGAAGGCACGAAAAAATCCCATACCATGGCAGAAAACGTCGGTTTTGTCAAGTGTTTTCTCAAAGGCGTGGTAGAAAAAACTTCCTATCGCAAACTGGTGGCTAACCTCTACTTCGTCTATTCGGCCATGGAGGAGGAGATGGAAAAACTTCGTAGTCATCCCGTCGTTTCTAAAATCTGTTTTCCTGAACTCAATCGCAAAAATACGCTGGAACAGGATTTATATTTTTATTACGGTCCCAATTGGCGCAACGAGATCGCTTTATCTCCCGCAGGTCAGGCCTACGTTAACCGGATTCGGGAAATCGCCACAACAGAACCCGAATTATTAGTCGCTCATTCCTATACCCGTTATCTCGGCGATCTGTCCGGGGGGCAAATCTTGAAAAAAATCGCCGAAAAAGCGATGAATCTGGAAACTGGTGGCACGGCTTTCTATGATTTCAAAGATATTTCCGACGAAAAAGCCTATAAAAACCACTATCGTCAAACCCTCGACGAGTTACCAGTGGATCAAGCCATGGCTGATCGCATTGTCACCGAAGCTAACGCCGCTTTTGGCATGAACATGAAAATGTTCCAAGAGTTGGAAGGTAATCTGATCAAAGCGATCGGAATTATGCTCTTTAATACTCTCACCCGTCGTCGCAGCACTGGCAGCACCGAAACTGGATTGGCTACCGCCGAATAGTAGTCAAGAAAACCCAAAAAAACGGATAATTCTAGAATTGGGGTAATGGTCAGCCATGATTATTATCTGGATTTCGGAGTTATCCGTTATATTTTGGCTTTTTATTCGGTCGTCAGGAGGCAGGAGGCAGGAATCAGGAGTCAGGAGTCAGGAGACAGGAGATTATTTTTATTTATTCTCCCCACACCCCACACCCTACACCCTACACCCCACACCCCACACCCTACACCCTACACCCCACTTCCCCACTTCCCCGATGATCGAGAAAAAACTTCATCAAGAGGGGAACAACTTCCAGTAAGATGAAAAATGGTCAGTGAAAAAGCTAACCGAAATTTATTGTCGGAAATGGTAACACCGCCCCATTTCCCCAGACCCTAGAGGCTAGAGTCTGGTAAACCAGCGGATAAAAATTGACATCCATGAGTGCAGACATTTTCGAGCGAGTTAAAAAAGTTGTTGTGGAACAATTAGAAGTAGAGGATTCGGGTACAGTTACTCCCGAAGCAAGCTTTGCTAATGATCTGAAAGCGGATTCCCTTGATGTGGTCGAGTTGGTGATGGCTTTAGAGGAAGAATTTGATATTGAAATTCCCGACGAAGCGGCCGAACAAATTGACACTGTGGGCAAAGCTGCCGATTATATTAGCGGGAAAGTAGAAGCAACCGCCTAATTATTGCGGGAAAATTGACAATTTAGGATTAAATATCTGGGGCAAAATCTGCCCTTATTTTTGAACAAACATGACAGAATTGCCATTAAAAAGGGTTGTCATCACGGGGATGGGTGCGATCACTCCCCTCGGCAATAATCTAGCAGACTATTGGACAGGCTTAATCAACGGCAAAAGTGGCATTGGTTTAATTACCCACTTTGATGCCTCCCGTCACGCTTGTCGCATTGCTGGGGAAGTGCGGGGTTTTGACCCCCACGAATATGTGGATCGCAAAGAGGCAAAGCGCATGGACCGTTTCGCTCAATTTGCCGTCGCTGCTAGTTTGCAAGCACTGCAAGATTCTCGATTAGTGATCGACGCTCTCAATGCCGATGATATAGGCGTACTAATCGGTACGGGCGTGGGTGGCATAAAAGTGCTGGAGGATCAACAGGAAATTTACTTGACAAAAGGACCGAGCCGGTGTAGTCCCTTCATGATCCCGATGATGATTGCCAATATGGCCGCCGGTTTAACCGCCATCCACACGGGGGCCAAGGGACCGAGTAACTGCACCGTGACCGCGTGCGCCGCCGGTTCCAATGCCATCGGCGATGCTTTCCGTCTAGTACAAAAGGGTTCAGCCAAAGGGATGATCTGCGGTGGGACGGAAGCCGCCGTTACCCCCCTAGGGTTGGCTGGTTTTGCCTCCGCTAAGGCCCTGTCCACCCGCAACGATGACCCCACCCGGGCCAGTCGTCCCTTTGATAAGGATCGGGATGGTTTTGTCATGGGGGAAGGGGCAGGAATTTTGATTATAGAGGAATTAGAAACGGCCTTGGCCCGTGGGGCGCGGATTTACGCCGAAATGATCGGTTATGGTCTGACTTGCGATGCCTATCACATGACCGCACCGGTTCCCGATGGTCGTGGGGCCACCAGAGCGATCGAATTAGCGCTCAAAGATGCCGGTTTAACTCCGGCGGAAATTAGCTATATCAACGCCCACGGCACCAGTACAGGGGCCAATGATCCCACGGAAACCAAGGCGATTAAAAAAGCTTTAGGAGAATCGGCCTACCAAATCCCCGTCAGTTCCACCAAATCGATGACAGGCCACCTTTTAGGCGGTTCTGGCGGCATTGAAGCCGTGGCCACGGTCATGGCGATCGCGAATGATCGGATTCCCCCGACTCTCAACCTGGACAATCCTGACCCCGATTGCGATCTCGATTACGTCCCCTACGAAAGTCGTCAGCAGATAGTTAACGCTGCCCTCTCCAACTCCTTTGGATTTGGTGGCCATAACGTCACCCTAGCTTTTAGAAAATATGCTTGAGTCGATGCCCCTGAAAGAGTAATCTGTGAGTGGCTCCCTCTTTAACCTGGTCTTATTTTTGTAGTTCATTCTAAAAAACATTATGGTTGTCGCCTCCCAATCCCTCGAAGAACTTTGTATTAATGCCGTGCGTTTTTTAGCGGTAGATGCCGTAGAAAAAGCTAAATCGGGACACCCCGGACTGCCCATGGGAGCCGCTCCCATGGCCTTTGTTCTCTGGGATCAATTCCTGCGTTTTAACCCGAAAAACCCCCAATGGGTCAATCGCGATCGTTTTGTTCTCTCCGCCGGTCACGGTTGTATGCTGCAGTACGCTTTGATGTACCTGACGGGATACGATAGCGTTCCCCTAGAGGAAATTAAACAATTCCGGCAGTGGAAATCGAAAACCCCCGGCCACCCCGAAAATTTCGTCACGGAAGGGGTAGAAGTGACCACTGGTCCCCTGGGTCAAGGGATTGCCAATGGTGTGGGTTTGGCCCTAGCAGAAGCCCATTTAGCAGCCCGTTTCAACAAACCGGATGCCAAAATTATCGACCATTACACCTATGTGATTTTGGGTGATGGTTGCAATATGGAGGGTATTTCCGGAGAAGCTTGTTCTTTAGCCGGTCACTGGGGTTTAGGCAAGTTAATCGCCCTCTACGATGATAACCATATCTCGATCGATGGTTCCACCGATATCGCTTTTACCGAGGACGTGAGCAAGCGTTTTGAAGCCTACGGTTGGCACGTTCAGCACGTCGAGAATGGTAACACCGATTTAGATGCCATTGCCAATGCGATCGCAGCCGCCAAAGCTGTCACCGATAAACCCTCGATGATTAAAATCACCACTACCATCGGTTATGGTTCCCCCAATAAGTCTAATACCGCCGATGTTCACGGGGCAGCTTTAGGAGCAACAGAAATCGAGTTAACCCGGAAAGCCTTAGGTTGGGAATCCGAGCCGTTTGTGGTTCCCGATGAGGTATTAAATCGTTTCCGGCAAGCAGTGGACAAGGGAGCGACGGCAGAAACGGACTGGAATAAGTTATTTAACGAATATCAGGCTAAATATCCCGCAGAAGCGTCTTTATTTGAACAGTTAACCACCGGTCAACTGCCGGAAGGTTGGGAGCAAGCTTTACCGGTTTATAAACCCGAAGATAAGGCGCTGGCTAGTCGTAAACACTCGGAAATCTGCTTAAATGCGCTTGCGGGGGTTTTACCCGGTTTAATCGGCGGTTCGGCGGATTTAACCCACTCTAACTACACGGAATTAGAGCATTTTGGTAATTTCCAAAAAGGCAGTTATCAGGAGCGTAACGTCCATTTTGGCGTGCGGGAACACGCGATGGGGGCGATTTGTAACGGTATTGCTCTCCATAACACGGGATTGATTCCCTACGGGGCGACTTTCCTGATTTTCACCGACTATATGCGGAATTCTATCCGTTTATCGGCATTGTCAGAAACTCGCGTCATCTGGGTAATGACTCACGATTCCATTGCCTTAGGGGAAGATGGACCGACTCACCAACCCGTGGAACACGTTGCTTCTCTGCGAGCTATTCCTAACCTGTTAGTCATGCGTCCGGGAGATGGTACGGAAACTTCTGGCGCGTATAAAGTAGCGGTGAGCGAAAAGAAACGCCCGACTTTATTGGCTCTCTCCCGTCAAAATCTGCCCAATTTAGCGGGAACTTCCCTTGCGGGTGTGGCTAAAGGTGCTTATGTTATCACCGATTGTGAAGGTACTCCCGATGTCATTCTCATCGGTACGGGGGGCGAGTTGTATCTCTGTGATAAAGCGGCTGCGGTGTTGAAAGAAGCAGGAATTAAAGCTCGCGTCGTTTCTATGCCCTGTTGGGAGCTATTCGAGGAACAATCGGCAGAATACAAAGAATCGGTATTGCCGAAAGCAGTGAAAAAACGTCTCGCGGTGGAAGCGGGTTCAACCATGGGTTGGCATCGCTACATCACCGATGAGGGGGATGTGTTGGGGGTTGATACCTTCGGCGCTTCTGCTCCGGGGGGTGTGATTCTAGAGAAGTTTGGTTTTACCGTGGATAACGTGGTAGCGAAGGCAAAAGCGTTGTTAGGTTAATTACCTGAAATCTTAGCTGTAATGAGTCAGAAAAATCTGGCTCATTTTTTTGTTTTTCTATTGTGACTGTCAGTCAGTGGACTAGGGGTCACGTCAGGCAGTTTAATCGAAGCATGGCAAAGGACAATTTAGCTCAATTTGGCAGATGTTTACATAATGCTCGCATTCAAAAGGGTTTATCCCAAGAAAGGTTGGCCGAAGCGGCCAATTTGGATAGAACTTACATCAGTCTTCTTGAACGTGGTAAAAGGAATCCTTCTTTACTATGCTTGATTTCTTTATGTAGAGCATTAAACATAAGTCTTTCGGAGCTTTTTAACACTATGTCTATAAATTCCGATGTAAATACTGATGATGTCAGAAGATTTGATTAAATTGCTTGAGCAGTTTTTGCATGATAACGAGCTTGAATGGGAATGGTTTGAAAAAATATAGCAATTCCCATAGTTGTGAGGTACAGAGTCTTAGGTTTTGAGGAGTCAGGAGTCAGGAGTCAGGAGTCAGGAGTCAGGAGTCAGGATTCGGGATTCAGGATTCAGGAGTCAGGATTCGGGATTCAGGAGTTAAGATTTTGGTGTACCTCATGAGATTGGGAAACGCTATATATTACAGAAGTTCTCAATGATCCAAAAGTTATTCCTATGATTCGTGGCAAGTTTTTTGAGTTCACTGTACAAGATGAACTGTCAAAAATACTCTCGAATAATTATTTAGTTACTAATCCTCGCTTAAATCCTCAAGCTGGTTCTCACGATATAGACGTAGCTATTATCAATCAAAAAAACGCCAAAAAATACTCTGCTGAATGTAAGTTAGCCAAAAAAGGTAGTTTCCGTCTTCAGGGAGGTATCAGACCTTTTATTGAAGTCAAATGTATGAGATCAAGAACCTTAGGAGACAAAGCGGCAGAACAAAGGTCTAAATTGATAGGAATACCTTCAACAAGCCTAAATATGGCGGATTCAGGACTGGTCTGGTACATTCTCCACGCCGAAAGGCTTATCCAATAAGGGGTTGTCTGTGCCAGATGGATAGAGGAACCGCCGTATTCACAAAGATCAATATATTGAAACAGATTTTGATTTAGTGATTACATCTCTTGCCAATGCTTTTTTTCAGACCAATTTAGAAACAGGACTATTTGTTTGGAAGCCCACACCAAAAGAGCAAATATTTTTAAGCAAAATTAATATTAATAATCAAGAAGAAGCCCTTTTAAAAATGTACGTTGCCAGGAGTAAAGATTTAACAGCAAATCAAACCAATAACATCAAGTGTTCTCGCCAGAAATGCCAGGATCACAACTGTAATTTCATCCCTAATTATCCCAAAATTTTCTTTGATGTTAATACGACTGAACCTCTACAACCATGGCTCCCGATCAAAAAAATAGAGGATTTACTTGATTAAAATTAGCAATCAAGATATATCGAATAAACTTAATTGTAGAGGTGTGAATCTTGCGGGTTTCTGAAGATCATAATTAGCAATAAATACCTCCTTGCCCTTGCGTCTTTCACTCTGATAACCATGTTCCAATTTTAAACCATTTTTTTGATCATCAGTTCGATTAATAGTGTAATTCCATTCATTATCTTGTAAAGAAATACACCAATCATACATTTCTCTAATTTCGGAGCAATTATCATAAGTCAAAAGAAATTTAAATCGATGTTGATGTTTTTTCAACGTCTTACATAACCTTTCATGATCTTCTAGACTGAAGAAACAGGAATATAGCGGTAAGCGCTTGAGTGAGATACAGACCAAGCTTTGCCTAGCATGGTTTATAGCTCGTGACACTGTACCTCATACGACTGCACACCGCTATAGAATTTATTTTGATCTGCTTGAAAGTAAGGAGGATCGACAAATAAAAAGTAATCATCGGGTAATTGATTGATTAAATTTTCAACATCTAAACAAGATAAATTGACATTTTGCAGTTTTTCCGAAGTGGTTTTTAGGTGAGAAGGCCAGTTTTCAGGACGCATAGAATACTTATCACCATAGCCCCAATAACAATTTTCAAGTTTCATAATTCCTGAGTAGGAAGTTCTATTTAGATAATACCAACGCATGGCTCTTTCTAGGTCATTGGCTGGTTGAAATTCATTTTTATAATAACTGTGTAATTCTTTGGTAGCGTTTAGATCTTTTAATAATTCAATTAGACTACCAAGATAATCTTTGATATGTCGATAACAGTTGATTAATTCTTCATCTTTGTCATTGAGAATATTCTCTGCTACACTTTCCTTAGCAAAGAATATAGATGCTCCCCCCGCAAAAGGTTCACAATACTTATGGTGACTGGGAAGACAAGCTAAGATTAGCTTACGGGCATAAAATTTACCGCCGGGATAACGAAAAGGAGAATTACTAAGTTTTTTAGCGATTTTAGACATTATCTTCAATTTTAGAGGCTCTTCTTTGAGATTATTTTAACAAAATTACGATATTTTCTCTAGGAATGTCAGAGAAGTTTGGTTTTACCGTGGATAAGGTGGTAGCGAAGGCAAAAGCGTTGTTAGGTTAATTAAAACTTTGGTTTTGTGAAAAAAGCCCGCGCCAGCGGGTTTTTTTGTGGTTATAGGTCAACCTAGTTTAGGCTTTAGGCTTAGTTCATGTAAAAATGTAAAGTAGGAAGCTTTAGTAGTTAGCCAAAACCTTTACACTTGAGATAATTATCACGATTCCTAGAGCCATGACTAAAGGGGAAAGCCCTGTATCGAAGGAAACAATCAAGAGCCTAACATTAGATATAGAAGGCTCACTGTTGTCTTTTGATAAATTTATCAAGGCTCAAGAACAATTAGCAATACTACTCCATGAAGTAGATAAAACCCTTGCTAACAAAAATCGCACCCTGATAAATTGGAGAATCTCTCAAGTTCATAGTGGCAGCATTCATCTTACTTTAGAAGGAATGCCTCAAGATCAGATTACACCTAGTCAAATTTCTGAAGTTATTAAGACTGTAGAAAGGGGAATAGTAACAATTTTAGAACATCCGATTCGCCCTAAGTATTTTTCTGATCGAGCTTTAGAAAGTGCGCGATCATTAGCAATATTGAAAAAAAGAGATGAGTTTATGGTGCAATTGGGCTTTGATTCGAGGTGTATCGACTTGAATCAAGCTTTGATTGCTAATGTTGATGAAATTATCGGGAGAAAATATCAAAGTTTTGGTACTGTAGAAGGTGTGCTTAAAGCTATTGATGTAAGTCGTAAACCTATTTTTAGAGTTTACAATTTATTGACTAATAAAAGTGTTAAATGTTACTTTGAACCAAATTTACTTGATAATATCAAAGAATATCTAGAAAAAAGAGTCTCTGTATCGGGGATAGTTACCTCTAGAGAAGATGGGGAAAAAATCGGGATTAAAGTTGAGTCAATTGATCTTTTTCCTCAGAAAAAAGATTTACCTACCATTGAGGAAATGATCGGAATTTTGGGAGGAAGTAATTGATTCGTCCAACAAAAAAGCTACACTACTGGGATTCTTGTGTTTTTTTAGCTTTCCTGAAAAATGAAAAGGATAAAATTAATGATTGTATTTCTGTTCTCAAAGCAGCTGAAAATGGTCAGGTAATAATCGTGACTTCTGCTCTTACTTTTATTGAAGTGGTGAAATTAGAAAAAGGACAGCCAAAATTACCTAAAGAAAGTGAGGAAAAAATCAGAGATTTTTTCCCACATGAGTGGATTTATATTTATGATGTGGACATAAGAAACCCGCTTTCTGAGTTGATGATAAGAAAGCGGAGAAAGCGGGTTTCTGGGTTGATGATGAGAAACCCGCTTTCTGAGTTGATGAGAAGCCCGCTTTCTGGCTTATACTGAACTTTAGAGGATTTACAGGGGTTAAGTTATGACAGGAATTGAAACAACCATTGTAATGGCAGGGGCTAAGAGTTTGATTGACCAAATCACTAAATCGGGGTGGGAGGGTATTAAGAAAAATGAGTTATTGAATAAAGATGTCGGGCAGCTTATTAGAGAGGTAAAGTATCTTTTTTTGCGGAAATATCCTCAACGTTACTGGGATCGGCACGGCATGATTAAGGTTTTAAAAATGTCTAAGCCGATGGATTTGGAGTCAATTTATGTTAATGTCAAATGTTTAGGAAATTTAGTCAGGGATTATTATGATGAAAATTTAGAAAATAAATACCGTGAGAGTAAGCAGCGACGGTTTAACTTTAGGGATGATGGTAAAAAAGATGGTTTACTTTTGGCTAATCAAGAACAATATTTAATGGTACTTGGTGATCCCGGTATTGGTAAATCTACATTTTTGCGAAAAGTTGGTTTAGAAGCTCTCAAGGGAAAGCAAGGCAGTTATCAGCATCCTCTAACACCTGTTTTACTGGAGTTGAAAAACTTTAAAGAGAACGAGATTAATATTCAGGTATTAATTGAAGAGGAGTTTAAAATCTGCGGTTTTCCCAACGTGGAAAAAAGTATTAGCAATAAACTAGAAAAAGGGGAATTACTAATTTTATTAGATGGTTTGGATGAACTGCCAACAGCTAATGTGAATAATGTAATCGAGAAAATTCAAGATTTTGTAGATAGGCATCATAAAAATCGTTTTATTCTCTCCTGTCGCACTGCTGCTAGAACTCATCTTCGACAATTTACCGATATTGAAATTGTCGAATTTGATGATCAGCAAATTCAAAGTTTTATTGAACATTGGTTTAGTTCGGAATTAGACCGCAAAAATGAGACGGCTAAAAATTGTTGGGAACTGTTGCAAAAGGAGGAGTATAAAAGTGCAAAAGAGTTAGCTCATACACCGTTATTGTTGACTTTTTTGTGTTTGGTTTATGATGAAAATCAATCTTTTCCCACAAATCGCAGTCGCCTTTATCAAGATGCGTTAAGAATTTTATTGGAGAAATGGTCAGCCGAAAAACGTTTACCTAATCGCGGTTTAGTTTATGAAAATCTCAGTATTGAGCAAGAAGAAATTTTGCTATCTGAAATTGCTTATCAGAATTTTGTAGCAGATAAACTTTTTTTAGAAAAACGAGAAATTGTTAAGCAAATTAAAGATCACCTTAAACAAAACTTAAATGCTCCGCAACATTTAGACGGAGAAAAAGTATTAAAAACCATTGAAATTGAACAGGGAATTTTAGTAGAGCGGGCGAGAGATGTCTATTCTTTTTCTCATTTAACCCTTCAGGAATACCTCACGGCTCAGTATATCTATGATAATGATTTGATTGAAGAAGCAGTTAAGAATTATGTAACAGAAACTCGTTGGCAAGAGGTGTTTTTGTTAGTGGCGGGTTTGATGCGAGGGAAAGCCGATAAATTGTTATTAGCAATGGAGAAAGAAGCCCATAATTATCTTACAACGCCCCTCGGTCAAAAATTAGTGCCGATTTTGCAATGGGCAGATGAGATGACTAAAGATTCTGTTGATAGTCCGATTAAACCTGTAGGAAGAAGAGCGATCGCCTATTGGCTCGTCATCTTCTACACCTGCATCATCTACAGCTACAACGTCATCCACATCCCCAACGTCACCGCCATCATCCACAGCATCGTCATCGCCTACGCCTACGCCCCCGAGATCGCCTACTTAATCACCAAGATGTCCTTTACCCCCAAACTCATCGATGAGTTTGTCCAGTTAGTTAACTTATTTGCTCAGGATCGAATTGTTTCTAAG
Source organism: Microcystis sp. 0824 (assembly GCF_003112475.1). Taxonomy (NCBI): domain Bacteria; kingdom Bacillati; phylum Cyanobacteriota; class Cyanophyceae; order Chroococcales; family Microcystaceae; genus Microcystis; species Microcystis sp. 0824. The sequence continues at coordinate 75,075 of NZ_BDSM01000024.1, read as the reverse complement.
GTTAATTTTTACCAATTAAGCGCTGATTTAGAAGCTTTCAAACAAATTATTCCTGATGATAAAGCGGCTAAAAAAGAACGTCAAGAATTTGCTGATCAATTCTTGAAAATGTGGAGTACTGCTTTTAATTTAACGCCTGAATTACTTAATTTATCCATCAACGAAATTAGCGAAATAGACAGGCATTATTTTTATATTAATCGCCGGATTCTCAAATGCCAAAAAGTGGCTGTTAATATTTCCCCTACCGTCTGGCAAGAAATCGAAGAACGAATGCTCCGCGTTCCTTAACTTCTACTTTTTTTCTCAAATTTTGCCTTTCCAATTGGATGAGATTAGCGAATATTAACACTATGAGGATTGGGAGCTTCAAAAACCTTGCATTACCATTTTTATAGAACATAGGGTTTGCTGAAAAAGTACGGGCGAAGCATTCGGATAGAAAATCTACGGTTTCACCGATAAGTTATTGTCCGAATGCTTCGCCCCTACAGGACGCGGAACCATGAAGACGCAAGGTTTTGAAGCACGATTCTCTCAGAATCTTGCACCTGTTTCGGGAGAAAAGCCACAAAACCTCTACCTTGCCTACATTTCACATTTATTCAGCAAACCCTATTTATTGGCGGTAAGCTTGACTGCGATGTTCAATCAGCAAGACGATAACTTGAGACTGACTATCATCAACTGTATAGATAACCCGATAGTCTCCAACGCGGAAGCGATACTTCCCAGCAAATTCTCCCTTTAATGCTTTAATTTGAGGGTGATTTTTCGGTGTTTCTTGAAGGAGTTTTAAACACTTAGCCATCTTCTTTTTTAAGATTGGATCCGCTTCAGAATAAACTTTATTTGCTTTAGCTGTCAAACGGACTTTATAAGTCATCTCAGCTTTCCCAATCAATGAGGCAACCTGATTGTAAATCCATTTCAGCTTCTTTCAAATGTTCCATAATATTCGGGATTGCTCTAATTTCTTGCGTTGCCTTTTCACTTTCTTTATCTGACAAATAAGCGGCAAATTCTAGAATCATCTTTAAATTTTCTACTGATAGGGTTTGTATATATTGTTGAATCTTTTGCTGCATTAAATCGACCTGTACTAATGTTTCAGAATCTAAAAAATCTTCTGGAGTCGAGGGATTTACTTCAACGTTAGTTAGAGTCATATTTAATCAAGTGCTTCTCTCAAGTTTATTATTTGTATCTTAGCGTGTATCCTGTCTCCCGTCTCCTGACGACCGACTCCTTGCCCCACAGTTAACTTTATTTTTGTCCAACTACTTAATACTGCGAATGTATGAAAACGCATCAATTGGGCAAAAGCTCAACGATGCGTTTTTAAGTTCCAAAAACCGCTATATTTGTAACCCAAAACAAATTAATTCTGATTAGGGTCAGTGGCTGCGGCCATTTGCATTCTCTGCACCAGATTATCGAGGGCTAATTCTAGATGTAAACCGGCATCTACGGCGGTCCAACCCTGTTCGGTTAGGTGTCGCCATTCAAAGTGTAGGTGCGGACCGGTAGAAAGTCCCGTACTACCCACACGACCGATAACCGCCCCCTGTTCCACCCATTCTCCCGGTTTGACAGTAATTTCCGAAAGGTGGGCATAACGAGATTCTTGACTACCATCGAGGTGACGTAAAATCACCGTTAATCCGTAACCTCCTAACCAGTCGGCGGTGGCCACTTCCCCTGCGTAGGCGGCTAATACAGGTGTTCCCATCGGTGCGCCTAAATCAGTACCCGCGTGCATGGCCCGATTCCCGCTGACTGGATGATTTCGCCACCCAAAAACCGAGGTAATTTGGGCGGGAAGGGCGAGGGGAAAGAGTAAATCCGTGCGTTGAGTTGGGTTAGAATCCGTGGGACTTAAACGGGTGGCCCGCTCATAGGTGGTCGCTTCGCTGATTGCTTCCACTTCTGCGCGAGTCACCGGGGCCAAAGCTAATTTTACGCCATTCCATTCCGGGGGATTGAGGGCCACCACCTGACTGGGAATCACCGTCGGGGCAGCCAGACGTACCGGGGCGCTAGAAGCGACGAGAGTGGGGGCATAACGACCCAGGGAATTATTAGCGATAACCGGCTGATTTCGGGGCTGCCGTCCTACCCGCACGGCTGGATTAGGATTGAGACGCACCCGGGCCAGATTAACCGGGGGTAAGGGTTTGGCCACAGTGCTGACCGGCTGACGACGGGAAGACCGGGCCGCCAGATTACAGCTACCTCCTACCAGTTGACCATTTTGGGCGATGGTTTGGCAACCACTGCGGCGCTCGGTGACGACAACGGAACTGGGGGGGTTAAAGTTTCTAGTATCGATAAAATTATTTTTACCGCCGGCCCGGGGGGCAAGGGTAGGCATATCGGTTTGATGGTTTTCGGGGATAGCCAGACGGGGGGCAGGATTAGTATTTTCTTTGATAACGGGGGCTTTCAGAGTCGGGGCGGCATTTTCCACCACTGGGGTTTCGCTGCCAGTTTCGGAATTAGCGATCGCATTGGGAGCAAGAGTGAGCAGACCGCCAATCACCAAACCGAGACCACTGCATAAACTCAGCTTCTTTTTTAAGGATTTTCCGAGAAAAAGTTTCAATATCACCGATGAAGGATACATAGGGCGGCCTCACTTCTCACAGTTTAGTCAAAAAAATATTTAGACTTGATTATAACCGAGACTGACCCTGCCAGCCGGTATATAAATTTCGCTACTGGCATTGTCCGAAGTTAATTTAACTTTTAATTCCCCTCGATCGCTTACCCCCGTTATTATGCCCTGATAGCCCTCAAAAACTATCTTTTGACCAAAATTGGCAAAAAGTTCTAAATAAGAAGCTAATAGAGCTTTTATGCCGTGATTACAGTAATATTCATAGCCGTATAGGATAGCTTCGCTAGTGACATCGGTTAACTGAGCGATCGAGGTGATTTTATTGCCAGTAAAAGCCTGTAAATTAATACCGGTGGGGGGGACAGGATTAGACCAATTGAGGCCCACTCCGATGACTGCTTGCGGGATTTTTTGACCCTGAATACGGGTTTCTAGGTTAATTCCCCCTAGTTTGCGCCCTAATAATACCAAATCATTCGGCCATTTGATTTTAACAGGTATTTCTTGACAATTGAGGTGATAAGCGATGCCCCAAACTGTAGCGAGAACGAGATGGGCAGATTTATCCACCTCTAAATCAAGATTTAACGCCAAAGATAAATATAATCCTCCCGGTTCAGAAATCCACTCCCGTCCCCATTGTCCTCTCCCGGCACTTTGTTGACTAGCAATCACCACAAAAGGCGGATTTTCCCCCGATTCTAATAATTGCCAAGCTTTAGTATTAGTGGAAGGTAATAGCTCAAAGTGATGGATTTTGGGCATAAATTGGGAATTATGAATTATGAATTATGAATTATGAAGTGGGGAGTATTTTCAGCGATCAGTAAACTGTAGAGTTCTTGCATAATTGATTTTTGAGAGTTCAAAAATAAGAAAAATAGGCATAAAATTGCCTAAAATTCCTAAATAGAGCATTAATCAATTAACGCTCCTTCTTAAGTCTCCTGTCTCCTGTCTCCTGTCTCCTGTCTCCTGCCTCCTGCCTCCTGATTAGGTGCAAGGAAGAGAACGCAGGTACTCACTGAGGTGGGAGCGTAAACCGATGCCATGGAAAAGCGGGCCACGACTGCCTAATTCGACAATACTGACAGCGGCCACGGGCATTTCAAATCGATCGCGATAACGGCCCACATCAATGCCCATCAGACTACAGAGCATGATCCGGATGGTAGCCTTGTGGGAAACGATCAAGATATTGCCATCACTGTGGGTGTGTTCGATTTCCTCCAAAACGGCTGCGGAACGACGGGCGATATCGATCCCCCTTTCCCCGTTGGGGGGAGCATTCCAAGCAGGATCCGTCAACCAGCGTACATAGAGATCATGGTATTGACGATCGATATCGTTGGGGTGCATTCCTTCCCAAAGACCATAACCGATCTCTTGTAATCCCTGCCGGATTTCTAATTTCAGTCCCACCGCTTCACAGAGGGGTTTAGCGGTTTGAATAGCTCTTTGGAGGGGACTGACATAGGCCGCGCGCCAAGGTAAAGAACGATAGACATCGGCGAATTCCTCGGCCATTTCGATGCCTTCGGCAGTCAAACCGGGGTCATTTTCTGGAGTACCACAGTATCCTCCCGTTTTGCTATAGGCTGTCTGTCCGTGTCGTAGAAAATATAACATCAAGCACATAGTTTTTCAGCAGACCAAATCCGGGGCTTCCCTTGTTACTGTTGACTGGTTAGGTTCCCGCTCGCGAGCGCAGGTCATTGCGGAGGTGAGAGCGATCGCCTATAACTTGAAAGAGGGGACCGTGTTCGGCTAATTCGACGATCGTCACCGAGGCCACGGGCATGGCAATTCGATCGCGATAACGGCCGATATCAATGCCTAAAAGAGAACATAACATGATTCGGATCGTTGCTTTATGGGAAACGATCAAAATATGGCCATCATCGTGATTATGGTCGATTTCCTCTAATACTTCCGAACTGCGACGAGCGATATCGATGCCTTTTTCGCCTCCTGTGGGAGAATTCCAGCCTGGATCTGCTAACCAGCGCACATAATCATCATGAAACTCCCGATTAACCTCGGCTGCGGTTTTTCCCTCCCATTGGCCGTAGGCAATCTCTTTTAATCCTTCCCGTTTGTGGATGGGAATACCTAAGAGATCGCTTAAAGGGATGGCGGTGGCCAGGGTGCGCTTGAGGGGACTAGAATAGATCGCTGTCCAAGGCACATCTCGATAGACAAGGGCGAAATCCTTGGCCATTTCATCCCCGGCCGGGGTTAGTGGCAAGTCTAATCGACCGCAAAAACTACCCGCTTGACTGGCGGTGGTTTCGCCATGACGCAAAAAGTAAAGTTTTAGACTCATCTTTTGGGTGCATCTCAATATTTGTGACTCTCTCCCACTTATATTGATAAGCAGAAGTTATTAAAGGAGGGCAAAGGCAATTCGCCGCTACAATCATCCTTTTTATCTTTTGTTTCTCGGTAACTCTCTAAATTACCACTATATTTAGGGTTTACTAAAAAAGTTTTTCCTGGGGGCGGGGTGTCGGGAGACAAAACGAAAACTTTCTATCTCAGTCGGACAGCAAGCTGACTCAGCAATTTAAGCGAAAATTCTGCCATTCTCTAGGATGCCATTCCGGGTTAATCTGGGTTTTGTGACAATTTATGGCTAAATTTTAAGAGGCAGTATGGAACGCACTTTCTTAATGATTAAACCCGACGGTGTACAGCGCAATCTGGTGGGGGAAATTATTCAACGCTTTGAAGCTAAAGGTTTTACGCTGGTTGGGTTGAAAATGATGCAGGTTTCTAGCGAATTAGCGGAAAAACACTACGCTGTTCATAAAGAAAGACCCTTTTTCCGTTCTCTAGTCGATTTTATTACTTCCTCCCCCGTGGTGGCTATGGTTTGGCAAGGAGAAGGAGTAATTGCCTCCGCTAGAAAAATTATTGGCGCCACTAATCCCCTCAATGCCGAACCTGGTACGATTCGCGGTGATTTTGGCATTAGTGTTGGACGCAATCTTATCCATGGTTCCGATGGTCCAGATACCGCCAAAGATGAAGTTAGTCTCTGGTTTAGCGATGCAGAATTGGCTAATTGGACTCCCGCCATCACTCCCTGGGTGGTAGAGTAATTCCCCACTGGAAGCTCTTAGGGGGCAGGGGCGGTCGGCGGTCGGCAGGGGGCAGGAGGCAGAAGATTATTTTTATTGATTCTCCCCACACCCCACTTCCCCACCTCCCCAATTCATAATTCATAATTCATAATTCCCACTCCCCCACTTCCCTCTCTGCACTACTCCTGCATACTTTGTGCTTTTTGTCAAAAAAACTTTTTTTTTGCAACAAAACTACACAAAAAAAAGATCATCGTTGTGGGTGAAATTGACTGATTTACCTGTCTTAATTGGGATCACCTTGTAGGTGTGGCAAGGGTTTCAACCCTTGCTGTCCAAAAAAGCACAAAATAACCCACTATGAAATTCATTAAAATCGCTGTAACCATTGTAACATCGTTGTTAAATAAAAATCTTTCTCAATTAATTCTTAAGAATTTGTAAATATTGCGGAATGTTAATTTAAATATTCTCAAGTTTTTGGAGTCAATACATAATTTTTGCTTATCTTTGTCGAATTGGGTCAGGAGGCAGGAGGCAGGAGGCAGGAGGCAGGAGGCAGGAGGCAGGAGGCAGGAGGCAGGAGGCAGGAGGCAGGAGGCAGGAGGCAGGAGGCAGCTTTTTTCTCCCTTCTCCCCAATTCATAATTCATAATTCATAATTCATAATTCCCCAATGCCCAATCAAGGTTGGATTTATCGAGATAAAATTAGCAGAAATCAGGCAGGATTAAGCCTATTAGCCTACTATGCGGGCAAATATCCCCATTCTAGCCCAGAAGAATGGCTCGATCGCATTTTATCAGCAGCAATTCTAGTCAACGGTCGTCCCGCTTACCCCGATACAGTCTTGGAAATCGGGCAGCAATTGACCTATCAGCGCCCACCTTGGACAGAACCGGAAGTGCCGCTCTTTTTTGAGGTACTCTACGAGGATGCCGAGGTGTTAGTGGTGGCGAAACCTTCGGGATTACCCGTGTTAGCGGGGGGGGGATTTCTCGAACATACTCTTATCCATTTGGTACATCAGCATTATGGCGATGTCACTCCCTATCCAATTCATCGTCTTGGTCGCGGCACTTCGGGCATAGTCTTAATGGCGAAATCAAAGCCAGCTAGAGCTAAATTGAGTCAACAGATGCGAGAGGGGAAAATTACCAAAATATATCGAGCTTTAGTGGGTCGGGGCGACATACCGGATAACTTTACTATTAATCAAGCGATCGGGAAAATCGCCCATCCCATTTTAGGCTACGTTTACGGTGCGCTCACAGATGGGTTATCGGCCCGCAGTGATGGTCGAGTCTTAAAAAAACATCCCGATAGTACCCTATTAGAAGTACAAATTTTTACGGGCAGACCCCATCAAATTCGCATTCATCTGGCCTTTTTTGGCTATCCCTTAATCGGTGATCCCTTGTATGGTCTGGGGGGATTACCGCGACCGGATGCAGTCCCGGGAGATTGTGGTTATTATCTCCATGCCAATCAAATCCTTTTTAATCATCCCAGTACAGGGGAAAGAATCTCTATTTGTTGTCCAGCACCGCCGGAATTAAGGGAAAATCTGGAAATCTAGCCATATTTTCACCCCCCCAAGCTCGATCGCCAGCGATCACTAAAAGACCACTTCGGTAATCACACCCTCAATCGCTCCGAACTGAGAGCGAGAACCTAAGACAATTCGATACAATATTGTCAACAAGCATTAAGCGATTTAAACTATCGATCGAAGGTAAAAGTCCCGAAGTTATCGAAATCTAGGGGGAGACAAAAACAAGCATGGGTAGAGTAGTAGGCATTGATCTAGGGACAACTAACTCCGTCGTCGCCGTGATGGAAGGCGGAAAGCCAGTGGTCATCGCCAACTCGGAGGGCATGAGAACCACCCCTTCTGTGGTCGGTTTTAATAAAGATGGGGAGTTAGTGGTCGGTCAAATGGCCCGGCGACAAGGGGTACTCAATCCCCAAAACACCTACTATGGAGTCAAACGCTACATAGGTCGTCGCTACTCGGAATTAAACCCCGAATCGAAGCGCGTCCCCTACACCATCCGCCGGGATGAGATGGGCAATATCAAAATTAAATGCCCCCGTCTGCAAAAAGAATTCGCCCCCGAAGAAATTTCCGCCCTAATTTTACGCCGATTAGCCGAAGAAGCCAGCCGTTATCTAGGGGAAGAAGTCACCGGGGCCGTCATCACCGTCCCCGCCTATTTTAATGACTCCCAACGTCAAGCCACCCGGGATGCGGGACGAATCGCGGGGTTAGAAGTGATGAGGATTCTCAACGAACCCACCGCCGCTGCCCTAGCCTACGGTCTCGATGAACAGGAAAGCAAGAAAATCCTCGTTTTTGACCTGGGAGGCGGTACTTTTGATGTTTCTATCCTAGAAGTGGGTGACGGCGTTTTTGAGGTGAAAGCCACCAGTGGCGACACCCAATTAGGCGGCAATGATTTCGATAAAAGAATCGTCGATTGGTTAGCCAATCAATTTTTGGAACAGGAAGGCGTGGAGCTGCGCCAAGACCGGCAAGCCTTACAAAGACTCACAGAAGCGGCAGAAAAAGCCAAAATTGAACTATCTGGGGTCAGCGTCACCGATATTAATCTACCCTTTATCATCGCCACGGAAGACGGACCCAAACACATCGAAACTCGCCTGAGTCGGGCCCAATTTGAGGAATTATGCGGCGATTTAATCAGTCGTCTCCGTCGTCCTCTCAAACGGGCCCTTTCTGATGCCGGTTTGTCCCCCGTCCAACTAGACGAAGTGGTACTGGTGGGCGGCGGCACGCGGATGCCCGTGGTGAAGGATTTAGTGCGGAGTTTTATCGATAGGGAACCCAATCAAAATGTTAACCCTGATGAGGTTGTAGCGGTCGGGGCGGCTATTCAAGCGGGAATTTTGGGCGGCGAGGTCAAAGACGTGCTGCTCCTCGATGTGACCCCTTTATCCTTGGGTTTAGAAACCATCGGCGGTGTGATGAAAAAGTTAATCCCCCGCAATACCACTATTCCCGTCCGCAGATCTGACCTTTTTTCCACTTCCGAAAATAATCAAACTGTGGTGGAAATTCACGTCTTGCAGGGGGAAAGGGAAATGGCCAACGATAATAAATCCCTGGGACGTTTTAAATTAACCGGTATCCCCCCCGCACCCCGGGGCATTCCCCAAGTGCAGGTGTCCCTCGATATCGATGCTAACGGTATTCTACAAGTCACCGCTAGGGATAAAATGACCGGACGGGAGCAAAGTGTCACCATTCAAGGCGCTTCTACCCTCAGCGAAGGGGAAATTAACCGCATGATCGGCGATGCTGCCCGATTTGCCGAAGCAGATCGCACCCGTCGCGAAAAGGTCGATAAACGCAATCGCGCCCGCTCTCTGGTGGATCAAGCCCAACGACGCTTAAAAGATGTTACTCTCGATTTTGGTAATGAGTTCACCCGTTCCTATCGTCGTCAAATTGAGTCTTTGAGTACGGAAATTATCGACGCTTTGGAGAAAAATGATGACCGTCGCATCGATCGCGCCCAGGCGGACCTACAGGATGTTATCTATGAATTAAATCGCGAGGTACGGCTACAATACGACGAGGAAGACGAGGGCTTTTTTAGTGCTATTCGCAAGACTTTTACCGGGGATAAGGAAGATGATCTTCCCTCCGAACCGCGTCGCGATCGTTATCGTCAGGATTATCGTCCTAGTACACCGGGTTATCAAAGTGATTATCGACCCAATTATTCGGCTAATCAAGATAGTTATCGCCCCCGCAATCAGGACAATTACTACAATGGCCGCGATAGCGATTGGCAAAGTCCCCCCCCTTCGGAGGAAAAAAGTTATAACAATAGTAAAAGTAGCCGCAGCAGCGGCAATCGTTCCCGCAATATCCCCCCCCAAAATAACTGGGATGATGACGATGATGATTGGTTTTAATCAGTGATCAGTAAACAGTGATCAGTAAACAGTAAACAGTAATCAGTGAAAAGACAGTGGGAAACTACTATTTAATACTGCTCACTTAATACATACTGCTCACTTAAAACTGATAACTGATAACTGATAACTGATAACTGATAACTGAATATATGCCACAATTAGTTAATTATTATGATGTTTTAGGAGTATCTCGCACGGCTACTGGTGACGAGATCAAAAAGGCTTTTCGACGACTGGCTCGCCAATATCATCCTGATGTTAATCCAGGGGATAAATCGGCCGAAGAAAAGTTTAAAGATATTAATGAAGCTTATGATGTTCTCTCCGATGAAGAAAAACGAGTTGAGTATAATCGTTCCTTGACGGGGATTAAGCGCCGTGGGATACGTCCGGGGGAAAAAGCCAATAGTAACGGTAATGGAAAAATCCCCCGTACAGAACAGGATCTATGGAAGTTTAAAGATTTTAATAACCTTAATACTAAGCGTGCTAAAATTGCCTCCTCTCCCCGTTTAACTCGTCGAGATGTGGAAGCAAAATTGACTTTACCTTTAGAGAAAGCCTATCAAGGTGGCAGACAAAGAATTCGTCTGGAAGATGGTAGATCAATAGAGGTTGATATGCCGGCAGCCATGATCGATGGGCAGAAAATTCGTCTCAAAGGTCAGGGTATTGAAGGGGGTGATTTATATTTAAAAATAACTATCGCTAGGCATCATTTTTTTAGGATTCAAGGTTCTGATCTTGTCTGTCAAGTACCGATTACTCCTAGCGAGGCAATTGTGGGCGGTTTTGTGGAAATTCCTACCATTGACGGGTTAGTTAAAATGATGATTCCTAAGGGGTTAAAAAGTGGTCAAAGATTACGTTTAGCTAACAAAGGTTATCCCACTTCCCAAGGAGAAAGGGGCGATCAATTAGTGGAAATTCTATTAGTTAATCCTCCCAATCCTAGCCCTGAAGAATTAGAACTTTATCAAAAAATACGGGCGATCGAAACTTTTAATCCTCGTCAAGGTTTATAAAGATTATGCTAGGTGGATTACGGCAAATTTGAATTTTTTTGTCAAAAACATAATTTGTTCTTGCCTAACCCACCCTACACCTAACCCTTAATTCCTGTCTTTTTATGACAAATATAATTGATACAATTAAACCCTTTTATCCCCTAGCTTTCAAGGCTATTCGGGGCAATTTAGAGGGAACACAAAAACAATTATTAAATACTCTGCAAAAAATCGATCGCTCGCGGGGGGAATTTTGGGGACAATGGTTAATCTCACAATTATCAGAATCCCTCAGTTTTAGCGATTCTCGCCTATCGCAAAGCCTTTGGGGGTTAAATTTCCCCAATCCCGTCGGATTGGCGGCAGGATTCGATAAAGACGGTGTAGGGGCAGGACTTTGGCATAGTTTCGGCTTTGGTTTTGCCGAGGTGGGCGCTGTCACCCTAGAAGGGCAACCGGGCAACCCAAAACCGAGATTATTTCGTTTACCGAAAGATTTAGCCGGATTAAACCGTATGGGGGCAAATAACCTCGGTGCGTCGGTTCTAGCGGCAACTCTCCAGCAATCTTGGCAACGACAACCCCGACAGATTCCCATCGGCATTAACCTCTGTAAATCGAAAAATACGCCCCTAGAAAAGGCTCCGGAGGACTATTTAGGCAGTTTTCGCTATTTATTCCCCCATGCTGATTATTTTGTCGTTAATGTTAGTTCTCCCAATACTCCCGGTTTGCGTTCCCTGCAAAGTGGGGAACAACTCGATAAAATCCTCGACATTTTACAAAGAGAAAATCAAGGCAGAAAACCCCTATTAGTGAAAATTTCTCCCGATTTGGAATGGGAAGATATCATAACAATTATCGAGTTAGCTTTCTCCTATCAATTAGCTGGAATTGTCGCTACTAATACCACCACTAAACGCACGGGATTAAAAACTACAATTCTGCCTGAAACTGGTAAACCAATCACTGAAGAAGCAGGGGGAATTAGTGGGCAACCTTTGCGGGAACGTTCCACGGAAGTGATCCGTTTTATCTATCGGCAAACCCAAGGCAATTTACCGATAATTGGAGTGGGAGGTATTTTTTCTCTCGATGATGCTTGGGAAAAAATTACCGCCGGTGCGAGTTTATTACAGATTTATACTGGTTGGTTATACCGAGGACCCTGGCTAGTATCAAATATTTTACAAGGATTAACAGAAAAATTAGAGGCTAATGGGTTGACTAACATTAATCAAGCGGTGGGTTGGCAAGCTAACCAAGAATGAGCCAATTTTCTCTGGTAATTAGCAATAATTTCGCAAAAATCAGCTAAAATGTTACCTGTTCCCTTTGGGGATAAGATAAGATAATTAGGATAACTACAATAGGACTGCTCTAGAGACTACAACCGAAGACAAATTGATCGCCAAGTATTGAACTTTTTAACCAAACCACAATTATATGTCAAAAAAATCATTTTTACCCGGTTGTTTAGTCGTCCTAGGATTAACAGCAGTAACCGCAGGAGGTGTCTATCTTTATCTGCGGGGACAACTTCCTTGGCAAAGATTCACTCCCTTAGAATCGGCAAAAGTTATCCCAGAAACTGCCTTTGCTAGTAGTTTTGTCTCCACGGATGCAAAAGCTTGGTCAGTGTTAGCTAAATATGGTACACCAGAATCGCGAACTGCGGTTAGTCAAGGACTAGAAGAATTACAAAAAAATATCTTCACCGATAAGATTGATTATCAACGGGATATCGAACCCTGGATCGGTAGTATTAGCTTTGCTTTTCTTCCCACAGCTACCCCCGGACAATCGGAATTATTAACGGTTATCGGTATCAAAGATAAAATTAAAGCGTCAGAATTCCAGAAAAAACTAGGACAACAAGTTAATCGCAAAACTAGCACCAGTGACTACAAAGATATTAAAATTACTGCTATAGATTGGCAGGATAACACCACCATTTATACTGCCGTTACTGGCGATTTTTTGTTGATATCCTACGATAAAAAGGTGTTAGAAGCGGCGATCAATACCTATCAAGGACAGCCATCTTTTAGCAGTAAACCGGAAGTGAGAAAACTGCTTTCCCAATCCCTCAATCTACCCAATACCCTAGCGACAATTTATATCGATGATTATGCCAAAATCTTGGGAGCAGATGCTAATTTATCTCCCCAAAGTCGGCAAGAATTAGCAAAAATTCAAGATGTTGTCGCAGGAGTGGGTGTCACCGATACGGGATTACAATTACAAATGGTGGCTAAATTGGCCCCTGAAACTATTTCTACCCTACCTTCCCCCAGCAGAAATCAAGTTTTAAATTATTTACCCGGAGATACCATCGTACTCTGGAGTGGTAATAATCTTAAACAGGGATGGGAAGAAGCAGAAAAACAGTCCCAAACTAACCCAGAATTACAAGTTTTTCTGCGTCAGATCCGTGAGAATTTTCAGATGGCAACCCTTGACGCGGATAAAGAAGTTTTTAACTGGATGGATCGAGAATTTGCCTTCGGAATTATCCCCAACCAGCAAGCAGTGGGAGGGTTAGGTTTTGGGGGAATGATGATCTGGCAAACCGGCGATCATCAAGCGGCAAAAACTACCCTCGATAGGTTAAATCAATTGGTGAAAACTGTTCCCTTTATCACCATAGAAAACAGTCAAATTTCTGGCCAAGATGTGACTGAATGGAAAGCGGAAGAACAAGCGATTTTAACCTATGCTTGGCCTAATAATGATACCCTAAAAATGACCGTCGGAATTCCCTATCAACCGCAACCGAATCAACCGATTAGCAAAAGTGAGAATTTCCAAGCATCGATCGCCAATTTGCCTAAAAATAATCTCGGTTATTTCTTCATCGATGTGGAGCAAATTATCGCTAAAGCAGGGGGAATTAATAATCTTCCTGCCGGGGAATTAACCCCAGAAGCAAAGGCCTTTTTAGAATCGGTACGCGGGATCGGAATTACTGCCACTATGCCTGATAAAACCACCAGTAAAATTGATGTTTTATTTTCCTTGAAACAAACTCCCTAAAAAGTAACCGACTAGATAAAGCGATCCACAGAGAATTATCTGACTATCGGCAGATTCTTGGATGGCTTTTTTTAGTCCTAAAAATACATCGGAACAAGTCTCTAGGTGAGATAATTCTGGACAAATTGAAGCCGCTAATTCCGCTAAGGTTTCAGGATTGGCACTGCTATGATCTGGGACAGGAACTAAATATAAACTATCGCCTTTTCTTAATAAAGCTTGGAATATTTCTCGATGATCTTTAGTCGATAAAATACCCATCACCCAGATAATTTTTGGAGCCTTTAAACTATCTACATACTGCCTTAAACCAATAGCAGCAGCGGGATTATGAGCGCCATCTATTAAAATTTCTCGCTGACACCAACTAACGGTTTGTAAACGTCCTAACCAGCGAGTTTTTGCCATTCCTTCTTGCACGACTTCATCGCTAATTTGCCAACCTTGCTGACGTAAAATATTAACAACAGCGATCGCTATAGCGGAATTAGTTAATTGAAAATCTCCCGCTAAGGATAAAGGGTATTCTAACCCTTGATATTTGGCCCGATTATCAGCAATTTTTTCGGCAGCTTCTACCCATACCTTCGGACAATTTAACAGCTTGATTCTCTCCCTAACTACCCCCTGCGCTGATTCCGGTAATTGTCCGATAACTGCGGGACAATTCGCTTTTAATATCCCCGCTTTCTCCCCGGCAATATCGGCAACCGTCGGCCCTAAATTTTGCCAATGTTCCCGACTGATAGAAGTGATGACAGTAACCAAAGGTTGAGCGCAAACATTAGTCGCATCTAATCTTCCTCCCAAACCCACTTCCATCACGGCAATATCCACCTTTTCCTGAGCAAAATACAGCCAAGCAGCGGCAGTAATTACCTCAAATTGAGTAGGACTTTCCTGCTGGGGATCGATAAGCGATTGTATATATTTAAGCAGGTTTTCTAAAGTCGCGGTTTCAATATTTTCGCCATTAATAGAGATTCTTTCCGTCCAATCAATTAAATGGGGAGAAATATAACGTCCGACTTTGTAACCGGCGGTGCTGAGAATAGATGATAGATAGGCACAAACCGAACCTTTGCCATTAGTTCCCGTGACATGAATAATCGGAATTTTATCTTGGGGATTGCCTAAAATCTCCAGCAGATTTTTTATTCTTTCTAAACCGAGATTGACACCAAAACGCTGAAAAGGTTGCAGTAAAGAATCGATAGTCATGGTTGGCAAACTATAAATAGGGTTTGCGGCAAAAAGTTTATTGGTGGGGGTAGGGTGTAGGGTGTGGGGTGTGGGGTGTGGGGTGTAGGGTTTTACCGATTTTCATCTGCTCAATTACCTAATTTTCAGGGAAAAAGTACCTGAATTTTCCCCCTGATCACTCCCAGACGAGGCACTTTTGGATTTCAAAAAGGTCTAAAAGTTTTATCCAACAAGGTTTTTAGATTTATTCAGCAGACCCTAAATAAAGGAATCCGGCTAGGATCGATACTCCTACCGGCACTGATGACCCTTTCTCTGGGGGGTAATGTCTAAAGTTTGACTAAAATGCTCGGTTCTTTTTGGATCGGTAAAACATCAAGAGAGTCAATATTAGCGCAGTATTTTAAATCTTCTTGACAGTGGAGACGCAAGAGGCGCTGACCGTGACTACAACTGTGGAACATTCCTAAAAGATCATTTTGCCATTGACGATAAAGAGCGATCGAGGCGATAACCTCATCATTACCGATCGCCATTTGCCCCGATTGTTCTTGTAGCGCATCGGCGATCGCTCCAGCACAGGCCGTATCTTCCAGAGAATAACCCCCTTCCCAACCAGAGCCAACAATCCAGACGGTTTCGGGCTGCTTATCCAATAAGTAATTAACGGCAGCTTGCCGATTGATCATAGCCGCAGTGATCACGATCGGGGATTCTTCCACCCTTTGCAGCGCGCGAGTGCCGTTAGTGGTGCTGATAAACAGACGACGACCTTTCATTAAATCAGGGGTACAATCGAGGGGAGAATTGCCCAGATCGCAGCCTTCCACTTTCGCGCCGCCTCTTTCTCCTGCCCGGAGACGTTTTTCTGGTTGCCAGGTATCACTCACCTGCATCAGGGTTTTCAGATCGCTAAAGGTTTGCACTGCTTCTGCACCGGCATTGAGGGCAGTAGCGATCGTGGTTGTTGCTCTTAAAACATCGATAACGACGGCGCAATCGGGTAGAGTATGGACGGGGGTAAGTTCGGGAGTGTGATAAATGAAAACCTGCACGATTTATACCAAGTAAAAAGTAAAAGGGAAATAAGCTCAACATACCGCCGCTCGGCGTCGCGCTGGCAGAAGAAAGACAAGGCCGATTTTATCACGATGGATGTCAGCTAGTTACCTAGGATTGGCTGAAAAAGTAGGACGCGATCGCCGATCAAGATGTGGTGAGTCAGACCAAATTCGGCAAAATTTTGCTTGCTTTTATCGGCAGATTTTGCGATAATATTTTTAAAGGATTTTATTCATAATGGAAATCTTTAAATTTGAAAAAATTTGCACAGATTCCCATTATAAGAAAAGCATAGCGCAAGTCGCCGGCAAAGTCAAGTCCTTTCCCATTAATTATGGGTGGGAATTTCCCAGAATAGACCTCTTGCAAAAATCAAAAATCTGACCTTAGGTGAGGAGTCTCCGAGCCAGTATTCAGGAGTCAGGAGAATTAAGAATGAGCATTAATCAATTAAATGCTCTATTTAGGGCTTTTATGCAATTTTATGTCTATTTTTCTCATTTTTGCCCTCTCAAAAATTAATTATGCAAGAACTCTAATCAAAAAAGGGGGTTAGTGGGGAGTCAGACCAAATATAGGTTACACTTCAACTTTAAATGAGAAACGCTGTCATTCTTTGTAGGGAATATGACTAGACAAACCGCTAATCTCGGACAAACAGGAATTGCCGTCAGTGCCTTGGGAATCGGGACTTGGGCATGGGGAGATAAACTATTCTGGAACTATGGCAAGGAATACGGAGCTAGTCAGGTAGAGGAAGCCTTTAAAGCGGCAGTAGAGGCAGGAATCACCTTTTTTGACACTGCCGAAGTCTATGGACTGGGGGAATCGGAACGACTCTTAGGAAAATTTACGCAAGAGACTGATATTCCCATCGATATTGCCAGCAAATTTGCCCCCATACCGTGGCGATTGGGGGCGAATGCGGTGCATAATGCCATTACCGAGAGCTTAAACCGTCTAAAAACCGATAAAATGGCCCTTTACCAAGTACATTGGCCCTTCACCTTCCTAATTAGCCAAGAAACCCTAATGAATGCCCTAGGGGAAGAAGTAAAAAGCGGCCGGATTGGTTCCGTGGGTGTAAGTAATTATTCCGCCGAGCAAATGCGTCAAGCCAGCCAGATTTTGGCGAAAAAAGAGGTTCCCTTAGCGGTCAATCAGGTGCAGTATTCGCTTTTGTATCGCAAAATAGAAACTAAGGGAATTTTAGCCACGGCCAAGGAATTAGGTGTCACCATCCTCGCCTACAGCCCCCTCGCTCAAGGACTACTGACGGGTAAATATAGCCCAGAAAGCCAGAATTTGCCCGATGGAGCCAGAAAAGTTGACCCGCGGTTCAAAAAAGAAGGTTTGGAGAAAATAGCCCCAATTTTAAGGGTACTGCAAGAATTGGGCGAAAAATACCAAAAAACCCCCGCACAAGTCGCCCTCAATTGGTTAATCGCCCAAGGGGATGTGATTCCCATTCCGGGGGCAAAAACTGCGGCCCAAGCGATCGAAAATGCCGGAGCGTTAGGATGGAGTTTAGAAGCGCGAGAGGTGACGCAATTAGAACAGATGAGCCGGCCTTGGCTGTAAAAATCAAAACTTTTAATTTTTGATCACCATTCTGGAAAAAGTCTCTAACTTTTTGGTGATCAAGATTAAAACAGGCTACAATCTTTGCATACTGCTGTACTACTTAAGAAAACTGGGGAGAAAATTAATGGCGACAATGACAAATAATTCCGATCGAGATAAGGCCTTAGGTTTAGTCTTAAATCAAATCGAGCGCAACTTTGGCAAAGGTTCGATTATGCGTTTAGGAGACGCCACCCGGATGCGGGTGGAAACCGTGCCTAGTGGTGCCTTAACCCTAGATATGGCTTTGGGTGGCGGTTTACCGAAAGGCCGCATCGTCGAAATTTACGGGCCGGAAAGTTCTGGAAAAACCACCTTAGCCCTCCATGCGATCGCAGAAGTGCAGAAAGCTGGGGGAGTGGCGGCCTTTGTCGATGCGGAACACGCTTTAGATCCCACCTATTCCGATGTTTTAGGGGTAGATATCAATAATTTACTGGTGGCACAACCGGATACGGGGGAGGCAGCCTTAGAAATAGTTGACCAGTTAGTGCGTTCTTCGGCCGTGGATATCGTCGTCATCGACTCGGTGGCCGCTTTAGTGCCACGGGCGGAAATTGAAGGGGAAATGGGGGATAATCAGGTGGGATTGCAGGCCCGTTTGATGAGTAAAGCCCTGCGAAAAATTGCCGGTAATATTGGTAAATCCGGTTGTGTGGTGATTTTCCTCAACCAACTGCGGCAAAAAATCGGTGTCACCTACGGTAATCCTGAAGTGACCACCGGAGGAACGGCCTTAAAATTTTATGCCTCGGTGCGTTTAGATATCCGTCGCATTCAAACTTTGAAAAAAGGCACGGAAGGGGAATACGGAATTCGGGCTAAAGTTAAGGTGGCTAAAAATAAAGTTGCGCCTCCTTTCCGGATTGCTGAATTTGATATTATCTTCGGTAAAGGCATTTCCCAAGTGGGTTGTATGCTCGATATCGCCGAACAAACCAACGTGGTTACTCGTAAAGGGGCATGGTATAGCTATAATGGCGAAAATATTGCCCAGGGTCGCGATAATGCCGTTAAATATCTTGAAGAAAAGCCAGAAGTAGCGGCGGAAATTGAGAAGTTATTGCGGGATAAATTAGACATGGGTTCGGTTCCTTTCCCCACGGAACCGGCCGATGAGGACGAGGAGGACGATCTGGAACCAGAAATCTAAAAGAAGAGGGTTTTAGGTCTTGATTATCCCCCAGTTTCGGGGGATTTTTTAGCTTCATAATCGATAGATTTAGCGGCTTCTAACCATGATTGTAAACCTTTTTTAGTCGGTGTTCCTTTAGCGGTAAAAGTCCATAAATCTCGTTTATGTTGGGGTCCGTAGCTGATATGAATTGGGCGATTAATTCCGTAAAAATAGAGAGAATCAAAGGGTAATTTTGCGGTTAAAATCCAATCTATCAGGCGATCGCTAGTTAAATCGATAATCCGAAAATCACAGGCTGCCCCCAATCGCTGACAATAATATTGACCTTTTTGATTAATTTCGTGGGCGCAATGTTGATCACGACTGGGATCGATTCTACCGTTTTTTAAGCCGGTGATCGGGTCTTTTTTTTGCAGAAATTTTCTCAGATCATTGGAACAAAATCCATAGGTTAATTGGAATCTTTCTCGACCAAAATTATCAATAATTGGATCGATAATAAAGTGAGCGAGATTTTGCCAAGCGGTGATCGTTGCAGGATTTTTTGGGTAGGGGTCGATTTGTGATGCATACTTTTGATAGGTTTGGGAACAGGTAGATAATTCCTCTAGGGTTAAATATTTACCAATTAACATAATCAGTTATCAGTTTTTAGCTAGATCCTATCACCCGATTTAGCTATTTTGCCAAAGCTGCTTTTTTGCGACCATAATAAACAGCGATAAAAGCGCTGACATACATCCATAAACTATAGACCATTGCGGGAATGGCCAGATCGGGATTCTTTAATAAACCGGCAGTGATAGCAATAGCTAAAGTGCCGCTTTGAATACCCACTTCGATGGCGATACAAATTCTTTGGGGAATAGTTAATTGAAATAAACGACCACTGAAAAAACCAATTAGGGAAGCAATCGTGTTTAAAATAATCACTGCCAGGCCAGTTTGAGCGATAAATAAAGGTAAACGTTGCCATTCTCTCAGGATTAATAAGCAGATAATAACCGCTAGAAAAATCACGGCCAAACGATTAGTTATCGGTTCCAGACTTTTGGCCAGTAAAGGGAAGTAATGGCGGATAGTCATACCCATAACCAGGGGTAAAACTATAATCAAAAATATCTGCGCCATAGTGGGACCAATGGGTAGGGAGATAGCGGCACTTTCCTCCATAAAATGCCAGAGAGTGAAACTAGCTAAAAAAGGTATTGTGAAAATGGTGATGATGCTGCTAAAAGCGGTTAAAGTAACAGAAAGGGCCAGATCTCCCTTAGCTAAATAGGTTAAAACATTGGAGGAAGGACCGCCTGGACAAATGGCGACAATCATTAAACCGACGGCAATTTCTGGCCGGAGAGGCAAAAGAGAAGCAATAATAAAGCCGACGATCGGTAGAATAATAATTTGATTGACTAAACCGATCAGGACTGCTTTGGGATAACGGGTGATACGCTGAAAATCGGCGAGAATTAATCCTAATCCCATACCTAACATTAAAACGCCTAGGGCAACGGGTAAGAGGATATTAGTAAAAAAGTCGGCCTGCATGGGATAAAATCGGAAAAGACGGGCTTATTTTACCATAAATTGACTAATTTATTCTTGTCCCTGGTTAGGGTTTGCTGACTAAAAAACCCCCAGTGTGCAGAGGGGGTTAAATTGTGGGAGAAATCCAACCTTGGGGATTTTAGTCCAGTTCCCCTTGCCGCTCCGGGATGATATCCTAGTCATACTTCAGTTGCTTGGTGGCAACCATGGGATCACAGCTAGGGAACTGCCGATGCGACTGCCACTTTTGACATCACCAATGCCTAGGGAATGTTGCTGCAGGACTTCCATCAAGAATAACGAGGGAAAATTTTCCTTCTAAATCCCACAATCCTTGAATTCCCTTCCGTTGACAAATTGCTAGGGTGAGCAAGGTGGTAGATTTTTGGTGAACGATAGGTGAGTTTTCGCTGTGTTTTCCCTTCTCGATCGAGGGGCAGTTTTCTGTCATCTAAGTTGTGTGTAAACATAGCAACCCTCCAGATCTCTACAGTTCTATTGTACCTTTATTCTTGGTTCGAGTGCGGGAGAATGTAATAATGTGTATTATTCGTCAGAGAAGACTCAACCTTTGTTTGTTTTAAAGGTAGTCGCAAGTGTGAGCGGATTAATTTTCCTGAGCTTGTTCAGCGATTCCCTCAGCAGGATTACCAGTTGACTCTTTGCTTCTTTGTGCGATCTAGTTTGAGGATTTGTCTGGTGTAAAGTAATTGATAAAGTAGCTAATTTACCCGATATCACTCTCTTTGATAATCCCGATGGATTGAACTTAATTAAGTTAAGGGAAAAAGGGTTAAATTCTCTAGAATAATTATCCTGAGAATTGGTCATTTTTGAGAAACCGACTGCCTCCCCTGCTGCTAATGCAGAATAGGAAATCTAGCAAATGTTTCGCACTTTAGCCACCGATAAAATAACCATAGTAATTAGTCATCGATTAGCTCTTTGTCAAGGGGAACTGATGAGCAAACGAGGACAATATCACCTTATGTTTACCCGTCAAGCTAATAGTTATCAATAACCTGAGTTCCCGATTTTGCCGAGTAAAAAACCCCCAGTGTTCAACCGAGGTTAAATTGTAGGAGAAATCCAATCATGAGGATTAAACCTCTTGCATAATTAATTTTTGATGGTTCAAAAACGGCAAAAATAAGGATTATAGCGTTTCCCAATCTCATGAGGTACACCAAAATCTTAACTCCTGAATCCTGAATCCCGAATCCTGACTCCTGAATCCCGAATCCTGACTCCTGACTCCTGACTCCTCAAAACCTAAGACTCTGTACCTCACAACTATGGGAATTGCTATAAATTGCATAAAATTTGTAAATAGACCATTTAATTGATTATTATTCATTCTTAATTCTCCTGACTACTGACTACTGACTCCTAACCCTAACAACAATTTTTGATTTTTACAAGAGGTCTATTTTAGTCCAGTTTCCCTCTCTCACTCCGGAGTGAGAGAATAGTCATACTTAGTTTTTTTGTCCCAATCGAGGGTATTTTCTGAGATAGATCATTGCCGATCTGGGGATAAAAAACAGTAATTTCGCCCGATATAACCTTTTATTTGCCCCTATGACTGTCAAAATCGCTCTTAACCCCAATCAAATCCAAAATCTCGATCTTTCATCTTTAGAGACTATTATTCAAGATTATCAGTCGCGAGCAGCGATCGCCGAACTGGAACAAGCTCTACAATTAGAGATAGATTATCCTCGTGCGGAGGGTGATGTGCGAGAATTATCGGAGATACCGGAAGTCAGGCTGTGGTTTCTGCGTTTAGATGCGGTTTATCCCTGGTTAATCTTTATTCTTGACCCAAAACATGGAGAAATCGCCCGTTATGCTGCTATGTTAGTCCCCCATCAATTCCATCGCGGGGAAGGAATTCAATATAATCCCGAAGCTTTAGAGATTTTTGTGATGCAAAAACTCTTTATTTTGTCTGATTGGCTGAAAAGTCAGCAAATTCCTGCTTTATCTCGCTTAAAATTTTTCGCTCAACAGTTTGGTTACGATATCGATGAGGAATTTCTATCTAGTCTCTAAAGACCCCCTGCGCTGACTAGATAAGGTATTTTTAATATATGGCAAGCTACTGTCTCGCCCAATTTAGCGCCACCAATACCCCTATCAGAGAATCATGGATACAAAATCCTTTAAACGCACCCTACAGCAATCGGATAACTATAACCGCAAGGGATTCGGTCACAAAGAGGAAGTAATGGATGCGATGACCAATGAGTATCAAAGCGACCTGATCCAAAAAATTCGTGAAAATAATTATCGTTTAGAACGGGGTGACGTAACGATCTATCTCGCTCAAGCTTTTGGTTTTTGTTGGGGGGTAGAACGCGCTGTTGCTATGGCCTACGAAACTCGTCAACATTTTCCCCTGGAACGTATCTGGATTACTAACGAAATTATTCACAATCCCTCGGTTAATCAGCGTCTGCGCTCCATGGCCGTGGGTTTTATTCCGGTGGAAAATGGCCAAAAAGATTTTACTGTGGTGGAATCGGGGGATGTGGTGATTTTACCTGCTTTTGGGGCTAGTGTCTCGGAAATGCAAATACTTAACGATAAGGGTTGCATGATTGTGGACACCACTTGTCCCTGGGTTTCTAAGGTGTGGAATTCCGTGGAAAAGCACAAAAAAAGCGACCACACTTCGATTATTCACGGGAAATATAATCACGAAGAAACGATCGCCACTAGCTCTTTTGCCGGCACTTATCTAATCGTTTTAAATTTGGCTCAAGCTAATTATGTCGCTAATTATATTCTCCACGGTGGCGATAAAAACGAGTTTTTAGAGAAGTTTAAAAATGCTCATTCCCAGGGTTTCGATCCCGATCGCGATCTAGATTATATCGGTATTGCCAATCAAACCACGATGCTGAAAAGTGAAACGGAGGAAATTGGCAAACTCTTTGAGCATACTATGTTGAGAAAGTACGGACCGATCGATTTTAAAGATCATTTCATGAGTTTTAATACCATCTGTGATGCCACTCAAGAGCGTCAAGATGCCATGTTTGAACTGGTGAAAGAACCGCTTTCTTTAATGGTGGTAATTGGCGGTTATAATTCCTCTAATACCACTCATCTACAGGAAATAGCGATCGAGCGTGCCATTCCCTCCTATCATATCGATAGTGCCGAGCGCATTCTCCCCGGTAATCGCATCGAACATAAACCTTTAGGTGGCGATTTAATTATCACCGATAACTGGTTAAATGAGGGAAAAATTGTCGTCGGAGTAACTTCCGGTGCTTCCACTCCCGATAAGGTGGTAGAAGAGGTAATCGAGAAAATTTTTGCGCTCAAATCTTCTTTAGTCCCCGGTTAATTAGCCTAGGTATGTTAGCCTTTGGCAATGGCTGCATCTCAATTTTGGAGAAATATCTATGGCTCACCATCAGTTATTTTTATCCGTGGGATTGCTGACAAATTGACCTTTGGGTTAATCATTATCAGTAGAACCGTTCGGCTCTTCTCGCTTCTCTCTGGAGAGCCAATATTTTCCTAAAAACGGCGGGTTTTATCGATTCCGTAGATAATTCCCGTCACCACGGAAGAGAGAATTAATAACAAAATTAATCCTCCGGGTAAAAAAGATAATATTCCCATGCCGCGCAATATATAAACTAACACAGTCACTAATAGGAAACCGAAAAAAAGAGACTTTAAATAACTAGAATTTGAGCGCATTTACTTAGATTAACACTTCCTCTTGAGTTAAGTTTAACTTTTCGGCAATCATTGCCAGGATTTTTTCTTCCCTTTTTCCGTTACTGATAGATTCCAGTAACCGGCAATTGAGGATAATTTTTTCCCCGTTCGCTAGAGTTAAAATAATCCTCCAGTAATTAGACCCCAAAAAGCCTTTGTAATCTTCTACTTTTGCCCCAACAATTCTCTCTAGAAGATAATCACTTTTACTTCTAAAAATTAAATGTTGTCGCCTACGGGTTAGGGTAGCGTTGCCTTGATTAAAGACATAACTCTCCCAATAGCTGGCATCATAAAGTAACAATAGACCTGACAATAAGCATAACATACCCCAGAGATAATAGGGATAATTATGATGCTGTTCTAGCAGTGCTGACAAGGTATCTAGGGGACTTTTGGCAATAATTCCCCGATTTTGATATCTATTCACAAAACTATCAAATTGAGTTTTAAAATTACTAGCTGACTGCACATCCCGAAAATTCTCGATGTAGAGATAGTTATTTCTTCCGACCAATAAAACCGTGTTATTAACAGTTTTTTTCTGCTCAACACTGATAAAAACTTCCTGATAGACAGCCGTAGCTTTAATGTGAGTTAAAGAAAAATTTTCCCGACTAGAAACAGGAAAATTATACTCTTGGACATATTGACAATCTATTCTTTTTGTGCCTAACCGAATGCAGTCGAGATAAGCGCGCTGGAAATAAACCACAGAGGCTAAAAACAGCAAGGGAAACCCAGCCAGAAAAAAACCCAGAAAAGGACGATATTTAGGAGCCTTATTCTCTAATAAGAGAGTAGTCAGCGTTTTTTGCTTAACTCGCATAGGAAATTCCATAGGTACTTTCCCCCAATTGTACGAAGGCCTTTAGTAATCCTTATCGTTCTGAGGATAGATTTATTTAATCTGCTGACGGGGAAAATTGTAATGATTATTCACGAAAATCCTACATCGGTCTCTAGACTGCCTCTATCTTGACCCTTTTTGTCCCGGTTTGCCACGGTAAAACCCTGTTTATCGAGTTTTTGTAAAGCTTTGGCGTTTTTTGTTTATTGTTTGTATTTAAAGTAAATATATAAACAAAGCTGTTTTTATAAGTTTTTATAAATTTCAGAAACGCTATAAGCTCTAAAAAATTATTTATCTAATTTTTACTTTTTTAATCTCACTCTAGCTATAGCAGACAAAAATTGAGCCTCTTTCCAAGGGGTGGGGAGATGGTCAATAATGGCGATCAAAGAACTGATAAACAAACTCACCATTCAAGCGCACATTTAGGAGAACTTCCATGCCTTTAACACTCGCAGTCTACGGAAAAGGTGGCATCGGTAAATCGACAACAAGCTGTAATATTTCGGCCGCTTTAGCCAAAAGAGGTAAAAAAGTCCTACAAATAGGCTGTGATCCCAAGCATGATAGCACTTTCACCCTGACAGGCTTTCTTATTCCCACAATCATCGATACCCTCCAAGAAAAAGATTTTCACTACGAAGACATCTGGCCTGAAGACGTTATCTATGAGGGTTACGGTGGTGTCAAATGTGTGGAAGCAGGTGGCCCTCCGGCCGGTGCCGGTTGTGGCGGTTACGTCGTCGGGGAAACGGTGAAATTATTAAAAGAATTGAACGCTTTTGATGAATTTGACGTGATTTTGTTCGATGTTTTGGGGGATGTGGTCTGTGGAGGATTTGCCGCACCCTTAAATTACGCCGATTACTGCATAATTGTCACAGATAACGGCTTTGACGCTCTTTTTGCCGCCAATCGCATCGCCGCTTCCGTCCGAGAAAAAGCGCGCACCCATCCCCTGCGACTAGCCGGATTAATTGGTAATCGCACCTCAAAACGCGATTTAATTAATAAATATGTAGATCATGTTCCCATGCCAGTGTTAGAAGTTTTACCCTTAATTGAAGATATTCGCGTCTCCAGAGTTAAAGGTCAAACTCTCTTTGAAATGGCCGACAAGGATCCGATGTTAAGTTATGTTTGTGACTATTATCTCAACATTGCCGATCAGATTTTAGCCAAACCAGAAGGAGTTATTCCCAAAGAATCTGCCGACCGGGAATTATTCACTTTATTATCGGATTTCTATCTTAATGCCGATAAACCCAAAGTTAACGCCGAGGAAGAATTAGACCTGATGATGGTTTAGATTATTTTGTAGGGTGGGTTAGCTACAGCGTAACCCACCAATAACCACCAATAACCACCAATAAACTCTTTTTATGGGTGGGTTACTGCAAATAATTAACTTATTAGTTAATAGCCTAACTTATCGTCGCCTAACCCACCCTACCCACGAATTTTATCGAGGACTTGATAATGATCATTTTTTCCTCTCATTGGGAATTCTAATAGGGAAAACATCATTATTTAGCCAAGGGGACAAAATGAGCAACTTTGAGGAATTAAAAGCCAGCTTACCGCGGCGATGGTTAGATTACTACCAAAATAATCAAGCTTGGATTAAGTCTTTAATGGATTCTAGAGGCTGGTGGCGAAAAACTCCCGACGGTGGTAAACGTCCCAGTGCTGACATAATTATAGCGGCAGCAACAGCTTTAGAACCTAAGTTGTCAGTGTGGATGTATCCCTTTTGTCAACTTAGTTCCGATGGGGACAAACTGGTAGAAGTCTTAGGACTAAATTTTGATTCTGAAAAAAAGGAGTTGGAAAAATCGGAAAAAGAATTACTGATTTCTAATTCGCACACTGAATATCTCAACGGATTCCGAGAAAAACAATTATCAGTCGAAAAAAACAAAGTAATTATTTTTGAGGAATTGCTAAAAATCTTACCAGATAAATGGTTAGATTACTACCAAAACAATCAACCGTGGATTAAGTCTTTAATGGATTCTAAAGATTCGTGGCGAAAAACTCCCGACGGTGGTAAACGTGCCAGTGCTGACATAATTATAGGTGCGATTACCGTTTTAGAATCTCAATTATCAGTGTGGATGTATCCCTTTTGTCAGCTTAGTTCCGATGGCAACAAACTTCTAGAAGTTTTAGGATTAAATTTTGATCCTGAGAAAAAACGACTAGAAAAGAAAGAAAGAGAATTAAGTAATTCTTTATATCCTACTGAGGATCCTGTACTGCAAAAAATCCGCCAAGAGTTACAACAAGAAAACCTAAATAAACCAAGTTAAAGGAGAACCTAAAAACATGACCGCCACTCAAGAACCGAGCGCTTTACAATTTGATTGTGAAACCGGCAACTATCACACCTTTTGTCCGATTAGCTGTGTTGCTTGGTTATACCAAAAAATCGAAGATAGTTTCTTCCTTGTTATCGGCACAAAAACCTGTGGTTACTTCCTGCAAAATGCCATGGGGGTGATGATTTTCGCCGAACCGCGTTATGCTATGGCCGAATTAGAAGAAGGGGATATTTCCGCTCAACTAAAAGACTACGAAGAACTAAAACGCCTCTGCTTACAAATTAAACGAGATAGAAACCCTAGCGTTATCGTTTTTATCGGTACTTGTACCACCGAAATTATCAAAATGGACTTAGAAGGATTAGCACCGAAACTAGAGTCAGAAATCGGTATTCCTATCGTGACAGCGCGCGCTAATGGTTTAGATTATGCCTTTACTCAAGGGGAAGATACCGTCCTCGCTTCTATGGTGCATAAATGTCCCGAAAAAGTTAAGCACGAAGAGGAAAAAGAAGAACGGAATGCTATCCAGAAACTCTTAACTTTTGGACGTAAAAAAGAAGAAATTAAACAGGAAGAATCGGAATATAAAGACCATCCTCCTTTAGTTTTATTTGGGTCTGTTCCCGACCCGATTGTGACCAATTTAACCCTAGAATTAAAAAAACAAGGAGTTAAAATTGATGGTTGGTTGCCGGCCAAACGCTTTACCGAATTACCGGTAATTGAAGAAGGTTATTATGTGGCTGGTGTCAATCCTTTTCTATCACGAACTGCCACCACTTTAATGCGTCGTCGTAAGTGTAAATTAATTGGCGCACCCTTTCCCATCGGTCCGGATGGAACCCGCGCTTGGATAGAAAAAATCTGTTCTGTTTTGGGAGTACAACCGCAGGGATTAGAAGAAAGAGAGGCAAAAATTTGGGAAAGTTTAGAGGATTATCTGCAACTTGTGCGCGGTAAATCGGTCTTCTTTATGGGGGATAATTTACTAGAAATTTCCCTGGCACGTTTCCTAATTCGTTGCGGGATGACTTGTGATGAAATCGGTATTCCCTACATGGATAAACGCTACCAAGCGGCCGAATTAGCATTACTAGAAAAAACCTGTAATGATATGGGTGTTCCCATCCCGAAAATTATCGAAAAACCTGATAACTACAATCAGATTCAGCGCATTTACGAGTTAAAACCCGATTTAGTGATTACAGGAATGGCCCATGCAAATCCCTTAGAAGCGCGGGGAATTAACACTAAATGGTCGGTAGAATTTACTTTTGCTCAAATCCACGGTTTTACCAATGCGCGAGATATTTTAGAATTAGCTACTCGTCCCCTGCGTCGCAACAATAACCTCAAGGAATTGGGTTGGGATAAGTTAGTTAAAGAGTCAGCAAAAGTGTAAATTTGTTTTCAAAAGGCTACAATCATCAGGTAAGGAAAATCAATTCCTTACCTTTTTTCTGTGATTGTTTGCCGATTCTGAGGACAATTCTTGTTCAAATGCTCAACAAGTGCATAAAATAAAAGTATCGTCTCCTTTATTCCTTAGAGACTTTTAGGGTTAATATGCAATGCTCATCGGATTTAGTGTCGGCAATTATCGCTCTTTTAAAGATGTAGTCACTCTCAGCATGGTAGCTGCGGAGGATGCCTGTGGTAATGATGAGCTTGATAAAAATAATGTTTTTAAGGTTAATCAACAATTTAGTTTACTGAAAAGTGCCGCTATTTATGGAGCAAATGCCAGTGGTAAGAGTAATTTAATTCTGGCATTCAATTTTGTGCGATGGTTTGTCATGAATTCTGCAAAATTACAAATCACTGACAAAATAGATGTGGAACCCTTTAGATTAAATACCGAAACTGTTGATAAACCATCCTTTTTTGAAATAGTTTTTCAGCTAAAAAACAAAACTTATAGATATGGATTTGAAGTAACTCAAAAGCAAGTAGTTTCCGAATGGTTATTTTGTACGCCCAGAAGTCGTGAAACTAAAATTTTTAATCGGCAAGACGATAAAATAGAATATAGCAAAAATATTGAACAAGGTAATATACTAAGAGGATTGACCAAAAAAAATACTCTGTTTTTATCACTAGCGGCTCAATTTAATAATTCTCTAGCGGTGGAAATTGTCTCTTGGTTTAGTCACTTAGGTGTTGTGTCAGGGTTAGATGTGGAATTATTAAAAGCGATTACGCTTGAGCATCTTTCTAATAGACAAGATTTGATTGATGATGTGATTAAGTTAATTAAAAAATTAGATTTAAGTATTGACAATCTCAACCTAGAAATAGAAAGCAGAAAAATTTCCTTAGACAGTCTCCCGCAAGATTTACCGGATGTTGTCAGAAATATCATCAGTCACTCTAGCGGTGAAATAAAGTCCGCTACCATAAAAACCTATCATCCAAAGTATGACTCAACAGGTAAAATGATTGAGTTAGAAATTTTTGATATGGACAATCATGAATCTGATGGAACTAAAAAGATTTTGGCTCTGTCAGCACCGATTTTAGACACTTTGCAAAGAGGGAAAGTTTTAGTAATTGATGAATTGGATGCCAGACTTCATCCTTCAATGACTAGAAGTATAATCGAATTATTTAATTCTCAGAAAACTAATCCCAAAAATGCTCAACTTATTTTTACTACTCACGATATTAATTTACTTAGTTATAAATTTTTAAGGAGGGATCAAATTTGGTTTACCGAAAAAAATCATCAAGGAGCAACAGATTTATATTCTTTGGTGGAATTTGCTGATATTAATAATAATACCTTTGAAAAAGATTATATTCAAGGTCGTTATGGAGCAATACCTTTTATTGGTGATTTAAGTACAATTATTGGTAATTAGTATGAGTAACAACAGGAATACTTCTGATTATTTGCGTCGCCAAACTAAGACTAGAGAAACAAGAAAAAGATTTTTAATTGTTTGCGAGGGAGAAAAAACTGAAGTTAACTATTTTAAGGCTTTTGCTGTTCCTAAGAAATTTGAAGTTATGGTGAAAGGTGAAGGTAAAAATAGCTTGAGTTTAGTCAACAAAGCTATTCAGATTATAGATAATCTAAAACAAGATGACTCATTTGATCAAATCTGGTGTGTTTTTGATAAAGATAACTGTTCTAAAGAGCAATTTAATCAAGCAGAAAGACTGGCTAAAGAAAATAATGTCAAGATTGCCTATTCTAATGAAGCTTTTGAAATTTGGTTTATTTTACACTTTCAATATCTGGATATTGCCACATCCCGAAGTGAATACCTAACAATTTTAACTAAACAGATGCAAAAGTATGGATTATTAAACAAGAAAGAAAAATATAAAAAAAATCGAGAGGATATGTACGAAAAATTAAAGCCATACCAGACAACAGCAATAACTAATGCAGCAAAACTTATTCAAGATAGAGATGAAGCAAAAAAACATCCTTTTGATGCCAATCCCTCAACCACAGTACAGGAATTAGTGCAAGAACTTAACATCAATAGTCGTCCTTAAGCTTGATTCTATTTTGTCAATAATTAAATATTTAATTTCAATTTAAACCTAAAGTTGTTATAATAACCAAAAGCCTATTTAACCAAAGTAACTGCTCTTAATTTAATTTAAATGTCCAATATCTTATCTCACCAAAAACCCTATCATCTCAACTTTAGCAGTGAGGATTTAGGCACGGCAAAACCGACTATCACCCTATTATCGGGGGAACCAGAACGCTCACGCTATATTGCTGAAACTTATTTACAAAATGCACGTTTACTATCGGATTATCGCGGATTAAATAGTTATCTTGGCTATCTAGATAATTCTACCCCAATTCTTCTGGCTACCAGTGGCATGGGTGCGCCATCTTTGAGTATTGTGGTTAATGAATTAATACAGGTGGGAATTAAAACTATTATTCGTATTGGTACTTGTGGCGCAATTCAAAATAGAATAAAAATTGGTGATATTATTATCTCCCAAGCGGCTTTATGTAGGCAAGGTGCAGCTAATGATATTGCTCCTCCGGAATATCCCGCAGTGGCGGATCCTTTTTTGACAGTTGCTCTAGTCAAATCGGCTCAATTTTTGGGAGTAAATTATCATGTAGGTATTACCGCTTCTGTGGATAGTTTTTATGAAGGACAGGAAAGAATCCTGTCTTCTGCTAACCCTTATCTTCAGCGTCATTTAGAGGGAATTACGGAAGAATATCGACGTTTAAATATTCTCAATTATGAAATGGAAGCGGGAACTTTATTTAAAATGGCGGGGGTTTATGGATTTACTGCCGCTTGTATTTGTGCTGTGATTGCCCAAAGAAGTAAAGAGGAAGGGATTAGTTTAGAAAGCAAACAACAGGCCATCGAAAAAGCGATTCAGGTGGCAATATTGACCGTTAGCAACCTCTCCCTATCCTCAATTGATTAATTTTCAGAAATCATCTTCATTAAGACTTCCTCTTTTTCCTGACTTTGGGGATAACAGGAGATGAGTTTAGCGCGTAATTCCTGAATTGATTTAATCACATTATCGGCTAATTCTTGGTCGCCATTGCGCCAGCCAAGGGGTGCTAGATGGGTGCGATTGGCTAAGGGAACTACTGGTTTTAAGAGTTGTTGACTTAGTTCTTTAATGAACCAAGCTACTGTATCTTTAGCCTGTAGATCCTTAGCAAAGGCGATAATTTCCAAGAGTCGAAATAGGTTACTATTGCTAATTAAACAACGGGTTTCCTGCACGTTTGGCTGTACATCTAAACCCAAACTCTGCACTAATTTAGCTAGGGCCGCTATGGGAATTGCACTATCTATGCCAGCAATTACAGGAGCCAGTAAAAGCGAGGGTTGATTTTTCAGAGATACGGCATGGACATCGGTATTATTTAGCGATTTTTGGATATCTTCGGCTTGATTTTTGCCGACACAACCACTCAAAACCTGTTCTAGTTCTGTGTTTTCCACATCACTTAAAACCTCTAAAAGGGAGATATATTTACACCCTAAACTATGGCCCATCCAAAAATAATTAGGATTACCAGCAGTCGGATCTTCTAAATACAAATCAAGGTTATTTTCATAGCCTAAAAACTTAGCTTCTTCATAAATAGCCTTTCTCAATCCAATCAAATCTTTGACCATTTCTAGGGAAACATTCCAATGGCGAAAAGTAAAACGATAGGGAATAGCAATAACAGTATAGCCTCGTTCAAAGACTTGTTTGAGCAGATAACGATAGAACAGATTGGGAAAAGTGCCGAAGAAAGCACCACCGATAAAATAGACAACCCCAATCGGTTTAGGATTGATAGCAACCCAGTGAAATTGCAGGGGAATAAACTTAAATTCTGCTGTCATTGTTTTCCGGTATGTAATTGTTAATTTGGCAATTAGGGAAACAATCTTATAAGGATTAAAAATCTCGACGGCTAAAATAATTGATCGCCTTGTGTAATCAGGGTACATTAATTTGCTCAAAAAAGTGTATTTTATTGCGAATATGTAATTATTTTTGACAAAAGTAAAAAAAATTTGGGGCGGAGATTAACCCACCCCGAAACTTCTTCTTAATCCTCTAAACTAATCTTGACCGGATTAACTTTCCAAATCTCTTGACAATATTCCCAGATTGTGCGATCGCTAGAGAATTTGGCCATGCGAACCGAGTTAAGAATCGACATCCGCGTCCACTTGTCTCGATCGCGATAAGCTTCACTTACCTGTTCCTGACAATCAGAGTAGGATTGATAATCAGCTAAAAGCATATACTGGTCATCGTAGAGGAGAGAATCGACGATCGGTCTGAATAATTCCGTGTCACCATGGCTAAAATAACCACTCTTAATTCGATCGATCACTCCCTTCAATTCGCGATTATTTTTGTAATAGCTCATCGGTTCATAACCGTGGGCCTTCTTAGCATAAACTTCTTCTGCTGTCAAGCCAAAAAGGAAGAAATTTTCTGCCCCTGCTTCCTCGCGAATTTCGATATTAGCACCGTCCAGAGTCCCGATAGTGAGGGAGCCATTCATGGCAAACTTCATATTACCGGTTCCGGAAGCTTCCTTGCCCGCCGTAGAAATCTGTTCGGAAAGATCCGCCGCCGGATAGATGCGCTGACCCAAAGAAACGTTAAAATTAGGCAGGAAAACCACTTTTAAACGACCTCTGACATCAGGATCCTTATTAACAATTTCAGCTACAGCATTAGTTAACTTAATAATTAACTTCGCCATAAAGTAGCCGGGGGCTGCCTTACCACCAAAGATAAAAGTGCGCGGCACAATATCGACGTGGGGGTTCTGTTTAATGCGATTGTAAAGGGCGATAATGTGCAGAACTGCCAGATGTTGGCGTTTGTATTCGTGAATCCGTTTTACCTGCACATCGAAAATCGAATTAACATCCACCTCGATATTGCAGGTTTTCAGAATATAAGCCGCTAAATCGGCCTTATTCGCCTGTTTAATTGCATACCAACGCTGACGGAATTCAGGATCATCAAGGTATTGTTCCAGTTTTCGCAATTCCTTCAGGTCTTTTAACCAATTATCGCCGATTTTTTCGGTAAATAGTGCCGATAATTGGGGATTGCTCAATAAAATCCACCGGCGCGGGGTGACACCATTGGTTTTATTGTAGAATTTTTCTGGCCAGAGCATGGCAAACTCTTTCAGGGTATCTTTTTGCAGTAACTCCGTGTGTAAGGCAGCGACTCCGTTAATCGAGTGACTACCCACACAGGCTAAATTAGCCATGCGAATTTGTTTATTACCCCAACCAGCTTCTTCAACTATTGACAATTTGCCCAATAATTCCTCGTTATCGGGAAACCAAGTCCGCACATCGTCGAGGAAAAAGTGATTGATCAGGTAGATAATTTCTAGATGTCGGGGCAGCAGTTTCCCGATCAGAGCCGCCGACCAACGTTCTAGGGCTTCCGGCAATAGGGTATGATTGGTATAAGCGAAGGTTTTTTGGGTAATTGTCCAAGCTTTTGACCATTCTAAGCCGTTTTCATCCACTAACAAACGCATTAACTCAGCGATCGCAATGGCGGGGTGAGTGTCGTTCAGTTGAATAGCGGCGGTTTCGTGGAAGTTTTGCAGATTTTTGTGGTTTTTTAGGTGAATGCGAATTAAATCTTGCAGGGAAGCGGCCACAAAAAAGTATTGTTGGGCGAGACGTAATTCTCGACCGGCGGGGGTGTTATCGTTGGGATAAAGGACTTTAGAAATGGTTTCTGCGTCCATTTTTTCAGCCACGGATTGATCGTATAACCCGGCGTTAAAAGCCTCAAAATTAAACGATTCACTCGCTTCTGCTTTCCAGAGACGCAAAGCGTTCACCGTGTTGGTTTTATAACCCGGGACGGGGGTATCGTGGGGAATGGCTAAAATCCGACGTTCCGGCAGCCATTGGACCCGTTCCTGTCCCTTATCATCGTGATAGATTTCCGTCCGGCCTCCCAGTTTTACTTCCACACTTTCATCGGGACGGGGTAATTCCCAAGGATTGCCGAAGCGTAGCCAGTTATCGGGGATTTCCACCTGCCAACCGTTTTGGATGATTTGATGGAAAATGCCAAATTCGTAGCGGATACCGTAACCGATGGCGGGAATTTCTAGGGAAGCAAGAGAATCGAGGAAACAAGCCGCTAAACGCCCTAAACCGCCGTTTCCGAGGCCGGGATCTGGTTCCTGTTCGATAATTTCCTCAAAATCAAGACCTAATTCCTCGATCGTCTCTTTGATTAGGTCATAAATACCCAAATTAGCGAGATTATTACCTAAATACCGCCCCATGAGAAATTCGGCGGAGAAATAGCAGACGAGTTTAACTTTTTCTTGTTTGTAGGTGTCGGTGGATTTCAGAAAACGACGCAGCAGGCGATCGCGAACGGTGTAGGCAAGGGCGACATAGTAATTGTAGGGACTGGCATTAGTGCGGTTAACCCCTTGCAAATAAAATAGATTGTCCAGAAAAGCCCGTTTTAGGGTTTCGGGACTCATGCCCGTGCGATCGTCTTCAACTAAAGTGGGGCATTGAAGCACTTCACGCCCATCAGCTAGGGTATAGGTTGTCTCCATGGGTTTTTTTTGTCCATATATTCGGGAGTCGATCGCCGATCAGACCTGATGACGATATCCTTTATAGTTTACTTGTTACCTTTTGGAGAGACTCAGACATTTAGATTTCTATTGGTTTTGAGGGGAGCAGCGATCGCAATTACCAACAAAAAAAGGGTGAACCCTGTCCACCCTCCCACAATTATTCACAAAAAAAGCTTAATAGCGTTTTTTTCTGTCACCACCACCACCATTGAAGGGCGTGCGCTCTTCACGCTCGCGGGCTTCGTTAACTTTAATTGATCGCCCCATCCATTCAGCACCATCCAGTGCGGCAATCGCGGCACCTTCCTGGGCTTTATTTTCCATTTCCACGAAGGCAAAACCGCGTTTGCGGCCTGTCTCTTTGTCCACGGGAATATGAACCCTTTTAACCTTGCCGTAGTCTTCAAAGACCTCGACCAGATCATCTTGGGAAATGTCGTAAGAGAGATTACCAACAAAAATAGACATAATACTTGAATCCTCGATCAATACTCGAAACGGTGTGGAGACACAAAATTCAGGGAGAAGCCGAACAATACTAAAGTAAAAAACTTACCAGATTAATACTGGAAACGAACTTGAACACTAATCTTGACTCTCGCCTCGATCATAACACAGAAAGAGTCGATCGCCGATCAGAATCTGATGACGATATCCCTTATACTTTACTTGGGGTTTGCTGAATAAATCTAAAAACCTTGTTAGATAAGGTTTTTAGACTTTTTTTACCTCAAAAAGTGCTGACCCTTGGAGTGATCGGGGGTAAAATTCAGGTACTTTTTCCCTGAAAATTAGGTAACTGACCCCCTGAAAATGGGTAAAACCCCACACCCCACACCCCACACCCCACACCCTGCCCCCACGAAAAACTTTTTGCCGCAAACCCTAATTAACGACAAAAAAAGGGTGAACCCTGTCCACCCTCCCACAATTATTCACAAAAAAAGCTTAATAGCGTTTTTTTCTGTCACCACCACCACCATTGAAGGGCGTGCGCTCTTCACGATCGCGGGCCTGGTTAACTTTAATTGCTCGCCCCATCCATTCAGCACCATCCAGTGCGGCAATCGCGGCACCCTCCTGGCCTTTATTTTCCATTTCCACGAAGGCAAAACCGCGTTTGCGGCCTGTCTCTTTGTCAACGGGAATATGGACTCTTTGGACC
Source organism: Microcystis sp. 0824 (assembly GCF_003112475.1). Taxonomy (NCBI): domain Bacteria; kingdom Bacillati; phylum Cyanobacteriota; class Cyanophyceae; order Chroococcales; family Microcystaceae; genus Microcystis; species Microcystis sp. 0824. The sequence continues at coordinate 38,615 of NZ_BDSM01000024.1, read as the reverse complement.
TTGCCGTAGTCTGCAAAGACATCGACTAGATCATCTTGGGAAATCTCGTAAGAGAGATTACCAACAAAAATAGACATAATACTTGAATCCTCGATCAATACTCGAAACGGTGTGGAGACACAAAATTCAGGGAGAAGCCGAACAATACTAAAGTAAAAGACTTACCGGATTAATACTGGAAACGAACTTGAACACCAATCTTGACTCTCTCTTCGATCATAACACGAAAAGACTAGAGTTAATGTTAACTTTTATTCTTCAGGGGAAGAGACTATTTTGGCTATCGGTGGCTACTCCCTCAACCGCCAGCTTTTTTTTCCCGACGAAATAACCAAATCATCAGGGCCACCACACCGGTTTGTAGGGCAAAATTGGGTAAGGCGGTGGCTACGTCCCTCGCTGCCGCTAATTGGGCCAGAAAAACCACCGCACCGATAAAACCAGAAGCCCCTAAACCGAGATAGATAAACTGCCGCAGCCCTCGATAGGGATTGGCCGCTTCCGCTTTCAAGCGGGCGTATTTTTGGGGATCGAGTCGAGGGGATTTGCTCATAAAAAAATCTAAAAATCTTTCTAGCTCTGTATCTATTGTCCGTGATATAATCGGAAATTGGCAATGTGCCGATGTAGCTCAGTGGTAGAGTAGTTGATTCGTAATCAATTGGTCGTGGGTTCAAATCCCATCATCGGCTTAGGGTTTTACCGCCTAGAAGTTGACTAGGAAATACCGAAGTCCGCCTGAATAAATCCAAAAACCTTATTGGATAACACTTTTAGACTTTTTTAGACTTTTTGACCATCCAAAGGTGTCGGACCCCGGAGTGATCGGAATTGGTAAAACCCCACACCCCACACCCTGCTCCCACCAACCAACTTTTCCGGCAAACCCTAGTTACTGAAGAAAAGGTTGCATAATTTCTGTGATCGCCTGACGTTGGCGATCGTCATATCCCCAGCGTTCTAGAAAGGCTTGATATTCTCCTTGTCCTGTGTTTAAACTGCTGGCTAGTTGTTGTAATTTTTCCCCCAAGGCTGGCGACAATAACTCCTTAATTAGTTGACTGGTTTTTTCTTGAACTTTCTCAGAACCTCGGGCGTTTTCTTCGTCTCCTTGACCGCGATGATAGATGACCATTGCCGTGGACATAGCCAGATTTTTAACCAATAATTCATTCACCAGTATCGGGGAAGTTTTTAAAGCCGTGATTACTTCTAAACTAGGATATTCCGTATAGGATAAATCGCTGGTTAAATAAGTAACAAAAAATCCTCTAGCTCCATTTTCTGTCGAGACTAACTCAGTAAGTTTTTGAGTGATTGTGTTGGCATCTAAAAACTCAATTTGACTTAGTAAATCTTGAGTTTCTTGGATAGCATTTTCAAAAGTTATAACCATAATATAAATAGCTTTCTGTGAAGTTTAATAGAAAAATACTAAGCATCTAAATCATTTAACCAATTAGTTAAATCTTCCCCTGTCGAAAAATCTAATAAAGCTTCCCCCACTCGTTCCAGATCATCAATATTCAAGGTCATAATCCGACTCTCTAGAGTCACATCAATAGCTCCTAACTTACGTTTAATCAGACGGACAATTAGATTTCTTTCTCTTGCTAAACCCTGTTCTAAACCCTGTTCTAAACCCTGTTCTAAACCCTGTTCTAAACCCTGTTCTAAACCGCGACGCATCCAACTGGTGGTAATCTGCATAACTCCCTCCTGTTCGGGTTGAATAAATGTGCTAATCTCCTGTTGAAATTCTATCTCCTCGGACGAGTTGAGATTGAGATAGGTATCGACAAAGCCTGAAATCAATTGCATTCTAGCAGCATCTAATCTTAATGTTACCAATAATCTTAGACATTGTGCCTTAACTTTTGCTCTATCCCGAGCGGCAATTTTCATCTTGGCCATCAAAGCGGCGGCGACGGGATTAGCTTGATTGAGAAAATCTCGCCAATGCAAGCGATTTAACTGGACAACTTGATAGTTAAATTCTAACACTTTTAAGTCAGGAAAATCAATTTTGTATTGACGAATTGCTTCTTTTTGTGGACGCTCATAGGAAAATATGACAATCGGATAAACTGGTAAGGCAAATTTTTGATGCAGACGAGCGAAATAATTAAACATTCGCCGATTAAATTCCGGTTGAGAGCTAGACTGTGCTTCTAGATGAATTAAGAAAAATGATGATTGTCCTCGAAATTGAACTTGGGCGACTAAATCACTTTCATACTTTTCTCCTTCCGTGACATCGGTAAAGACTTCTTTGTCTAAAAATGTGATCTGATTAGGCTCTAAATAATTAATAACCGCGGGGAAAAACAACTGAATAAATTCAACAAAAAAAGTCGAAATTAATTCCTTAAATAAACGATCATGATCAATAACATTATTCATACATAGCAGTTATCCTAATGGTGAGGTAGAAAGTTTTCCTTTTGGGGAGTCGGTCGCCGGCCGTCGATATCAAAATTAGGTTACACTTCATCTTGAGGATAAAGGCGGTCAATTACTCGTTAAGACTACACTAGAACAGGGAGCTGCAGAGAAGAAGTCCGAGCATTTGTACTAAAATATCCAAGAGACGGCTAACTGCTATATTTTTTGATGACGATATAAATAGCAAAAACTATAGACGAATAGCTATGAGCTTTGGTGAAGAATTTGAATTACTGCTGCGGGCCCGCTATCCTCTCATCTATGTTACCACCCTAGAAGAAGAACGTCTCGAAAAAGCGATCGCCGATATTGCCAAACAGAGCCATAACCGTGCTGTCTATGTCTGGGATTTCGTGGATGGTTATCAAGATAATCCCAATAATGAGAACTTTGCTCGGCGTAATCCCCTGCAAGCTCTTGAATTCGTCGAAAAGCTGCCGTCTAACATCGCCGCCATCATAATTTTACGCGATTTCCAGCGCTTTTTAGAAGATATTTCCATCGCCAGAAAATTGCGAAATCTGGCCCGTTCCCTGAAATCTCAGCCCAAAAACCTAATTATCGTCGCTCCCGAACTGTCTATCCCCTCAGATCTCACCGAAGTAATCACCGTCGTCGATTTTCCCCTCCCCAGTGGCGAAGAAATTAAACAGGAAATCCAGCGATTAATCGCCGCCACCGGACAACCCGTCAAAGAACCACTCCTCGATGAATTAGTGCTTTCTGCCCAAGGATTATCCCTAGAGAGAATTCGTCGGGTTTTAGCCAAATGTTTAGCCAGTCACGGCAAAATTGAGCCAGAGGACGTGGAATTAATTTTGGCAGAAAAACGCCAATCGATTCGTCAAACCCAGATATTGGACTTTTATCCCGCCACAGAGCAGATTTCTGACATCGGGGGCCTAGATAACCTCAAAGATTGGCTGATTCGTCGCGGTGGTGCCTTTAGTGAACGCGCCCGCGCCTACGGTTTACCCAATCCCCGGGGTTTACTATTGGTGGGAATTCAAGGGACGGGTAAATCCCTGACAGCGAAAGCTATTTCCCATCATTGGCACTTACCTTTACTGCGTCTAGACGTGGGGCGTTTATTTGGCGGATTGGTGGGAGAATCGGAATCGCGTACCCGTCAGATGATTAATCTCGCCGAAGCTTTAGCTCCCTGTGTGCTGTGGATAGACGAAATCGATAAAGCTTTCGCCGGAGTGGATGGGAAAGGCGACGGAGGAACCACCGGGCGAGTTTTCGGGACTTTTATCACTTGGTTAGCCGAGAAACAATCGCCAGTTTTTGTCGTCGCTACAGCTAATAACATCCAATCTTTGCCCCCGGAAATGTTGCGAAAAGGACGCTTCGATGAGATATTTTTTGTCGGACTACCTAGCCAAAAGTCCCGCGAGGAGATTTTTAGCGTTCATCTGGGGAAAGTCCGGCCCCATAATCTAAAAAGTTATGATATAAAGCGACTAGCCTACGAAACTCCCGATTTTTCGGGGGCAGAAATCGAACAAACCATCGTGGAAGCGATGCACATCGGGTTTAGTCAAAATCGCGACTTTAGCACCGATGATGTGCTTGAGGCCGCTAGTCAGATTATACCCCTGGCCCGCACTGCTCAAGAACAGATCCAATTTCTACAGGATTGGGCTAAGTCAGGTAAAGCTCGTTTAGCCTCTCGCGATGATCGTTTTAATGTTAATCCTAACAGTTAATTTAGCACCAATATGAAGCGTTTATCTGGTTTATTGCAATTTATGGTCGGTTTTGTCCTGGGAGTGGCGATTCTGGTCGGTGGGGCTACTGCTGTCGCCTATATGCTTCTCTCTGGTATGAATTCTAATCCTCCTAAACCCGTCTTTACCGAGGAGAAAAAAGAGGAAACTAAGGAGGAAAAAGCTGCTAAACCCATCCCCACTACTCCCCTCCAAGAACAACCCCAAGCTGAGGTGAAAGAGTCTCCCAATGCCCCAGCACCAAAAGCTGCCCCGAAACCCAGTCCCGAAGCAAGTAAAAAAGAAACCACATCCGAGGGTTATCAAGCGCGGGTGACATGGCAAAGCGGTTTAAGTCTGCGCTCTGAACCTACCAGTGAATCGACTCGTCTCGGCGGTCTGGATTACAATACTAAAGTCAGTGTGGTGGGAACCAGCAGCGATGGGCAGTGGCAGCGCGTACGTCTGTCCGATGGTCGCGAAGGTTGGATTAAAGCGGGTAATATTTCTAGAGTCGAGTAAATATTTAGAAGGGTTAGGTTTTAGGTTTTCTCAATCTAACCCTTTCCCTAATCAGTAATTGGACAAAATTAAATTGACACTCTGGAAGGAGAGAACCCCAGAACTGCTCAACTCCAGAAGTCAAAAATATCTGTGATTAATTCTGTCTAGGTACTTAATCACTACTTCAAGAACGATTATCGCGATTAACTTTTCTGATTAACCAATAACTTGCCGCTAAAGCTAAGGTTCCCACAGTGAGGGCAATTAAATCATCTTTACTGTATTTATTGGGGTCGAAAATAATAATTTTTCGAGAGATGGCAATTAAAGCCGTAACTACGACTAATTCAACCTGTACGATGTGTTTTCTTAGGTAAGCAGTGACGTTTTCTAATAACTCTAAGGCAATCAAAATATTGAGAAATAATCCGAAGATTTCAATTAAAGTTTTACTAAAAAAACCGACTGGTTCCGTAGTAAATAGGTCTTTGATTAGGATAACTACTAGATCATAAAGAGAAACAAGAATAACAATAATTAAGGCTACGGATAAAACCTTAGAAACTATGTTTTCAATGAGATGAATCGACCTCATGAAATCTTCATCGCGCCATTGTTGACCAAAATTGATAAGTAGTTTCCGTATCTGTTTGAGCATGATCGATTAAGTAAAAAGTAAAAATTATTATTGTATTTGATTGCTAATTGTTCTATTTAGCTAACAAGTAGGTATATCCCCCCTTGATCCCCCCTTGATAAGGGGGGTGCTGATCCCCCCTTGATAAAGGGGGTGCTGATCCCCTCTTATTAAGGGGGGTATCTGACAATTTTTAAAATCTACCTACTTAGAAATAATTTTACTTGAAGAAGGCTTCCCTAAAAAAAAAATCTAGGTGCGATCGCTATTAAGTCAACCGCACCCCAAACTAATACAAATGCTCACATCTAGCTAACATCATCGTGAGCGAAACGATTATAGAGGAAGTCGAGGGCATAGTTACGCAGACGATAATATTCCGGATCCTCCATAATTCTCTCCCGATCGCGGGGACGGGGGAAATGAATATTCATCACTTCGCCGATTTTCGCTTCCGGTCCATTGGTCATCATTACCAGCTTATCAGCGAGGAAAAGAGCCTCATCGATATCGTGGGTAATCATCAACACCGTACAGCGTTTATCTTGCCAGATTTTCAGCAATTCTTCCTGTAATTCCTCTTTGGTAATCGCATCCAAGGCACCGAAAGGTTCATCAAGAATCAACACCTCCGGACGGATAGAAAGGGCCCGGGCGATCGAAACCCGTTGTTTCATCCCCCCGGAGATTTGGGGAGGGGTTTTGTCCATAGCTTCGGTTAAACCCACCATAGCTAAATGTTCCCGCACGATCGAGCGTTTTTGTGCTTCCGGAGCATTGGGAGACACCGCATCTACCGCGAGATAGACATTTTCAAAAACACTTAACCAAGGCAATAAAGCATAGTTTTGAAACACTACCATGCGATCGGGCCCAGGTTTAGTAATTTTCTTACCGTTAACTTTAACAATGCCATCGGTGGGAGAAGAAAAACCCGACACCATATTTAATAGGGTCGATTTACCGCAACCGGAGTGACCGATCACACAGATAAATTCACCTTCATTGATGCTGAGATTAACATCCTTAAGGACGGTGTAGGGGCCTCTGGGAGTGGGATAAACCTTAGAAACTCCTTCAATGGTAACAAAAGCTTCTTTAGTGGGGGCCTGGGTTGCCCGGTTAACGGTGTCGGTGGTGGTATACATGATTAGTCTTTGGGGGGAATTAGATAATAGGAGCAATGACCGGGGATAATTGGCTAGGAATTATCCCCTTAGTCGATTTTTAGGCAATTTTGCGAGATTCACTGGCACTAGGACGAGCATCAATAGCCACTTCGGCCATGGTGACGTTTTGTTTGATCTCTAAACTATTGAGATAACCGATCGGATCCTCGGCATCAAACTCGATACCATCGAATAAAAGGATCGGTGTGCGACGATATTTAATATCCCCTAGACCCAATTCCCGGGCCGCGGTACTAAAGACACCCACCCGACAGACGCGTTCGAGAATTTCTACCCAGTTACGCGGGAAAGGAATGTGGCCCCAGCGAGCCATTTGGGTCATCATCCAGAGGTGTTCGGTACGACTGGGACGATTTACCCCATCTCCATAGAACAGATGGTGTGCATATTCTTTCATCGGTCGATCAAGACTGCACGCGTAGGAGTTGGGATCACCCAGTTGGATATAATCGATATTGGTACTAAGATACTGACGACTGGCGAGGATTTGACGAATTTCTTCCTGATTCCCTTCCTCGGCACAGTAGCGACAACCTTCCAGCAGTGCTTTGACTAAAGCGACATGGGTATTAGGGTATTTATTAGCCCAATCTTCCCGGACTCCCAGGGCCTTACCCGGGTGGCCCTGCCAGATTTCTAAGTCGGTGGCGACGGTGTAACCGATACCCTCCATGGCGGACCTGAGATTCCAAGGTTCACCGACACAGTAACCGTCAATACTACCGGTTTTCAGGTCGGCTACCATTTGGGCCGGGGGAATAGTTTCGAGGTGAACGTCTTTATCCGGGTCAATACCAGAGGCCGCTAACCAGTAACGCAGGAGCAAATTGTGCATCGAGGAGGGGTGAACAATGCCAAAAATATGGCGCTGCTCCTTCGATTCCAATAGCATCTGTCTTAAGGCGTTACCGTCAATCACTCCCTCGTCATAGAAGCGTTTAGCGAGGGTGACACCGTTACCGTTACGAGTCATAGTCAGGGCGCTGACAATCGGCAAAGGTTGCTCCTGATAACCACCGACGGTTAACCAGGTGGGCATTCCCGAAGGCATTTGCGCCCCGTCGAGGAATCCCCCTGCGATCCCGTCCACAACGCCTCGCCAACTGGTTTCCCGGACTAAATTCACCTCATCTAGACCATGTTTAGTGAAGAATCCCTTTTCTTTGGCCACTGCTAGGGGCGCGCAAGCGGTGAGGGGAACAAAACCGATTTCTAGATTGACTTTTTCTAAACCGTGACGGGCAATAACTTCGACTTTGCGAGCGCGTAGTTTTTTGATCCGTTTTTGTTGGTTGAGGAAATAGATAATTTCACTCCGGAGACTGTAGTAACTGGGGTGTTCCACCACTTCCATGCGTTTGCGGGGACGGGGGATATCTACTTCCAAAATACCGCCAATTTTTGAGCCGGGGCCGTTGGTGAGCATGACGATGCGATCGGATAATAGCACCGCTTCATCCACATCGTGCGTCACCATTACCGAGGTCATTTGGTATTCTTCGCACAGCTGCATTAACTGTTCCTGTAGATTACCTCTAGTCAGGGCATCTAACGCGCCAAAGGGTTCATCTAAAAGCAGGACTTTCGGACGGATGGCTAGGGCGCGAGCGATCGCTACCCGTTGTTTCATCCCCCCCGATAATTCGTTGGGACGTTTATCCACTGCATGACGAAGATTGACCAGATCGATATATTTTTCGACTTCAGCTTTTCTTTCGTCTTCTGATAGTTGGGTGAGAACTTGATCGACAGCCAGAGTGATATTTTCTTTGACGGTTAACCAGGGCAAAAGGGAATAGTTTTGGAAGACTACCATGCGATCGGGCCCTGGTTTTTTAATGCTTTGACCTTGCAAAGTCACCACTCCTTCCGTGGGCAAATCTAAACCAGCGATCATGTTTAAGAGGGTTGATTTTCCGCAACCAGAGTGACCGATGAGGGAGATAAATTCCCCTTTTTTTATCTGTAAATCGATCCCTTTCAAGGCCACATATTCACCGCCACCACTGAGGGGGAATACTTTATCAATGTTATCGACAGCGACAAACAAACTCATAGTTTTTTCTCCTTAAATTTACTCAAGTTTCAGTTATTTGAAAAATGGGGAAACTTTCCCCATTGATTCCCTATTGACGAACGATTTGAGTTTGCAACCAAGCCATAAAGCGATCGAGTAATAAACCCACACCACCGATATAAAACAGCGCAAGAATAATATCGCTAATGTAGTTATTTTGGTAGGCATCCCAGATAAAGAAACCGATACCGACGATACCCGACATAACGATTTCAGCCGCAATAATCGCTAACCAAGCTAAACCGATCGCAATTCTCAAACCCGTGAAGATGTAGGGAAGTGCCGAGGGAATTAATATCTTGAAGAAGAATTTTTTGCTGGACAATTGCAAGACTTGTTTAACGTTGATATAGTCTTGGGGAATTTGTTGGACACCGACGGTGGTATTAATCAAAATCGGCCAAACTGCGGTAATAAAGATAACGAATAAAGCTGCAGGTTGGTTTTGTTGTAAAGCGGCCAAAGATAGGGGAACCCAAGCAAGAGGAGGAACTGTTCTCAGGAATTGGAAAAGGGGATCGAGGGCCTTATTTAAGAAGGAATTTAAACCGACCATAATCCCAACACCAATACCCACCACTGCGGCAAAAGAATAACCGATTAATACCCGTTGCAGACTGGCTAAAGTTTGCCAGAATAGTCCCTTATCAATGCCCCCACGATCAAAGAAAGGATACATTAAATAAGTACGGGTACGCTCATTGGTGATTAGGTCGGATGGGGGGGGTAATTTGATTAATCCCAGCATCGAGACTAATTGCCAAACAATCAGAAAACCCAGGGTACCGATAATGGGGGGAAGAATGTCATGGGAATGTTTTTTCCAGAATTTACCGAAGTTGAAACCACCGTTACTTTTTCTGCTGACGCTACTTGCCATTTTGCCGTTTTCCTTTGTTGAAGATAAAGTTACTTGATTGGGAAGAGAAGAAAACATTTTTGGGATTAATAGACTAGATTTTTTATGCACCTAGCCTATCGAGAAAAGCTCGCTATTTTTTGATTGCCAAGCTATCGAGATAAGCTTGGGGATTGGCAGGATCAAAAGTCTTGCCATCAAAGAATTTTTCGACACCGCGGGAGGTACTGGTGGGAATATCAGCTGCGGGAACTCCTAATTCTGTGGCTGCCGCTTTCCAAAGATCCTCGCGGTTAACTTTGTCGATTAATGCTGAGGCAGTGGTTAAAGTTTCTTTCGGCAAGAAACCCCAACGAACACTTTCGGTTAAAAACCAGAGATCATGACTCTTGTAGGGATAGGAAACGCTACCGGCGGGATCTTTCCAGTAGAAAACCCCTTTATTTTTGTCGGTGATTTCCGGTTTACCGTCACCCATTTTCTGCATTCCTTTGAGGGGACCGGCGATAATTTCTTCTTTGAGGTTGAAATAAGCCGGTTTAGCGAGAATTGCCGCCGCTTCTGCCCGATTTGCCTCTTGATCGAGCCATTGCTGCGCTTCCATAATTCCTTTTAACACCGCTTTGGTGGCTTTCGGGTTTTTATCCACCCAATCGGCGCGGATAGCGAGGTATTCTTCCGGGTGATAGGGCCAGATTTCTGCGGTTAAAGCTGACATAAAACCGATCTGATCAGCTACAATTCGCGCCGGCCAAGGATCACCGGTACTAAACGCATCCATGGTTCCCGTTTTCATGTTGGCCACGGTTTGGGCTGCGGGTACGGCAATTAGGTTAATATCCGTATCGGGGTTAATACCACCGGCGGCTAACCAATAACGAATCCAGAAGTCTTGATTAGCTTTCGGGAAGGTATAGGCAGCTTTGAAGGGAGTTCCCGTCGTTTTCATGCCGAGGATGTAATCTTTGGCCGGTTTTAGGTCTAAACCGATGTTTTTGCCCTCGTGTTTACTTGCGATCGCAATTCCGTTACCCTGGGTGTTTAACTGCGCTAACACATACATGGGGACTTTAACGTTATTTTTGGTGATTAGTCCCTCGGAAATTAGGTAAGGCATGGGCATTTGCCACTGTCCTCCGTCAATTCCGCCCGCATCTGCCCCAATTTCGACGTTATCTCTAGCGGATCCCCAGTTTGCTTGTTTGGAGACTTCCACATCGGGCATCCCGTGTTTGGCAAAAAAGCCTTTTTCCTTGGCAATAATTAAAGGTGCTGATTCAACAATCGGGATATAACCTAATTTAATTTTGGTGGTTTCGGGGGCCTCTCCGGGGGCCACCGCTACGGGAGAAGCAACCGGGGAAGCGGGCGCGGTGGTGGTGGTTCCACCCGTAGTGTCGGGGGGATTACCCAAACAACCTTTGAGGACAACAGCCCCTGCCGCTGAAACCGCCGCCGTGGTTAAAAATTTCCGTCTCGAAAAATTTGACATAGAATCCTCCTACCTGCTGCTAAAGCAAATATGTGTGCTGAATTATGGGTAAAGGAATCCCTCGCTAAACTTTCCTTCTAGCCCGTGCTATAGAAATTTAGCTATGGAATATTGAATCTCGATTGAACTTACTAAATAAGTCTAGCGGAATTTGGAAAAAATAATTAATCCGATCGAGAATTTTATTTACAAAAATTTAATTCGATTGATAAGAATTAATTAAGACCATTGATATATCTAGCTTCTAGCCACTTAAGCCTGTCTGTGGACTTGGGGTGATGGGGTGATGGGGAGATGGGAGAAACAACAAAATGAGCCAAGGGTGAGTTTTAGGAATGCGGCTCCTTCCGGCTTGGTATGGCATAGAACGAGTTAGTTAGGACAGATGCCTGAAGGCTTTACTCACAGCATCCACAAGGTTTTCACTATCATTGATAATCTGACTAACATAGTTTTTCAATCTATAGCAAAGATCGGGGTGGTTAGGACAATCAATCGCTGAAACCCTTGACCGATAAGAGTTTGAAAATTGAAAGCGTCCTAAATAACCCATTTTTTGCTATATAAAAAAACAGCAAGTTCGGTTATTTTATCTAGGTTTTCCCTCGTGACAGTGTGAGATGATAGGAATCTTGGCTAATTGTCCAACGGTCTTTTTTAATGGCATTTCCCACAAGATTATGGCAGTAATCCTCCGGCTGTCATGGCTACAGTTCCCCCCTAAATGCCCTTTGTAAAAGGGAATTAAAGAGATTTTCAGATTCTTTAAATAGCAATTTTTGTCTGTCCGTGCATTTCTGTTGGGAAACAGCAAAACTTGCATATTTACGTTGTAAGAATATTGGAGGAATGGGAATTACAACTTTTCTTAGCTCTTTCTGTCTAATTCCCTTAACCGTACTACCTGTAGATCTGCGCTCAATTTGGTCACGAACAAATGAACTCTGAAGAGTGCCAAACAAATAGGTATTATCAAGAATATTAGATTTACCTCGCATCAATAGAACTCTTTGAGCCAAAGCAATATCAGGATCATCAACTTGAGCGACTTCTCCTAGGGGGGCTTCTGTCGTAAAAAGAACATCACCTAATTGTGGCAAACCTCTACGCATCCATGAGTCATAATTTTCTCGGGCAATGAATTCATTAGGTGGCTGTATTCGGCCATTTTTGATTATTTTTGCTGTAATAAGTGGAACACCTGAATTAGCTTTTGTTGGTGTTTTTCCACGATAATCAATGAACCTCTCAATACACTTTTCTAGGGGTAGAAAACAATCCTGTCCACAGTGTTCCCTAAAATTTCTTTCAGAATCACCGAACATCTCTAGGAAAGTCGATCGCAATAACTCCTCAGTCAACCGAATCGCCTCTTTGCGCTTGCGTCGCACCCCATCCGCTTTATCTAAAATTGCCGCAATTCTTCGCTGTTCTTCGAGGGGTGGGAGGGGAAGCTGGTACTGTTTGAGGCTTTGGGCTGAGAGGTTAGGTTGTGAGGATCCGTTATCATATTTATAAATTTCTGCCTGTCCAATTGGACTAGCTAAATAACGATAGAAATAGTCCGTTCTAATTTGTTCAGAAGGTCGAATAATTACCAGAGAAGATGCTATTGCTCCCTCCTGAATATCTTTGATAATTGCCGTCTTGCCTAATGAGCCTCTTAAGCAGTACAAAATATCGCCAGACTTAACCTTTCCGCTTCCTAATAAGTCAAACCTTTTTCTAGAAATAAAGTTCATCGATTCAAAATCTATTTCACCATTTTGAATATGACCAGCATTTATAAAAGGGACTCCATTATCAACAAAATCTTTTTGACTTGGATAGTTTTTACCTCTATCTCCATTTATTAGGGTTCCTACTTCACCCAAACTTACCAGTTTCCAGCCTTCGGGCAACTTAGTCGGTTTGCTCATCCCAACATCTCCTTATAACGCGTGTAAAACCTGATCAATCTTATTTTCAAACATAAATCAAATATCCTTTCGGTTGACTAAAGCGGTGGGTTACGACGGATTGTTAGATTGACTTTAACGCCTAGATTGTTGCCGTCTAACCCACCCTACTATGAACTCTTCTCCCCCCTTTTTAAGGGGGGTTGGGGGGGATCGAACCTAAAATCTATTTTTAATTTAATTATAACCAGCTACTTAGGGTCGCAGATACTAGAAAAAAATCAAGCCACTACAGTGGCACCCCTGAGATAATCTTCTAGTTGGCGATCATTGTCGTGACTGAGATTGCCTAGAGGTAAAGTTTCGACGCTAAAAGCTCTCACCTCGCTAACTTCTAATGTATCTTTGATCTGAAAATTCCCCGACGCTGTAACTTCAATTAACACTGAAATGGAGTGAATGCGCGGATCACGCTCAAAAGAGGAATAAACCCCGACTAAACGCCCTAAACTGACTAAATTTAATCCTGTTTCCTCTTTTAATTCCCTTTGGGCAGTATTAAAAATATCTTCCCCCCAATCGACCATCCCTCCCGGTAGGGCCCATTTGCCGGTGTCTCTGCGTCGGATTAAAACAATTGTACCATCAGCAAGCAGCGGAATCATTGTCACCCCAGTTACAGGATGACGAAAGATAATTCCCATCACACTTTTAATAAAATGCCAAACACGACCCATATATAAAGCTAAAAAATAAAAAAAGGGGACGGGATTACTGGAGTTAGGACTTTTGCCTATTGCCTATTGCCTAACACCTATCCCCCAACCCCTAACAATATCAATCTTGACATCCTCGCCGCCCTAAAAGTGCGGCGATTCCTAAACCTCACGATTTAAGTTTCTGCTTCCACCACCGTCGCATACCACAGTTAAAAAACCATGTACTGTCTTACACAGAGTCCACAGACTTTCGCCCCATTTCAGAAGCCCGATTCCGTGTGTCCCACGGTACGTTGACCGCCTATAGCTTCTTGTACTTGTTGCGCGCGACTTTTTACCCGGCCAAGCTTTTCTGGTCGGAACCCCCTAAGCCGAGTTTTCAAGGTGCTGCGCCGTCCACTTGGTTTTCGAGACTGGCCTTTTAATTCTAACGTAAAGCCAACCTAGAACGGCGGGGTTTCAGACGCAAATTTTCGATGATCGAGAATGGCTTTAGCTTGAATTAAAGCCGATCGCACTTGTTCAAAACCTGTGCCACCATAGCTATTACGGGCCGCTACCACCTGACGAGGAGCGATCGCGTCGTAGATATCGGCGTCAAAAGCCGGATGTAATTCTTGCCATTCCGTCAGGGTTAAATCTTTTAATAACTTACCCGCTGCCAAACTGCTTTTAACGACTTTCCCGACTAAATTATAGGCTTCTCGGAAGGGAATTCCCTTACTGGCTAAATAATCCGCCACATCCGTTGCATTAGAAAAATCTTCCGCCACCGCGTTAGCTAATCGGTCAGTTTTAAATTGAATCCCGGTGGCTAAAAGTACCGTCATCGCTTGCAAACAAATCCGCACGGTTTTAACGCCATCAAATAACGCCTCCTTGTCCTCCTGCAAGTCTTTGTTATAGGCTAGGGGTAAACCCTTCATTAAGGTCAATAACGCCTGTAAATGCCCAAAAACCCGCCCTGTTTTGCCGCGCACCAATTCGGGAACATCGGGGTTTTTTTTCTGGGGCATAATGCTAGATCCCGTGGCACAACTATCGGTGAGAGTGATAAAACTAAATTCTTGGGAAGACCAGAGAATCATTTCTTCGCTCAAACGGCTCAGGTGGACCATAATCAGACTAGCGGCCGTCATAAATTCAATGGCAAAATCTCGATCGCTGACTCCATCGAGACTATTGTTATACACCTGCTCAAAATCGAGTAAATTGGCACTGTAATGACGATCAATCGGAAAAGTCGTCCCCGCTAAGGCCCCGCATCCTAGGGGCGAAATATTAGTCCTAGCGCGAATTTCTCCTAATCTTTGGTGATCCCGTTCGGCCATTTGAAAATAAGCGAGGAGATGATGGGCTAAACTAATCGGTTGAGCGCGCTGCAGGTGGGTATAACCGGGGATCAGGGTTTCTAGATGGTTTTCAGCGTGATTGACTAAAGCTTGCTGAAAATTGCGAATTTCTTGCCTAATATCATCGATTTGTTGTCTAAGATACAGACGTATATCCGTTCCTACCTGATCGTTGCGCGAACGGGCCGTGTGCAGTTTTTTGCCCACATCTCCCACAATCTCGGTTAAACGACGTTCCACGGCAAAATGCACGTCCTCTTGATCGATGCCGGGGTTAAAGTTGCCAGTGCGGTATTCTTGACGAATTTGTTCCAATCCAGAGACGAGACTATCTGCTTCTTCGGGGCTGATAATACCCGTATAGGCGAGCATTTTAGCGTGAGCTATCGATCCGGTGAGATCATACTCGATTAATTCGATATCAAAGCCAATACTGGCGTTAAATTCTACGATCGTAGGATGGAGACTACCTTCAAAGCGATCGCTCCAAGTTTTCTTTGCTGTCACTGTTTTCGTTAGATGATTGTGTATAAAGTTAACCAAAATATGCTAGGCAATTTTTAGGGATAATCTGGTGCTGATAGCATTACCGCTTCAGGTTAGAAAAATCTCCAACTCTACAAGCATAAGAATAGCAAGAATTGCTCACTCTGGCTGAAGGCTGATAGGCGAAAAGCTAATAAGAGGTAAAACCTCGAAACATATAACCGACAATGAAACCGATTAATAGGGCCCATGCTTGCCCAGTTTTGACGAAATTTGAGAAGGATTTCTGGAAATTCCCGATGACATCCACGTCTTGATCGGAAATAGTCATCAAGACATTGGTAAGGGGCGAAAAGTCGATCGAGACAGATAGATGATGGAAGATGTCGATCACTATGGCATTCCTCAAAAACGAAAATCTACAGAACAAGTTAACATGAAAACGACTAAATCAAAACCACTTTTTTCTCCCCGGTGGTGAGTTGGAAAGGAGGTCACTTTCAAGATGACTGAGATTGCAGGTAATAGGATAATAATAAATTGCCCGCTTTTGCTAAATCTTGCCCAAAGGCGATAATTCCTTCCTCATGACCACTCATCACTAAAATTTGTTGCTCTTCTAGACGCTCTTCTTGACATAAACGGATAATTTCTGCGGCCATTTCTGGGGTTCCATAGGCGATATTTTCTTGAGTGGTCGGCACTCGATACATTAAATTTTGCCACAGGGGGCGATGATGAATATGAATCACCCCATTAATCTGGGGATTCGCTTCATAAATCGCTCCATGGGTGAGAGTTTCCGAAGAAGCGGCGATTGTTCCCCGACAAGTGACCCAATTTTCTCTCCAATCGTAGTCTATAACTGTGGTGTAATGGGATTCATTTAATACTGAGATACCCCCAGTGTTAGTGCCAGAAATAATGATTTCTTTGTCTATTTTTCCTCGTTTACTCACATTCCCAAAACCGATTCCGTTATCGTATTGACCGATTAATCCCAGTTGATAGAGGCGATTGCGCCAATAATTTAATTCTGCAATCTCTGAGCTTATTAAGGGACGGTCAGGAATCCAAGTACAATTGTATTTAACGTAACCTTCATCAATCATAGATTTTTCTGAAAATATTCGGGATAACTTTGACAAACTTGCTGCACAAATTCCTGGAGAGGATAGGAAATATTAGCGATATAATTATCTTTAATTACTTGGGAGAATAAGGGCAAAACTTCCGTGTCTAAGGCGGGGTTAAATAAGTCCATCGGCAGGATTAAATCGGAACCTTCCCGCACATCAATTGTCTCAAAATTATCGGCTATAATTAACCAAAGAGGACGCACCCAAAGAGCCGAACGACTTTCGATCACCTGAATTACTTCTCCGTATAAAGTTCGATTTTTGCAGAATAAACTAACAATTTGATGGGGAGTAAATGTGTTCATAGACAATTCTAGTTTTCCTTGATACTAAACTCAATTTTTAGCTATAGCAGTAGGAAGTCTCTGGTTTTGGGGAAGGCCGGAACTGGGGAACAGTTTAGTGATCACATTTTGACATAGATTGTAATAAACTGGCAAATTACTTAAAATAATTTAAACTTTTTTCTGGAAAAATTGTTAAAAACTTGACATAAATACTAATTTCCCCATCTTTGAATGATAATAATTAGGCGTGGGGAATGAGAGAAAATGAATGTATGAGGAGAGACAAGATTTGAGAAGAAAGTAATTAATATTTCCTTGATCAATAGGTGCGATCAAGATAGCTATGTAGGTCAAAAACTATGCAAAGTTTACCAGGATTATCAAGAAGAAAACGAAGAAGTGATCGGCAATACTTGGCAGGAATCCTATCAATTTACCATAGAAGCTTAATAGTTGACTAATCGCAGAAAGCCCCGCGCGAGCGTAAATTTTCCCGCAATTCCTCGGTCATACCCACGTTATCGGCAAACTTTGCCCCCTTCACTTTTGCCCCGCTAAAATTCGCTTGAGTGATATTGACTTCAACCAAATTAGCTCCTTCTAAATTGGAGCCGATTAAATTAGCTAAAGCCAAACTAGAACGGTAAAAATCAGCATAACTTAAATCGGCATTAGCTAATAAGGCTCCGCTTAAATCCGCTCCCTTAAAACTAGCGTGACTGCCGTTAATTTCGCTTAAATCAGCATCGGTTAAATTGGCTCCCCGCAGATTCGCTTGATAGAGATTAGCCATGCCTAAAGATATACCATTTAATTCTGCTGCTAGGAGATTTGCCCCAGTAAAATCCGTTAGGGGATTGAGTTCAGCTAATTGGGCTAATTCCAGAAAATCATCAGTAACAGCAGCATAAATTACCTCGATTTGTCCTGGCAATTTCTCTAAATTTTCTGATGCTGCCGCTTTCGGTTCAACTAGAACAGTATCTAATTCTACCTGGGATGACCCCAAAGAAATACGACTTAAAAAAGCATCAAATTGATTTTCCATCAGGAAAAATGCTAACTTTCGCTCTAAAATACTATGTTTATTGGGACTTAGATCGTGTTTCCATAATCCCGATGTTTCCGTGATACAGATATCGGCAGCTGTCACCGAAAATTGCACCGTCAGATGATAAGGTTCTTCCTCCACACTGACGGTTCCTAGGTTAATCCTTTCGAGCGCTCCTGTAAATATTGACTGAGGACTTTTGAAGGATAACCGCCATTGATGATTATTAATACGATTTATGTATAACTCTTGACTAGAAAGAAGATTTGGTGTTAGGAGACAATTAACTAAAACAAAATCTAATTTTCCTCCTTTCAGTCCCCATTTAATTTCCCCGCCGAGGAGAGATTGAATTTGAGCTTGTAGGTGTAAAGTTAAATATAAATCAAATTTTTGCGAGTCGGTGGTTACTGGTTCTAGGGTTAACGATACACTATCGGGATAGCGATCAAGGGCAGCTAAAAGACGCATAATCCAAAAGAGAAAAGCCAAAATAAACAGTAAAAAAGTGGTGATTCTCTGGCCCTAAAGCTGAGAACTCACCCCTATTTAAAACAATAGCTGATTTTCTCGATCCTCGATGAACCTTTATTCGGCGATCGCTGAATGATTGCTTCTGAAAATCAAGGTTAAATTAGTTGACTTTCTCTTTTTTGCCGATATTGCCGTCCGCGTTAAAAAACATCGGCAAAAAGCGTTCCATAAACATTTGTGGATCACGATTCCAGGCTTTTTGCGCCGCTTCTACCCGGAATAATTGCAATTTCGGGTCGAGAAGGGATTGGGGTAAACGTTCGATCAGATATTGAGGACGTTCCCAAAGCGGCATAGTGGCGGCGATTTCCATTAAATGACCGACGCGGCGCAATTCTGCCCCTAGGGTGATGTCCATACCCGATTCATAGGCGGCCTGTTCGATCGCTGAGTATTTGGCCTTAGCTTTTTCGACTTTTTGCCGATGTTCGGGGCTTTTTTGGGCAATTTTGGCTAACCAACGATTACCCCAACGCACATGGCCCGCTTCTTCGGGAAAGATTTTGGCGATTGTTTCCTGAATTTTCAGATTTTCTGGGGTTTGTTCCCCTGCTTTGAGGGCATAGATATGGGCGGCAAAGTATTCGCATCCCCGTTTTTCGGTGACGTTAATTGCCGCTAGGGCCGCAATCAGTGCATCTTCCCTTTGTTCTTCGCCTTGGAATTGATCTTGATCGAGAAGACGTTCAAATTCATCGATATAGGACAACCCCGGCGGTTTCCCCACATCGGCCCCCAATTCGATCAATAAATCGGTTAACCAGTAGGCATGGCGGGCCTCATCAGCAACGTGGTGGGAAAGATCCTGTATCAGTTCTTGCGGTTGTCCGTCTAAGGTTTCGATCAGTTCGGTGAGGTCTTTACAGCTACGTTGTTCGTTGTAGCGGTAGCGGTTGAGGGTGACAAGATGAATTTCGCGATCGCTAATGACACGCTTCATGATGTCGCGAGCGCTCATCGTCTTCTTGAATTTACGAGGGTAAGCAACGGTCATGAGTTTGTATAGTTTTGTAAAGGTCTTCCCGTATTCTAACCCCTAAGAATTGATGAAGTGTTTAAGGCTTGAGGTTTGCATCATTTTGTCAACGGCCAGTAATTCGAGTTTTGTAAGAGATCTTATGAACAGAATTAACAATATTGTTTTGGTTCACGGTTTTTGGGCCGATGGTTCTAGTTATAATCAGATAACTGCCCAGTTATTAGCCGAAGGATACGCAGCGATCGCTGTGCAAAATCCTCTCACTTCTCTAGCCGATGACGTAGCTGCGCCAAATTGGTATATTGTCTCTAGTCAAGATCAAGCCGTCCCCCCAGAATTACAGTTTAATTTGGCCGAGAGAATGGGAGCAAAGACAGTGGTTTTGGCATCCGGTCACGTCCCGACTATTTCCCATGCTTCAGAGGTTTTAGAGGTGATTAGAGAAGCATCGAATAGGGGATAAGTAAATCGCAATTTTCTCCTTAAACAATACCCGACCGTAGGGCAATTACGGCCGCTTGTACTCGGTCATCCACGGCTAATTTATTCATAATTCCCCGCACATGGGTTTTAATCGTATTGGTGCTTAAATAGAGTTGTTCGGCGATTTCAGCGTTACTTTTGCCTTCAACAATTAACTTTAAAACCTCCATTTCTCGCTCGGATAAAAGTGCTAGATTGGGATTAGGTTGCACTGCCGGCGGTTTGAGATTATCCATGACTAAACGGGCAATTTGGGGGTCTAAATAGGTGGCTCCGTCCCTGGCCGCTTCAATGGCGGCCAAAAGGCGGTCGAGACTGGCTCCCTTGATACAATAGGCATCAGCACCACTGGCCAGCGCCGCGATCACTTCCTGTTGCAGAGTGTGGGAAGTGAGCATGACCACATGAACATTAGCTAAACCCTCCTTAATCTGTTTAGTTGCCGCAATGCCATCGAGACGGGGTAAACCGATGTCCATGATCACTAAATCCGGCCGTAGGGATAGGGCTAATTGTACCCCCGCTAGACCATCACTAGCTTGACCGACGATCTCAAAATCCGGCTGTTCACCGAGCGCTTGTTCTAAACCTAACTGCATTAAAGGATCGTCTTCAACAATTAAAATCCGCATGATCTTTGATTCCTAACGGGAAAATGTACGGTTTTCACCCATCTGCATGAAGCAGAACTACTCCTAGTTTAGGCAATCTGGAGAGAGATTAACAGTGATCAGCGATCAGTGACCAGTGACCAGTGATCAGTAAACAGTAATCAGTAATCAGTGAAAAGACAGTGGGAAACTACTATTTAATACTGCTCGCTTAATACACACTGCTCACTTAGAACTCAAATCTGATAACTGATAACTGATAACTGATAACTGATAACTGAAAATGCTACGGATTTCATCAGATCGGTCTAAAATTGTGCTTGTTGCCCTAGTTTATCTGGGTGTTGGTTGGCTAGGCTATCTCTGCTTAAATTTAGGGTTGCGACCTGCCCCGATTTGGATGAGTGCCGGTATTGGCTTAACTGCTGTTTTTTTAGGGGGAAAAAGGCTAGTTTTAGGGGTTTTTATCGGGGATTTGCTTCTGACCTTCTTTTTAGGGGGCAGTTGGCCCATAGCTCTATTTTCAGCGCTCGGCAGCAGTTTATCGGCCCTGTTAGGGGCGCAATTCCTGCATTATCTGAGATTTTCCGCCACTTTACAGCGCATTCGCGATATCCTTTTACTGGTATTTTTAGCGGCTTTATGCGCCTCGGCAGTTAATGCCACTATCGATACTTTTGCCCGTAGTTGGCTAAATACTTGGGATTGGCGGCAATTTGGACAGTCGTGGGGCATTATCTGGCTCGGAGATAGTACAGGAATATTAATGACCACGCCGCTGCTGTTGCGTTTTTGCTTCCATCGTCACTCTCTGCGGGAACCCCGGCAACCCCAACGCTTTGGCGAGGCCTTACTTTGTCTCAGTTTGCTAACGGTGGTGACTTCCGTGGTTTTTGGTGGTCAACAGAATTTTCTTAACCCCGATTGGAGTATGGTGCAGTACCTCGAATATCTCCCTTTTCCCTTTGTGGTTTGGGCCGCCATGCGTTTTCAGACCTGGGGAGCGGTAATAGCCAATTTTTTAGTATCTATTTTAGCTTTGATGGGATTGGCTGGGGGAATCAGCCCTTTTATCCTACAGGCTCCCGATTATACCAGAGGTGTCCTGATATTACAAATCTTTTTAGTCATTGTCATGTCAACTTCTCTGTTTTTATCGGCGACGATTAGCGAAAGACAACAGATCGATCGAGCTTTAAATGAAACTTTAGAACGAGAACATTTACTAACACAAGTGGCTTTAAAAGTCCATCAATCTTTAGATATAGATCAGGTTTTAAATACCATTGTTGAGGAAATCAGAAATTTTCTCGATGCCGATCAAGTCTATATCGGTCACTGTCAAGAGGGGGGTTGGGCCAAGGTAATCGCCGAGTCCCGTAGTCCCCAGATTCCACCGCTGATGGGTTGGTTTCCCGAACCAGAATTACTGGAAGAATTGGGACAATTATTTTCTTTAGATAAGTTAATTATTGCCGATAATACCGCTAAGGTGGAAACTCTGCCGACTCTCAAGGGTTATTACGAATACCTGCAAGTTAAATCCTCTTTAGTTTTACCTCTAACGGTTAATCATCAACATTTAGGTGCTTTAGTTGTCCATCAATATTCCCATCCCCGTCATTGGCAAAAAAGCGAGGTCAAATTATTAGAACAGTTAGCCACCCAAGTTTGTATCGCTATCGGTCAAGCGCAACTATATCAGAGGGTGCAAAGATTGAATAATAATTTGGAACGGGAAGTGGAAACAAGAACCCTGGAACTGCGGGAAAAAGTCCGGGAAATTCAGCGTTTATACGAAATGAAAACGGTTTTTTTACAAGCAGTATCCCACGATCTTCGCACTTCGATTATGGGATTAGTGATGTTATTAAAAAATTTCCAGTGTCGGCCAACAGAAAAAGTAACTATCTCGCGAGTAATGCTCGATCAGGTGGTGCGTAGTTGCGATCGACAATTAACTTTAATTAATGCTTTATCAGAAAATCATTTTGCTGAAGAACGGCCTTTAATCTTGCATCGTCAACCTCTATTTTTAAAAGAACAGGTGGAAATTTGGCTGAAAGATTGGCAAAAAGATTTTGATTTATACCAAGCTACTTTTATTAATCTTCTCCCCGATAACTTACCCGCTATTGATGCCGATCCTTGTCAGCTAAGAAGTGTTTTTGAACAATTATTAAATAATGCCTTAAAACATAATCCTTCACCGATTCAATTAGCTTTAGATGCTCGTATTGACCAAGATATGCTCTACTGCACTTTAAGCGATAATGGTATTGGCATGGACGAAGAACAATGTCAACATCTTTTCCATTTATATGTAAGAAATCTTCATAATCAACACCTAACGGGAATCGGTTTAGGTTCCTACCAATGTCGGCAAATTATCGAGGCTCACTCCGGCAGAATTGGGGTAAAAAGTACCCCCCAGGTTGGCTCACAGTTTTGGTTTACTTTACCCCTTGCCCATCAAAATTATCGAGTAATTAAGCAGGAGTTAGTCAACAGTAATTAGTGATTTTTAACGAGAGCGAGATGATTATGCTTATCGCTCTTCTAAAACCCTGGGGGATATAGAATGAAGATATATAGCCTGAAATCAAGAGGTGGTAGATGGTTAGGCCACTCCCGGCCTAGCCAAAGGTTAAATTCAAGGCTTTTAACTCCGACATTACGCACATCTTCATAACTAAACCCGATCAAACCATACCAAGTAACGAAGAACCAACTTTTCATAATCCCCTAGTAGCCTGATAAATCCCTTATGGGGTCTGACTACTAGGATCGGTAGCAGTTTAAAGGCTAATTCGGAAGACACTTAAATCCACATGATTAGCGTAATATTGCGCCCGTGCCATGACATCAGAACCGTAGTCATTGCCTGTTGTCCCAATATCCATCCCTTCTTTGGTCTGGACATTACGAAGTCCTGAATTATAGGCAACTGCTGCGCCTTTAATGACGTAACGATCTTCCCAATTAGGATGTTTTTGTTGGACTTGTTGGAGGCAATTAGCAAAAATGCCTGTAGCTTGTTCAACGTGGGCTAAACTCTTGGGACCATCAGGTATTCCTTCGACCGTATGGGAGCGTTTGTCCACTTGCATAATGCCAAAAGCGTTACCCCCATCTCCCCAACCATCGTTGTGTAAAACATTTCCACACCGAGATTCTCGACTGGCAACGGCCGCCAATAAAGCTGCCGGAACTCCAAATTTAGCTGCGGCAGTACAGAAACAATCGGCCATGGCTTTTACCCGTTGTAGGTCAGTTTGTGCCATTTTGTGGGAAGATTGCACCCCTGCTGACAGTCCATCCTGAGAAGCAGTCGCTGCGGATGCACCTGTTGTGGGGGCTTGCATTAAGGCTTGATCCCAACGGCTGGCCGGTGGTGGATCGAGGTTAATATCAACGTAATAGGCGGCCACATAACCTTGTTGATTGTTGCAATCAATTTTTAACCAATCTGTGCGCCCAAAGTCATATTCACTGCCAGGAATTTCTTCTAGGACTTTGAAGGTTGTTCCTGTGCTTAAGGTGAATAAAATGTTTGAATTGGTATTGGGTTGGCTTCTGACGTTAAGGGTACTCGATACCCGATGATTCACTCGTCCTTCGGCACTCTCAATTTCCAGGACTTGAGGAGGATTATTCTCATCGAATTTATCAATGTAGTAAGTGGCGGCATATCCCGTTTGTCCCCCCTGTTGGATTTGATACCATTGGGTTTGATCATTAGGAGGATAGGGAGAACCTGTCACTCCTTGCAGAATGGTACAGGTAGCACCGGGGCTTAATTCAAAGAGAATGGGGGCGGTTGTGGAGGCTTGACTCCGAACATTTAGGACAGTCTGCACATGATTATTAACTCGGCCTTTTGCCAGATTACTGGGTTCTTCAGGTTGCTCGGTGACATCAATATAAACTGCCGCCGCAAATCCTATTTTTCCGTCTTTGTAAATTTTGTACCATTGATTTTGGTCACGGGAATAGGTATCTCCTGTGACTTTTTCTAAGACAATACAAGTTTCCCCAAAGCGTAAGGTAAACTGCACAGGTGCGGATAATTTGGCATCATTTCTGACATTAAGACTCGTAGTAACTTGAGCATTAACTGTGCCGATATCGCCATCAGGTGTGGGTGTTGAGTCCACTAAAGGTGCATGATCTAAAATATCTAAAATATCAGTAGGATCTAGCAAGTCAGAGCGCCGTTGATAAGGACGATTTCCAGCTTGTGTTAATGCACCATTTTGAGTTCCTTGATACATTTCTAAGTGCAACATTGAACTGCCGGAATGAAGACGACCAACATAGGCAATCACTTGACCTTTTGATACTCTTGCTCCCACTTGAATGCCACGAGGAAGCATCTGTCCAATTTCACAATAACGGATAACCATTCCGTTATCATGCTTCACTTCTATAGCATTCGTTCCAGAGAAAAAAGCATAGGGACCGACGATAACTTTCCCATCTGCCATTGCTAAAATTTCCGTTCCTTTTGGTGCGATTAAGTCACAACCTGCGTGTTTCCGACCACCGGGACGATCTGCACCAAATTGTCGTCCGCCATCTTTATAGCTTAAACTGGGTCTTTGACGAAGTGGAAAGATAAAGTAAGACATAATTTCTATCCCTGAAATTACAAGTTTTAACAACAGACAAGGAGACTTGACTGATAGGCATTTATTCAGCTGCTGCTCCTAAGAAAATCTCAATGACCCGACCCTGATCAAAGGTAAAAATTAATCCTCCATAAATTGAACCAGCGACAAAAGTTTGATCAGGTATTGACATCTCTTGATCTTTTTCTTTGGCATAGGCAAGGCTAACCTCCTCTATTGAACTGCCAATTTTTATGCCTCGTTTGGTTGGAAGTGTTGAAGGGGAAACTAATTTAATAAAGGCAATATTTTGCTGTCCTTTTTCAGTTTCTGATGCCATGCTGAGGGTAATACCTTGATTAGAATAATACCAATATTGATGATAAAGTGCATCCCCTGCCCAAAATTCTACTTGTCCTTTTTGTGTAGGATTTCCGAGTAATTGAATAACTTGTTGAGCAGAAAAATCAAGTTTTATTTCCCCTAATATTTCCTCTCTCATCAAAGCAAAAGAATCGGATTCTAGGTTATCCGTTATCAATAAATTTTGGATGATTTTGACATAGCTTTCTTCGCTTAATTGAGATAGGAGATGGGGGCTATTAATGGGGAGAACAGCCAGACTTAAACTAACTGAAATAATACTTCTCATCAAGTTTTTCATAGCATCCATCCCCATTTGAGGAAACTTTTGTCATCAATGAGTTATGATTCAAACGCCAAATAGTCCTAAAAGTGTTGCTTAGTAAGCATTTCACGTCCATAGGCAAAAATTACCACACAAAGCCGAGCAGCTCTGTAAATCCTCCTAATTAGGTCAGATTATGAGTGTTTATGTAAGTAAAGTGAAGGCGACATTTTTGAGGTAGAGAAGTGCTAAACAGAGACTATTTCTTTCTTTCTCAAAGCACCAAGCTCTTTCTCAAGCATCATTTGAATTTCGGGAATAGCGGGTTTATAAGGGGGATTAAGATTCAGGTCTATCCAGCGATTTTTAACACTTTCATGTAAATTGCTAACATCCCCTTCAAATTGGCGAGGTGCTGTTCCCGTTACATTAAATGGCCATTTTGTCGTATTATCAAAATACGCACTAGAATTGGGATGAACTTCATGTTGAATATAACTTTTATCTAAGGCCAAACCCAAGGCTTCGACTTGTTCCATCATCCACAATAAAGCTCCATCGGATAGGCCAGATTCTTCCTGAGAACCTCCACCAACGCAACCATGACCCCCCGGAAACCAAACCTGAACCACTTGTTCTTTTTGTTGTCTGATCTGGGTAGAATGGGGGTGCATTAGCGTTACATCGAAGACTTTACGAATTTCATCAATGGCAACTGCATGAAACGCCTTTTCAATTGTGGGATTGATGGTCGAATCATAAAAGCGATAACGTTCGTTGAACCTTTCATCCAAGTGCAGAGAATGAATGATATTGGGGATACCTAAAGAAGCAACCGTATCCCAACAGCATAAGGCTTTAATGGGAACTCGTCGTCCATACTGATTACGGAAATCAATGGCATTTTTACCGTTAGGTGCGTTATTTGGGTCTTGTTTTTCTCGGTAAATTTCGTAGGCTTTGGGGATTTGTCGGATAAATTCTCGATACAACAAACCACAATTATAAATTAACCCAGCTAAACAGCGTACAGTGTAAGCTCCCCGACTAAACCCAAAGAGATAAATTTCATCTTCAGGTTGATAGTTTAAGCACAGAAAACGATAGGCATCCTCAATCTTATGATCAATGCTAATGCCTAAAGCACCTCCACCAATTTTAATTAAAGTATCAGTCACCTCGGCATTAGTTTGTTTTGTCCCAATGCCTTCGTCATAATAGATGATTTGACGGATAGGGTTGCCCTTACTATCATCAAGTGGCGTGATAGCTTGCACCATTTTGACAACATTGGTCGGATAACCTTGTCCTAAATCTTGCCAAGTTCCATCACAACAAACAATAAGACGGCTTTTCATAGCGATGAACCTCCTAGGTTTCTTAAAACTCGCCAGTTTATGGAATATTTGAGGATTCTAGTGAATCATGACTCAAAATTATCGAGATTTTCCTTAAGGTAAAATTTCCGCAAGACTCAACCGAGACAAAGGAAGTTCTAACTCTGTTCGGAAGTGAAATAGATGAGTTAGACAGCTGGCGTGACTAGGTAAAATTAGTTGCGGTATTTATACTTAATACTCTAGATCGTCTATCAGAGCTTGCTGCCCTAAAGACAGCAAATTAATATATTTCTTGAGGTTTCTATATATAAGTTTACAGAATATTGTTGAGCTATTTATTACTAAAAAAAATTGAGTTTGATGGCAAACAATCTTAACACCTAAGCTCGCCAATCTGAACTTTAGCCGATTCTCGATCGCAATTTTAGGCCACCCTAGCACTGCGCTCTTTTCCCACGAGGATTTTTATCAAGAAAAATGATCTGTCTGCCTGAGAACAGGCTATAGTGATCATCAAACCCTCAGTGAAAAACTTCCCGTGTCTTCAGTATTCCGCCTTCCTCCCTATTTCTCTCCCGCTCTGCAGCGTCGAGTCATGAAAACTCTCGCCGCAAAAAAAACCCGTCAATTCTTGACATGGGCGGCAGCTTGTGCTAGTTTTTTGATCCTCTGGGCGTGGAATTGGCAGTTAGTTTTGGCCACTTTAACTGGGGTGGGGGCGATGATCGGAGTTTACCATCTCCAGGGTCAAAACTGGCCATCACTGTGGCTGTGGGGGCGTGCTTTTTTCAGTGCCGATAGCGGTAAGTTAACTTTAGCGGTAGTCTGTGGCGGTTTAGGCAGTTTAGCCACCTATCTCGCTGTGGCAATTTGGACCTATGCCGAAAATCGCTGGTTAGCTCTGGCCTCAATTTTGCAAGGATTTGGCACGGTTTTGACTTTAATCCTGCTAGGATGGCATTTTCTCGACCATCGCGGTCAAAATGAGTCAAAAAACTTCGATGGCTGGTTAGAAAAATTAACAGTCAATGATCCCTTAATGCGCTTAATGGCAGTCCGACGTTTAAGTGAAATGCCACTTTCCCCCAGTCGTCGAGAACAATGTCAAGAATACTTTCGTTATCTTCTCTCGCGAGAAACCGATGCACAAGTGAGATCGGCTTTATTGGATAATTTTGCTGGCAAAGAAGCAATCAAACCGCAACCTTTACAAATACCCCTACAGGTGAAAAAATCCCTCTTGAAATATGATTAAAAAGCTCTCTGCTATTAGCAATCAGCCCTCAACTAAAGCTGACTGCTAGAGGCTGAGGAGGATATTTTTTCACACCAAAGTTAACTCGCGCTCCTCGATATTTTGGAACATCAGCGTACTCAGATAACGTTCTCCAAAACTAGGCTGAATCACCACAATTAATTTACCCTCATTTTCTGGTCGTTGGGCCAGTTGAATCCCAGCGCAAAGATTGGCACCGGAAGAAATCCCTGAAAGCAAACCCTCTTCTTTTGCCAGACGACGACCAAATTGAAAAGCTTCCTCATCACTGACAGTAATTACCTCATCAATCAGATCCGTGCGTAAAACTTCTGGAATAAAACCCGCACCGATACCTTGAATTTTATGGGGACCGGGATTACCCCCGGAAATCACCGGACTATTGAAAGGTTCCACCGCGACTACTTGAAAACTAGGTTTACGCGGTTTAATCAATTCAGCGACTCCCGTAATCGTGCCTCCAGTACCCACACCTGCAACAATAAAATCTACCTGTCCCTCCGTATCTTGCCAAATTTCCTCAGCAGTGGTGAGACGGTGAATTTCTGGGTTAGAAGGGTTGCGAAATTGTTGCAACATATAAGCGCCGGGGATACTATCGACGATTTCCTGAGCGCGTAAAATTGCCCCTTTCATGCCTTGGGAACCGGGGGTAAGTTCTAGGGTAGCACCGTAGGCTTTTAACATCGCCCGGCGCTCTAAACTCATCGTTTCCGGCATAGTTAAAATCAAGCGATAACCCTTAGCTGCCGCAGTCATCGCTAGAGCAATTCCCGTATTGCCAGAGGTGGGTTCCACTAAAATCGTGGTTTCTGGATTGATTAAACCCGCTTTTTCGGCGCTATTAATCATGTGAGTGCCAATGCGGTCCTTAACGGAAGCAGCGGGATTCATCCCTTCTAATTTCATCACAATTCGGCCAAGACAGCCCTCCGCCTGGGGAATCCGATTCAATTGTACTAAAGGAGTGCGGCCAACCAATTCGGTGACATCGTGAGCGATACGCATGATATTTTCTCTGTCTGGGTGATTCGTGTGCTTATTTATAGCGGTAAGTTCTCAGCTTTAGCGTTTGAGAATTTCCTCACTAGCCAAGGAGGCGCTATATAGCTCACTTATAGCAAAGGCCAGCCCTAGATCGGCAAAATTTCCATTTTCCTTTGTTTCTTTCGTCAGTCCGAGTTGATTCCCAGAGACAGGCACAACTACCATGACCGATAAGATTGCTTTTTTCCAAAAGCTTATACTTGTACTAAAATAACTATGGATAAGTTACCAAAGTCAGAATTACGGTCATGACCATTAAATCTAATCTAGCCCTATTGAAAGAACAACATATAGAAATCAAGGGCTATTTGAGCGATAGGTTAAAAGCACGTCATCTAGAATGGATTGTAGAACATCTTGATGATCCTGTAGCGGCGGAATTGTTCCAGATTATCATACAAGAACGAAATGAGAGAGCCAAAGTTAATTCAAATCAGTCCTTGCAAATATCCAGACACGAGGGCAAAATTGAACAGTTAGGAAAAAGTAATCAGAATTTATACAACCAGAATGTTGAGCTTAAACAAGAAGTCAGTTATTGGCAAGAAAAAGTTAATGAATTGCTACAAAAGTTAGAGCAGTTACGTCAAGATTTATTAGATTTTGATCAATCTGAGATTTATCGTTTAGGTCAATGGTTAAAGGCTAGTCTATCTAAAACTGGCCAGGAACGTCAACAGGCTTTACTAGAAAAGGAATTAGTTCATAAAGACAGTTATAATCTAGCGGTGAGCGATCTAAAAAATACTATTCAGCAACAACAGGATGGGATTACACAAATAAAAGAGCGAGCCATCTCTACAGTTGAATCTCTGGAAAAAACTAATGATAAACTACGAAGACAACTGGGGGATATTAAAAAATATATTATTAATAACTATGGCGATAAAAAGTGGCAAGAAATCAGTCGTTACTTTGCAGATGACCAGGAACTGAAGCAATGAAGTTACTAGAAGAAATAAACTATCGCCAATGGCAAAAAAGAAATAGTGAACTATTTCATGGCCTTTCCCTAGAGCAACAAAGACAAGCGAGAAAAAAGGGCTATTATAATAGCGGCTGGGGAAAGGTTAAAAGCTCTTGGGAACTTCTTCAGGATTTAAAAAATAATACTTATAAAGTTGTCAGTTTATTTGAGCATGAATTAAATAAGGGAAATCTTGTCAAAGCCATGGATTTAGCAATTATTGAGTCTGAAAAAGCCCAAAAAATGTCTGAAGAAGGAAAACAAGAGTTGGAAAAAGTCTCGAAAAATTTGCATGAAATAGCCGATAAAACTTTGGCTAAATATCCTTTATTATGATTATTATGTACTGCCATGACTAAAGTATCAAAATCAAAGTTGTCCCAATTATATAGCTCCGATGAAATTGCAGAAATCTGGAATGCTAATCAACATCTAGCAGTTATCGAACATCCCCAAAAAGGATTAATTAGCCCGAATCAATATCGAACAATGGCCAAAGAAAAACCCTGTCCTTTTTGTGGCAAAAAGATGAAACATGGCGAAGAATTTAAAACTTCTTCTAAGTCAGAAGCTATCAAAAGGGGTTACGAATATAATAATTCTCAAGGGGAAAAAGTTATTAATCAAATCAATCGGATATTTTTTCATCCCAATTATGTCACTATCGATCATATAATTAATAAAGTCCGCTGTCCAGAAAAAATGTTTGATTTTGATAATTTACAACTGGTATGCTGGCAGTGTAACCAAGCAAAAAGTGATGATAATGCCTATGAACTTCGTCACACTTATGAGTATTTATCTAGTCTAGTCGATGAAACAGCAATTCGTTATCCTCTTCTGGAAAAGACCAATGACTTAGCCAAGTTTAACAAACTTTAATTTTAATCAACCTTAATTAAGTTTATAATCTGACTAAATAGCCTTCAACTCTAATCGAAAACTCATAGTAAAATTTCACTATAATTGAGTTGAGCTAATCTGAGTTAAAATCAATAACTTGTTTGCTTTTGCCTCATGTCTAAAAGGGACAATTTACACCTATCATTAGGTCGCACTTTAGCAAAGGAGAATTTAAAGTCAGGCTAAATTTTTGTAAAATTTTCTTGACTATTATGACAAAAGATGCTAGGTTTTCAGATAATTTTCAGTAGTTTTTGATGAAATCATCACAAATTACTGGCAAGTTTAATAGACCTCTTATAAAAATCAAAAATTGTTGTTGGGGTTAGGAGCCAGTAGTCAGTAGTCAGTAGTCAGGAGAATTAAGAATGAATAATAATTAATTAAATGGTCTATTTACAGATTTTATGCAATTTAATCCTTATTTTTGCCGTTTTTGAACCCTTAAAAATTAATTATGCAAGAGGTTTAATTATGAAAAAAGGTTGAGCGCCGATGGTCAAACCCGAAACCTAGCTGCTAACAACCGAAAAAGTTGGGTTAGTATGAGGGGAGATACCCTCTGAGGAGTTGCACTAATTATATGGACATCAAATTAATCTTGTTGGCATTAACGGCTGTATTCACCGTCTCTTGTCTCTTTTTCGGCACCCGCAACGGTTTTTACGATAGCGATAACTACGATGGCAATGGTTCCGCTCACTAACCAGTCATCATGATCAGGGTTGCCATGGTTCAACGCTCTACTGCCGTCTGGGGGTCAAAATCCCTTTTATCCTGTTTACCTTTTGGTGTCGGTCACGCGTCGGAAGGGGTTTGTCTCCTACTGAAAATCGGTCCCTATCGCATACTTTTAGATTGCGGTTTGGCCGATATGCAACCCCTGACCCAAAACAAAAAACCACCCGTGGATCTGGTGTTCTGTAGTCATGCCCACAGCGATCACATCCGTGGGTTAATGGCTCTCCATCAGACCTATCCCCAATTGCCAGTTTATGCCAGTGAGGTGACAGTACAACTGCTGCCCCTACAATGGCCCGATTCTGTCGAGGAAATCGGCAGTTTCTGTCAGGGTTGGCCATGGCGATCGCCGATCGCTCTCTTTGATGATCTCACCGTCGAGATTTTTCCGGCTGGCCACCTACCCGGGGCCGCCGTGGTTCTCTTCACCTACAAAACCCCCAAACGCACCTATAAGGTCCTCTATACCGGCGATTTTTCCCTGTCTAATTTTCAACTGGTGGAAGGATTATCGATCGATCTGCTGCGGGGAATATCCCCCGATGTGCTGATTATTGAAGGCAGTTACGGCACAGAACGCCATCCCCACCGACGACAGCAGGAAAAACAGTTGATGAATCGCATCTATCATGCGATCGCTGAGGGACAAAATGTCTTACTACCCGTCCCCGCTTTGGGATTGGGTCAAGAAATTTTAAAATTACTGAGATCGCACCACCAATTCACGGGCCGCGACATTGATATCTGGGTTGGGGGCAAGATCGCTAAAGCTTGCGATGCCTACCTAGAAATTTTACCACAATTTCCCGCATCTGTCCAGAATTTTGCCAAACATCAGCCCTTATTTTGGGATGAGCGCATCTGTCCCCGGTTGCGAAGGTTGCCAGAAAAACCGACACCTCTAGGGGGAACCACTCCGATAATTTTACTAATTGATCGCCTAGAGGAGGTGAGTAAATATCTGCAAGGGGATAAACCTTGGTTAATGTTAGTTCCCCAACACCTGCACGATATCAACCTGGAGAATCCCCGATTAAAAGCGGCACAGCGTTCGGGATTAATTAGCCAAGAAACCTATCTACTGGCCGAACATAGCGATAGTCGCAACACCACCCAACTGATCCATAACCTGCGACCGCAGCATATCATGTTCGTCCATGGCTCGCCCCTATATCTAGCGGATTTGACCAGTTTAGAAGAATTACAAAGCCGTTATCAACTCCATTCTCCGGCCGTGGGAACTCTGGTGGAATTGCCTATTGGCGATCGCTTTCTGCAACCGACACCCCCGACCCCCAGTCACTATGAGGGAGAATTAAATGAATCGGATTCGATCGTCACTATCACCTTACCAGAGCCGATTACCCGGGATCCCCGGTGGAGTAATTTCGCCGATACGGGACTGGTGGAAGCACGCTGGCAAGGAGAAGAATTATTATTGCGGGGAGTCTCCCAACGGGAATTATTAAGCGAGAGTCCTAATCGCATCACCAAAGCTTTAGAGGAGATGGATTGCTGTCGTGTCTGTGTCCACTACAAAAGTCAGCGCTGTTGGAATCCCGCTTCTCCCCTCTACGGTTTTAAAGTGGTTGCCGAAGGCTATTGTCCCGTTTTTGAAGCCAATATATAATTAGGATGTAGTGAAAAACTTTGGGGGTTAGGAGTCGGTCTTTAGGAGTCAGTATTCTTGGACTTCCTCCCTACAGAAATACTAAAAAATTAAATTTTAACTTAGGCTCTTCAATCCATGAGTAGAAAACGGGTTTCTCGGAGAAACCCGTTTTCTGTGCGTTACTCAACGGATTTAGTGTGAGGTACAATTTCAAGAAGATGAGGCTTTTTATCAGCGCTTTTTCACTGAAATCTTCTTATATCTCAGTAAAACCGACTTAACCAATGATTGGCGGGGTGTGATTGTCTATCCTAACCCTCAAGTAGAAACCAATCAAGTTCAACGCTATCGGGAACTCCTCAACTCCGAGCGAGTCAGACGGATTTATCTGAATGAATTAGAAAACACTCCTCAAACTTCGATTGGTTTAGCCACAGTCCAATTAATCACCCTATCTAAAGCAAAAGCTATTGATAGCACCCGAAAATTAATCCAAAGAGTGAGAGAAGAATTAACCCCCGACCAAAAACCGCAAGAACTCTTACAATTAATAGAGACGATTCTCGTTTATAAGTTACCGCTTCTCAATCGTCGGGAGATAGAAACTATGTTTAGTTTAGATGAATTAAAACAAACTCAGTATTTTCAAGATGTGCGCGAGGAAGCGCGTCAGGAAGGTCGTGAGGAAGGCAGACTAAACAAAGCACTAGAGGCGGTCCCTCGTTTGTTAGCCTTAGGGTTAAGTGTTGAGCAAGTCGCATCCGCCTTAGAATTAGAAGTTAAACAGGTTAGAGCTATACAAAACGGGACATAATACACAAGGGCTGCTGAAAAAGTTTGTTGGTCGGGCTAGGAGTCAGCCTTGAATCAGTTATCAGATGTGAGTTTTCAGTTCACAGTTTACTGTTCACTGTTCACTGAAAATACTTCCATCTCCCCAGGAAAAACCCCACGGTTATAGAAATCTTGGCAGAAAAGTCTCTACAACCGAGTTTTTCTAGGAATATTAGGAAAGGAGATTACCGCGACTACCGTTAGGAAGAATAGTTTCTTCGAGGGAAGCAGAAAGAAGATTATTTTCGGTTAAAATCGCCCCGATTAAGTTAGCTTGTTTGAGATTAGCTCGTTTAAGATTGCTTCCCACTAAATAACTCAAGAGTAATCCCGCTTGGTGTAGATTAGCACCGGAAAGGTTAGCGGAGGCTAAATTAGCACCGAGAAGATTACAACCGGTTAAGTTAGCTTGGCGAAAATTGGCTTTATTCGCGTCAGTTTTGCTTAAATCGGCTCCGGTTAAGTTAGCTCCCTCAAAATCGCTACAATTGAGGTTAGCTCCCGTCAGATTAGCACCTTCGAGGTTAGCATAACGTAAATCCGCCCCGCGTAAATTCGCCCCGCGCAAATCGGCATAGCTGAGGTCGGCGTATTGAAGCTGGCAGTTTTCCAGATTGGCTTGATAGAGATAGGCTCGAATTAGGTTAGCCTCTTTTAAGTTAGCATGGCTAAGATTAGCAGAGCTAAGAATAGCACGAGTGAGAATGGCCCGTTTTAGGTTAGCTTTCTCCGCCATGGCATGGGTTAAAGTAGCTGAGGTGAGATTAGCGGCTTCCAGATTCGCTTTCAACAGTTGGGCAAAAAGTAAGCTACTGTGAATTAAACAGGCAGAACTTAAATCAGCCTTTTTGAGGACAGTATTACTCAAAATTGCGCCGCTTAGGTTACTTTGGCGCAAATTTGCCCCAGAAAGAGCGGCTTTAGTTAGGTTAGCATCGATAAGACAAGCTTTGCTTAAATTAACTTCTTCGAGGGAAGCGTCCTTGAAATTAGCGTTAATTAAACAAGCTTCGGTTAAATTGGCTCGTTTTAAGTAACTATGACTTAGGTTAATCTGGTTTAAACACTGTCTCTTTAAATTGACTCCGCTAAGTCTGACTTCGGCAAAGTTGCGTTCACCTCGATTATACAGTTCGATTAGATGTTCACGATTGGTTAAGGCATTGCTACTCATAAAATAACTAAATTGTTCTGGAAGCTGATTTCCAGAGAATTGGTTGGGGAAAATTACTGATGATGAAGTCGATTTCTAGGATTAGTACAGGGAGCAACTAGGGATTTTTGCGAATAAATAGAAATTTTCAACCAATTACGGGCTTAATCCCTATTGGTAATCACTAAAACCGGTAAAGAACAAAAAGAATCGGGGTTCAATACCAAAAACAACCCCTACCTAAACCCGCCACTTGTTGCCAGCCAGGTCTAGGCATTAAATTAGAGAAGTCTTGTGCGTCAGTTTTTCTGACTGAATCTACTGCCTCGCCGATGTCTTGACTCGGTATCATACAGTTGAATTGGTTAGGTCTGCTTAGTCAGTCCAGTAGCCAAAAGGCTAAAACTCTTAATCACCAGATTTCGGGGACTCTCCAGTTGAGCGGCCATAAAACCTTGTAAAAGTCAATCCCTCTTAGGGATGAACTGCCCCATTTTATTCCCTGAAGCCTTGGTTTAATGAGTCTATCAGGTTGTGGCCTGTTTTGGCAAGAGCGCTTAATGGCTTTTTAATCAATTCGCCAAAAGGCTTGATTTTCCCTAGGGGTTAACGGAGGCAGGGGGCAGGAGGCAGGAGGCCGTTTTTGTAATGGGGATTTATGCCCCGCTCCAAAAACTTTTCGCCTTAAAATGCGAGGTTTTAGACCCGATTTTTTCGATAAAAATTACAGAAATACAAGCCTCCGATCGTGTAAAAATTTATATACAGTTCGAGAATATAGAAGAAAAAACAAAATTTTTTTAAACAGGAGTTAAGTAGCTGGTTATAATTAAATTAAAAATGGATTTTCCCTTTAATCCCCCCTTGATCCCCCCTTGATCAGGGGGGTGCCGATAGGCGGGGGAATCTGAAAGTTTTCAATACCTACCTACTTACTAATATTGTCAATGACTATGTATAATTATTATTAACTTCGATTAAACAGGGAGTTTCCCACGCCAATCCACCCAGTCAGGTTACTTGAGAATTTGGCTGACAAGTTGGAGGTGAAACGGGTATCTCTTTAGTGACCAAAGGTTCAGCACCAGCTAATATTAAAGTTGCTATTGAATGGGAATTTAACCAAGATAAGGGAGGTTAGTATGCAAGTTCAAGTCGAAAAACGGTATTATACACCTGAAGAATATTGTCAGCTAGAAGAAACAGCAGCATACAAAAATGAATATCTAGATGGAGAAATTATTCCTATGACGGGAGCAACAACCAATCATAATCTAATTGCTGGTAATTTTTATAAAAATTTTCCGACTAAGATTAACAATGAAGATTATTGGGCTTTTATGAGTGATGTCCGGTTATGGATGCCAATATACCGCTTTTATACTTATCCTGATGTCATGGTGATTAAAGGCAAACCATTATATGAAGGAAAAGGCACAAATACTGTAACTAATGCGTTAATCATTGTCGAGGTTTTATCAAAATCAACCAGAGATTATGACCGCACTGATAAGTTTAAGTTTTATCGTTCAATTCCTGACTTTAAGGAATATATTTTGATCGATCAATACCGTTATTATGTGGAACAATTTTATCAACAAAATAATGGAGAATGGTTATTTAAAGCATCTGAATCAGAGAATGATGTTTTAAGGTTTTATTCTGTAAATTTTCAAATCTCATTGCTGGATATTTATCAACGAATTGATTTTAATTTAAGTGAAGAATAAGGATTAAATCCCATCTCAATTATCTACCAAAATCAGTTGATATTGCGATTCTCAAGATCAAGAAGGAAACCCAACAAAAAAATAAGAGGATGGGAATAGCGATCGCCCTTTTTTAAAATCCTACAGTAATCATTTTTCCATAGCTCCTTTGCTTCCTTGTAGCCTTGTTTGATTGGCACTGTGAATTTATCTGTCACCAGTAAGACTTTTGATAATCTTTTTAGCCAATCGCTCATTAATTTCTCGATGTCTGGGAATTGGTTCTGTTTTTCCAGTATCTGGATTATGGTAAATATCATGTTTCCCTCCACGTCTAATCAAGTAGCAGCCAGCTTGCTCCAATTGTGCAATTAAATCATGTCTTTTTAT
The DNA here is from genome assembly GCF_003112475.1 of Microcystis sp. 0824. NCBI lineage: Bacteria > Bacillati > Cyanobacteriota > Cyanophyceae > Chroococcales > Microcystaceae > Microcystis > Microcystis sp. 0824. The sequence continues at coordinate 950 of NZ_BDSM01000024.1, read as the reverse complement.
GCGAATTCAAACTCTGCAACTCTCTTGATTCCGGGGATTTCTTCCGTAGTAAATGTTCTGTAGAGATCGATCAGGTTTTCGATTAATTCTTCTAAGTCAACACCTTGGGTCCAATGATCGGGAAATTCATTCAAATAGCCCAAGAACATCCCATCTGATTCTTTCCAATATGTATATGGAATTCTCATGGTGAAATCCTCATTCTGCGTTGCTAACGATATTAAGTTGACCCCTATTATAACGGAATTGCTCTCAAGCCACGATCAGCTTTATTATCAGGGTTGGCAGCGAGATTGCCGCCTTAGACTTCGTTAATGCAGCCGACAAAATTTGCGATCGCTCATTCAGACAGATTTAGGTGTTGGGTTTTAGGTTTCCCTTTCCCCTAAAATTGAGAGGTCTTCTTTAACCCATTGATTCGCTCAACCCAACCGACGGACTCAACCCAAGAAAAAGGACTAGACCGCGCCTAATTTCCGTAGGAATTCCATAACCGCTTCATATAACGCCGCGTTTCTTTGCTGGCGGGACAGTTCGGCGGCTTGTCGCAAATCTCTGATCGCTTTTTCCCTTTCTAGTCGATAGTAATAAAGAACCCCCCGATTGTAGTAAGCCGTTGCGTTTCGGGGATTAATGTTGAGCGCCTGATTGTAATCGGACAGGGCGAGGTCGGATTTCCCCTGTTCGTAGTAAAGAAACCCGCGATTGTTGTAAGCCTTTGCGTATCGGGGATTAATGTTGAGCGCCTGATTGAAATCGGACAGGGCGAGGTCGGGTTTCCCCTGTTCGTAGTAAAGAGACCCGCGATTGTAGTAAGCCTCGGCGTATCGGGGATTAATGTTGATCGCCTGATTGAAATCGGACAGGGCGAGGTCGGCTTTTCCCTGTTCACCGTAAAGACCCCCGCGATTGTTGTAAGCCTTTGCGTATCGGGGATTAATGTTGAGCGC
>NZ_BDSM01000023.1:0-122683 GCF_003112475.1 Microcystis sp. 0824 | reverse complement strand
GCCGTCGCTTTTCCACAATTCCCGACCGTTCACGTCGTCATAGGCATTGAAGAACAGGGTACTGCCCACTGCCGTTAGATTGCGGGGGTAGGACCAAAAGCCACCGGGGTTGATATCCTTGACCAGAACCGTGCCGGCCGCCGTGCCGTCGCTTTTCCACAATTCCCGACCGTTAACGTCGTCATAGGCATTGAAGAACAGGGTGTTGCCCACTGCCGTTAGATAGCGGGGGAAGGAGCCTGAAGAACCAGGGCGGATATCTTTGACCAGAACTGTACCCGCCGCCGTGCCGTTGCTCTTCCATAATTCAGTACCGTTAAGGCCGTCACGGGCAGTAAAGAACAGGGTGTTGCCCATTGCCGTCAGAGAGTAGGGGGAGCGGATGTCGGCCACCGCAACTGTACCAGCTACCGTGCCGTCGCTCTTCCATAATTCATAACCGTTAACGTCGTCATCGGCGATGAAGTACAGGGTACTGCCCACTGCCGTCAGATTTTTGGGGTAGGAGCTAAAGGCACCGGGACGGATATCTACTAAAAAAGGAACGGAGCCGTCGTCGTCAACAATCGTCACCGTTGCCGTAGATGGAGTGCCGAGAGTAGCTCCGTTGGTGGGATTGGAGAGGGTGACAGTAAAGTTTTCGTTCGGTTCTACTGTTGTATCTCCCTGGACATTAACAGTAATCACTTTACTGGTTTCCCCCGGGGCAAAACTCACCACCCCACTGGGTAACAATCCCCCAACAAAATCGGCAGCGTTGGCGGGATTGGTTCCCGTGCCGGTAACTGCCCAAGTGATGTTATTGGTTCCGGTGGTATTGCCAGAACGAGTGACGGTGAAGGTAAAGGCTTTGCTGCCACTGTTGCCCTCGGTTCGACTGCTGCTGGCGGCGGCAATGGTAAAAGCAACATCGTCATTATTAATCGTCCCCGTCACTGGAGTGGTGGTCCCTACTGTATAACCTGTCCCCGCAGCAAGGGTTAAAATGACGGTTTCATCATCTTCAACAGTTGTGTCAGCAGTGGGGTCTATTGTGACTTTAGCAGTGGTTGAATTAGCAGCGAAAGTCACTGTCCCGGTGGTAATGGTGAAAGTTGCTGCACCGCTTTGGGTGTAATCTGTACTAAATGTCGCTGTCCCCCCGACTGTATAGTTAACCGTTAAAGCATTAGTGGTTACTCCGCTACGAGTGAAGGTATAGGCCATATTAGCTGTCCCATCTTCACTAACACTGCTGGGAGAAATAGCAAGAGTAACAGTTTGTGCATTGGTAAACTCACTCACATCAATAATCTTTAAACCACCATCCTCATCAGCTAGATATGCATAGTTACCGACTACTTGTACATCCCTAGCCTGGCCAAAAGTATCATAATTACCCTTGAGAGTGGGGTTTGTCGGGTTGCTGATGTCGATAATTTGCAATCCTGAATCACTATCAGCGACATAAGCATAGTTGCCGACTATTTGTACATCATTAGCATAGCCAGAAGTATTATAATTACCCTTGAGAGTGGGGTTTGTTGGGTTGCTGATGTCGATGATTTGCAGTCCTGAGCCCCAATCAGCTATATAAGCATAGTTACCGACTATTTGTACATCTATAGCGTCGCCAGAAGTCTTATAATTACTTTTGAAGATGGGATTTGTCGGGTTGCTGATGTCGATGATTTGCAGCCCTGAATTTCCATCAGCTACATAAGCATAGTTACCGACTACTTGTACATCATTAGCATAGCCAGAAGTATTATAATTACCCTTGAAAGTAGGATTTGTCGGGTTGCTGATGTCGATGATTTGTAGTCCTGAATCCCAATCAGCAACATAAGCATAGTTACCGACTACTTGTACATCCCAAGCATAGCCAGAAGTATCATAATTACCCTTAAAGGTGGGGGTTGTTGGGTTGCTGATGTCGATGATTTGCAGTCCTGACCAACCATCAGCTACATAAGCATAGTTACCGACTATTCGTAAACCCTCAGCATATCCAAAAGTATCATAATTACCCTTGAGAGTGGGGTTTGTTGGGTTGCTAATGTCGATGATTTGCAGTCCTGAACTTCCATCAGCTACATAGGCATAGTTACCGACTACTTGTACACCCTCAGCCTGGCCAGAAGGATCATAATTACCCTTAAAGGTGGGGGTTGATGGGTTGCTGATGTTGATGATTTGCAGTCCTGACCAAGAATCAGCTACATAAGCATAGTTACCGACTATTTGTACATCCTCAGCACCGCCAGAAGTATCATAATTACCCTTGAGAGTGGGGTTTGTTGGGTTGCTGATGTCGATGATTTGCAGTCCTGAATTCCAATCAGCTACATAAGCATAGTTACCGACTACTTGAACACCCTCAGCACTGCCAGGAGTATTATAATTCCCCTTAAAGGTGGGATTTGTCGGGTTGCTGATGTCGATGATTTGCAGTCCTGAAGTATCATCAGCTACATAAGCATAGTTACCGACTACTTCTACATCCCGAGCATAGCCAGAAGTATTATAATTACCCTTGAAAGTAGGATTTGTCGGGTTGCTGATGTCGATGATTTGTAGTCCTGAATCCCAATCAGCAACATAAGCATAGTTACCGACTACTTGTACATCCCAAGCATAGCCAGAAGTATCATAATTACCCTTGAGAGTGGGGTTTGTTGGGTTGCTGATGTCGATGATTTGCAGGTTATCAGCAGCTACATAAGCATAGTTACCGACTACTTGTACACCTACAGCATAGCCAGAAGTATTATAATTACCCTTGAGAGTGGGAGTTGTAGGGTTGCTGATGTCGATGATTTGCAGTCCTGAATTCCAATCAGCGACATAAGCATAGTTACCGACTATTTGTACATCAAAAGCAAAGCCAGAAGTATTATCATAATTCCCCTTGAAAATCGGGTTACTGGGATTACTAATATCAATAATCTCCAGAGTGTCCCCCACAGCATAAGCATAGTTACCAACTATTGTTACCGCATTGGCATTGCTTAATCTATCCCATACTCCTACTAATGTGAGGGCAAATACTCCCTGATAAGTGTTGAGTATATCCGGCTGAAAAACCCCAGATGTCTGCAACTCCGACAAATCTAAGGTTTCAACAAAGGTTTGATTCTCTCCCTTTATCGCGGGTAAACTCACCTCTAACTCCCAACTTCCTCCTAAGGCGGCATTTCCTACCCGTCTGCTGGAAGCCGCTATTTTTGCCCCAGTAATTTGGGACAATTTATTAATAAACTCTGTCCCGGCATCTCCCGCCGCGACCTGACAACCGTACAGTAGGATATGATTAATCTTTGCCCAATTCTGTAACTGTTGGCGGTAATCGTAAATATTTGTTAAATTAAGTTGACAATTCCCTAAATATAAGCACCCCGGCGCACCATGGGAAACCAGGTGAATGGTGGTAATCTGGGGATTTTGTTGTAAAAAAGCGGATATTTGTTCGATTCCGTCTTGATTGGGAGAGAGAATAACCGTGGCGACTTCTGGAATTACTCCAGCTTGGAGACTTTGATAATCGCTAACACCAGCATCGAGGAAAACTACGGTAGCGGTTAAACGCTGATTTCTCGCACTATCCACCTGATTAGCTTGACTCAAGCCATCAGATTGAGCAAAATTGAACAAAACATCGTCAACAGCAGCAAGGCTCGGCAAGAGGGTAGAAGTCATGACATTAACCGCAAAGGATGACTTCGACTATTTTGTGCAAAGAATCCCGAATTTTTCAAGGGGGATATAACAAAAATTTACAGAAAACGGGTTTCTCAAAGAAACCCGTTTTCTAAGAAACCCGTTTTCTCAGTTATTGATTTTAGCCAAAGACTGCTTAAATTCTGCGAGAGAATTAGCGGTAGCTGCTAATTTTAGTAGCTCTTCTAAGATAGTAGGGTTAGTCATTTTGCCGATTATCTCTTCAATTTCTGAAGAAATCTCTCCAAACCGCACAGTTAAAACTGTTTTTATGTCATCGCGGCTTTTTTCTAGCACCCCAATTTCCTTACCAATTTCCTTACCAATTTCCTTACCGCGTTCTATCCCTCGTAACTCCCCAATTTCCTCACCAATTTTCCTTCCTCGTAACTCCATATTACTCATTAAAGGCATGGTTCTTTCCTCCTCAAATTGTTTGATTTTACTTTCTAAACTTGACTGCAATTCAGTGGATAAAGTCATCATATTGTCGATGATTTCAAACAGTTTAATTATCTGTTCCCTCTCGAACTCCTTTTCATATAATCCCCTGATTAACTTCCACTTCCACTGTTCCCGTTCTGGCAGCTTCCCAGTAGTCGCTTTTGTTTTCAGGTGTGCCATGACTATTATAGCAAAGGGATTGCTACTTGTTTCTAGTTCTGACCAGCTTTCCTCGTAGTCCAGTAATTTGACTGTTGGGAATTTGAGCCTGACTTCACAACCAGCAATGGTATAATTATAGGAATCTGGTCGCCAATTTACTCGTTCATCCCCTAATATAGCGAGACTGATAACTGGTTTCTGATACAAATCAAAGGCCCGATAGTTATAAATATACATCCTCTGAGGGAAATTTTCTTCGTATTGACTTTGAATTTCAATATGAATCAAAATCCAGACTTCTTCACCACTCAGTAACCAGACTTTATAGAGTTTGTCAGCGAAACGTTTTTTTGTCTTTGCTGAAGCGGTAATCCGTTTGAGTTCTTTTTCTAGAGATTCGGGAGTTTTTGTCCAATCAATTAGTTGGTGAACTTCAGGAAAGAAGAAGTATAAAAACGCTTCAAAATACTCGCTTAATGCTTCTTTCCAGGGTTCATCATAATTGGCTGTTGTTTGGTTCATTGGAGAAGAAAATTACTGAGACTATTGTTCTAAAAGTTGATGCAACTCATCAAAAGAATTAACGGTTAATGCCGATTTCAGTAACTCGTCTAAAATCGATAATACAGAAATTTTATCAACAGCTTGCTCAATTTCTATTGGAATATCACCCAATCGCGTTTTCAGCACCGTTTTAACATAGTTACGAGCCTTTTCTAACGCTCCAATTTCCTTACCAATTTCCTTACCGCGTTCTATCCCTCGTAACTCCATATTACTTACTAAAGGCATGGTTCTTTCCTCCTCAAATTGTTTAATTTTACTCTCTAAACTTGACTGCAATTCAGGGGATAACGTCATCATATTGTCGATGATTTCAAACAGTTTAATTATCTGTTCCCTCTCGAACTCCTTTTCATATAATCCCCTGATTAACCTCCACTTCCACTGTTCCCGTTCTGGCAGCTTCCCAGTAGTCGCTTTTGTTTTCAGGTGTGCCATGACTATTATAGCAAAGGGATTGCTACTTGTTTCTAGTTCTGACCAGCTTTCCTCGTAGTCCAGTAATTTGACTGTTGGGAATTTGAGCCTGACTTCACAACCAGCAATGGTATAATTATAGGAATCTGGTCGCCAATTTACTCGTTCATCCCCTAATATAGCGAGACTGATAACTGGTTTCTGATACAAATCAAAGGCCCGATAGTTATAAATATACATCCTCTGAGGGAAATTTTCTTCGTATTGACTTTGAATTTCAATATGAATCAAAATCCAGACTTCTTCACCACTCAGTAACCAGACTTTATAGAGTTTGTCAGCGAAACGTTTTTTTGTCTTTGCTGAAGCGGTAATCCGTTTGAGTTCTTTTTCTAGAGATTCGGGAGTTTTTGTCCAATCAATTAGTTGGTGAACTTCAGGAAAGAAGAAGTATAAAAACGCTTCAAAATACTCGCTTAATGCTTCTTTCCAGGGTTCATCATAATTGGCGGTTGTTGGGTTCATGGCAAGTCGCTACCAACTGGAAAGTTAGGCACTCATCTAAATCTATTATTCCCCATAAATATCATCAATGCTACTTGTCGTCACAAAACTTCCCATTAGAGCAACCTACATCTACATCTTTGTTCTAACATTTATTGGTCAAACTATATAATGCCGTCAGACTGCCGGGGGAGGAGCTACCTAAACCGGGGAAGATATCTTTAACTAAAAAAGGAGTTGACATGATTTTTTCCTGAATAAAGAGTAAAAATTAAACAATTAAGTCGCCAAAGAAGGCACCATCCACACCGATTGAGTGCCGTCGAGGTCGGTATCTGGTCCAATCAGTGCCGGGTTGCGGTAGCCCGGTAGGACGGAGACGGCAAAAACCTCCTCCACGCCGCTATTGAACCAAAAAGTTGCCACCAGTTGACTGGTAGCCAGGTTGACAATAGCCAACCCGCACCGCAATTGATTACGCCGCTCATCCAGGGGTAAACCGCCAAAAACCGCCGTTTCCCGTACTTGGGACAACCCGACAAAGGCGTGACCTTCCCAACAGTCCAAACCCCGGGTAAAACCGGGCAATTCGGCGATGATTTCTGTGCTGCCAGTTTGGGGATGCCAACGGTTCAAGGTTCCATAACCGGAATTGAGAAAATAGAGATTACCCTGGTAAAGACGGGGAGAATGGGGCATAGCTAAACCCCGCAGAATCACCTCTCCCCTCGGCACATCAATTAAGCATCCCCCTTGGGCCTTATTCTCTCGCCAGAGGCTTTCCTCGTTGGTTTCCCCCAATGCCGTCACATAGGCGGGAGTGCCGCTATTTTCAGCCATAGCCAAGCCATTGAGGTGGCAGCGGTCTCCGGGGACTAACTCGGTAATAAAGGGCGGTTTCCACTGGGGGAGAAAACTCCAATTTCCTTCGATGGTTGCCAGACAGTTAAATAGGGTATTGACCACCCAAAGGCGATTACTGCCAAAGGCCAAATCATGACCCATAATCGGGCCGGTGAGGTGAGAAGAGCGGGCCAAAAAAGCGATATCCTGTTCTCCTTCTGGTTTAATCTGGGGGGCAATCTCTCGATTAGCGGGTAAATGCCAAATTGCCTGACGAGCGCCCACAGCAATTCCGGTAGCAGTTCGGGTTAAACCCATCGCTTGGTCAAAATGGGCGAAACTCACCCGCATTTGTCCTTGATAAGTGCCAATGCTGGCCACTCTTCCCGCTTGGTAGGTGGAAATCAACACTGAGAGGTCAAGCTGGTTGAGTAATTCCGGCAGATTGAGGCTGTACTCATAATTGACCGGCACTGCTTGGCGCTGAGATGGACTCGCTGCCGGCTCTTGGGTATCTGAAAACTGGTTAGTCTTGGGCGGCAAGCTGTCCATAGAGTTTTTTTGCATAGATTAGCATCGATTCTGATAATTGATTATTGTTTATGGTTTGTTGACTAAGGGGTTCTAATTAATCCCCCCTTGCCCCCCTTAATCCCCCCTTGATCCCCCCTTGCCCCCCTTAATAAGGGGGGTGGTGATGGGTTTCAGTTGGCATTAATGGGGTTCATTATAGACAAATTAATCAATATTATTTATAAACTTTTCTTAACTTTTTTTGTATCAAATTTACTTGAACGGGAGCATTAAATACTTATGATTGAGTTTGTATAAAACACTTTTGCAATTATGGAATTGACAAAATTTAGCTAAGAATTTAGCTTAAGCCTATTCTTTTGGATATAAACTTAATTCTAGAAAAACTATTGGTAATCAGAAAATGCTGACTTCATCGCCTCCCAATCTCTCGCAACTTGCCCTTTTATTTCTCAAAATCGGCATTATCGGTTTTGGTGGTCCGGCTGCCCATATCGCTTTAATGGAGGAAGAAGTGGTTAAGCGTCGCGGTTGGATGACTAAGGAGCGATTTCTCGATTTGGTGGGGGCCACTAATCTGATTCCCGGTCCTAATTCCACGGAAATGGCCATTCATATCGGTTATATTTTTGGTGGTTTAGCGGGTTTAATAATCACGGGGGTTTGTTTTATTACTCCTGCGGTGTTAATTACGGGTTTTCTAGCTTGGATTTATACTACCTACGGGACTTTACCGGATGTGGCTCCGATTTTTGCGGGGATTAAACCGGTGGTAATTGCGGTGATTTTTCAGGCACTCTGGCGCTTAGGTAAAAAGGCACTGAAAACCCGTCAATTATTCTTCATCGGATTGGGAGTTATCGGATTATTAATCTTAGGTTTAAATGAAGTTATCGCTTTACTGTTAGGGGGAATTATCGGGATGTTTATCCTAAAAAAATTCGCTACTTTTCCCCTGATTGTGGCAGGAATAGGCGGTGCGACGGCGGTTGCTACTCCTAGCAATATCCCACCAACATTAACAGGATTAGGGCTATTTTTCCTCAAGGTGGGTAGTGTTTTATTTGGTAGTGGTTATGTGTTAGTTGCCTTTTTAGAAGCGGATTTAGTGCAGGGGAGAGGATGGTTAACCCAGCAACAATTATTAGATGCTATTGCTGTGGGTCAATTTACCCCCGGTCCAGTGTTATCCACAGCCACTTTTATCGGTTATCAAATATTAGGAGTATCGGGGGCAATTGTGGCGACTCTAGCGATTTTTTTTCCTTCTTTTATCTTTGTTTTATTACTTAATCCTCTTATTCCTAAGCTGAGAAAATCGGCTTGGGCGGGTGCTTTTTTAGATGCAATTAATGCTAGTGCTGTGGCTTTAATGGTAGCAGTTATTTTTAATTTAGCTCTAGCTACTTGGTTACAACCCTACGGGAATTTACCTTTTAATTTATTGGCTATCATTTTATCTCTTGTCTCCGCTATTCTTTTACTACGTTTTCAGGTTAATTCTACTTGGTTAATTCTTGCTGGTGCGCTTATTGGTTTGCTCTTAAAATAATTAGGTTAGCGGGAAATACTGCCCCAAACTAACCTATATTTTACTTAAACTTTTGCCATTGATGTAGTTGGTTCTCTGAGCTTTTCTACCCAGTTATAAATCTGATCACGATTTAGTCGATAGCTGAGGGGATGGGCGATTAATCGAGCGCTACTAGCAAATAATTCGGCAATTTCTACTAAACCATTTTCGCGTAAAGTTCGACCGGTGGAAACTAGGTCAACTATCGCTTCTGACATCCCCGTAATCGGGCCTAATTCTACGGAACCATAGAGAGGTATAATCTCGACGGGAATATCTAAACGACGAAAATAATCCTTAGCACAATTGACAAATTTTGAGGCGACTTTACCGTGATGGGGAATGTCTAGAGGACTTTGATAGGGACTATCAGCAGGGACAGCTACCGACATCCGACAGTAACCAAATTTTAGGTCAATTAAATTAGCCACATCGGGAGATTTTTCTAATAAAACATCATAACCGGCGATGCCTAATTGTGCCTGACCGTATTCTACATAAACTGGTACATCTGTGGCTCTGACTAATAACGCTTTCGCTTGGTTAGTGGGGTCGGTAATCTGTAGTTGGCGATTTTTTGAGTCAAGAAAGGCACTAAAATCTAAGCCAATCTTTTGAAATATTTGGATACTTTCGTTTAGTAAAGCACCCTTCGGTAAGGCAATTGTTAGCATAGAGGGAATTAGGAATTGGGGAGAGAGTAGTGGGGTAGTGGGGGGAAGTGGAAATTATGAATTATAAATTATGAATTATGAAGTGGGGAGTGGGGAGTGGGGAGAAGGGAGCAGGGAAAACAAATAAAAATAGTCTCCTGACTCCTATCTCCTATCTCCTGAATCCTGAATCCTGAATCCTGATTCCTGAATCCTGACTCCTGTTTCCTAACAGCTAAAATCATAACTGATAACCGAGATGGCAGTAAGTTCTCTAATGACCACATCAGCTAATTGTAAATCTTGATGGTTTTCTGGTTGCCAACTAATTGCGATCGCAGCTGCTGATTTTGCCTGTTTAGCCATTTCCCAATCGGCCCTAGTGTCCCCCACCATCAGGGTTTTGTCCACTGCGGTCCCCAAAGCTTGACAGGTTTCTTGCAATAATAGGGGATCGGGTTTACTTAAACCTCGATCGCAGCCCTGGGCAATTTTAATATAATTTAATAGGCCATTTTCCTTGACAAATTGCTCCACTCGTGCTGTGGTATCGGAGGAAAGAATCGCCAATTGTAAACCGGCCGCGTGCAGATAACGAATTACTTCTAAACATTGGGGATAGAGGGGATTTAAGCGGGGGGGAACCTTTTCATCGGCCGCTTGAAAGGATGCTTTTGCGATCGCAATAGCCGTTAACCAATCCCGGCCGGTGGAAGCAATACAACCGGCAGCGGCGATATGATTATCTCTGCGGCTGCCCACTGCCATTAAACCGGCAGGATTGAGACTATTTGCCCCAATACCGAAAGTTTTAGTTAATAAAGACTCTAAACCAGGGATTTGCGATTCAATGGCTTGTATCCGGGCTATAGCTCGATCGTACCAGAAAGCCCGCGAATCCTCTAGCGTACCGTCCTTATCAAAAACAATCCCTTGAATATCTCTAAATTCTCGATTACCACAGCGAATTATCGGCAAATAAACCTCCTTATTTTTATCTATATTGTCAGTCATCATTTTAGCTGTCAGGAGACAGGATTCAGGATTAAGGAGTCAGGATTCAGGATTAAGGAGTCAGGATTCAGGAGATTATTTTTTATTTATTCTCCCCACTTCCCCACACCCCACACCCCAATTCATAATTCATAATTCATAATTTATAATTTCCACCTCCCCCCACACCCCACACCTCACACCTCACACCCCACACCCCACTTTCCTATACCTTTTAAACAGGATTTAGTATTACTCCTCAAAAGCAGCTTTTTGCTGACGGACTAAATCGACACCGCGAGAAGTCCCCAGACGAGTGGCCCCGGCCCGGATAAGAGCGATCGCTTGTTCTAGGGTGCGAATTCCGCCGGATGCTTTAATTCCTACCCGGCCTTTGCTAATTTCCTTGAGAAACTTGACATCGCTAACCGTTGCACCTCCAAACCAGCCGGTACTGGTTTTTAGATAACTCACTCCTGCATCCATGCAAATCTCCGCCGCTAAACGTTTCTCGGTGTCCGTTAGTTGCGAGGTTTCCAGAATCGCTTTTACCGTCTGGCCGGTTTCCTGACAAATACTAGCAATTTCTTGGAATAATTCCTCGGATTTCCCATCTTTTAGCCAACCGAGATTAATAACCACATCTAACTCCTTAGCACCATTATCTACGGCTTCTAAAGCCTCATAACGTTTAACTGCGGAGGTAGTGGCCCCTGCGGGAAAACCAATCACGGTAGAAACTAAAGTTTTTTTGCCGTGGAGTAACTGCACCGCTTGCTTAACGGCAGCGGGATAAACGCAGACGGTGGGAAAATGATATTGATCAGCCTGTTGACAGTAAGCCTCTAATTGTTCCCTGGTGGCGGTGGGGATGAGGAGAGAATGGTCGATATATTGTGCTAAATCTAGATCAGAATCGGTGATAGCCATTATCTAAGCCTCAATATAGTCAATCGATCGCTATTTTCTCATTTTATGGAAGTCACACAATAAAGTCATCTCTCGCTAACCTAGAAATTCCGAGACTAGCAAAAATCCAGTAACCTAGGAAGAAACCGTCACAAGTGAAGACTAGGAGACAATAGACCTATGTTAGAAGCGTATCACCAACACGTTGCCGACCGAGCGAAATTAGGTATCCCTCCCCTTCCCCTCAATGCTCAACAAACGGCGGAATTATGCGAAATACTCAAAAATCCGTCCGAAGAACTCAAGGGAGAATTGCTGACCCTGCTGCGTGACCGTGTTCCCCCCGGAGTTGATGAAGCGGCCTACGTTAAAGCAGGATTTTTAACAGGAATTGCTAAAGGTGAAATAAAATCTAACGTTATCTCCCCCCAGGGTGCGGTTAGCTTACTGGGAACCATGGTCGGTGGTTATAACGTTCATTCTCTGATTGAACTGCTGAAATCCAGAGATATTAATATCGCCGCCGCCGCTGCCAGTGCTTTAAGTAAAACTCTGCTGGTATTCGACGCATTTAACGAGGTTTTGGAATTATCCGACACCAATCCCTACGCTAAACAGGTTATCGATGCTTGGGCCAATGGCGCTTGGTTTATCGCTAAACCGAAACTTGCTAAAGAAATTACCGTCACCGTTTTCAAAGTACCAGGGGAAACCAATACAGATGACCTATCTCCCGCTCCCCATGCCACCACCCGGCCCGATATTCCCCTCCATGCCTTGGTAATGTTAGAAACCCGTCAACCGGGGTCTTTAGAAACCATTGCCGAATTGAAAAAATTAGGTCATCCGGTCGCCTATGTGGGGGATGTGGTCGGGACTGGTTCCAGCCGAAAATCGGCGATTAACTCGGTTCTCTGGCATATTGGCGATGATATTCCCTTTGTGCCTAATAAACGTGCTGGTGGCTATATTTTAGGCAGTAAAATCGCCCCTATCTTCTTTAATACTGCTGAAGATTCCGGCGCTTTACCGATTGAATGCGATGTTAGCCAAATGAACACGGGGGATGTGATTAAAATCTATCCCTACGAAGGCAAAATCACCAACGAAGCGGGCGCAACTATTAGCACTTTTAGCCTCAAACCTGAGACAATTCTGGATGAAGTGCGGGCCGGCGGTCGTATTCCCCTATTAATCGGTCGCAGTCTCACCGATAAAACCCGTCACGCCTTGGGACTTGAGGCTAGTACCCTATTTACCCGTCCCACTATGCCTAATGACACCGGTAAAGGTTACACCCTAGCGCAAAAAATGGTCGGCAAAGCTTGCGGTTTACCCGGGGTGCGGCCGGGTACTTCCTGTGACCCGATTATGACTACGGTAGGGTCTCAGGATACCACCGGCCCGATGACCAGAGACGAGTTAAAAGAGTTAGCCTGTTTAGGTTTTAGCGCCGATTTAGTCATGCAGAGTTTCTGTCACACGGCAGCCTATCCGAAACCGGTTGATATTCAAACTCATCACCAATTACCGGACTTTTTCTCTACCCGGGGTGGGGTGGCTTTACGTCCGGGAGATGGCATTATTCACTCCTGGTTAAATCGGATGTTATTGCCGGATACGGTGGGGACTGGAGGCGATTCTCATACTCGTTTTCCCTTGGGAATTTCCTTTCCTGCGGGGTCGGGTTTAGTGGCATTTGCCGCCGCTTTGGGAGTAATGCCTTTGGATATGCCGGAATCGGTTTTAGTGCGTTTTACGGGGGAATTACAACCAGGTGTAACTCTGCGCGATATTGTTAATGCTATTCCCTACGTTGCCATCCAAGAAGGCAAATTAACCGTGGAAAAACAGAACAAAAAAAATGTTTTTAACGGTCGCATTATGGAGATGGAAGGGCTGCCGGATTTGAAATTAGAACAGGCTTTTGAGTTAACCGATGCCACGGCGGAACGTTCCTGTGCCGGTTGTACGATTAAGTTAAGTACCGAGACAGTGGCGGAATATTTACGCTCTAATGTGGCCCTGTTAAAGAATATGGCGGCCCGGGGTTATAGTGATGCCAAAACTATCCTACGTCGGGTAGCAAAAATGGAACAATGGTTAGCTAATCCTGTCCTGATGGAGGCTGATAAGGATGCCGAATATGCGGATATTATCACCGTCAACTTAAACGAGATTAAAGAACCAATTGTTGCTGCACCCAATGACCCCGATAATATCAAGTTAATGTCGGAATGCGCCGGGGATAAAATTGATGAGGTGTTCATCGGTTCTTGTATGACTAATATCGGCCATTATCGCGCCGCCGCTAAGATATTAGAAGGAGCAGGAGTTGCTAAGGCTAAACTGTGGATTTGTCCCCCCACCCGCATGGATGAAAAACAATTGCGCGATGAGGGAATGTATGGCATTTTTGCCGCTTCTGGGGCCCGTACCGAGATGCCTGGATGTTCCCTTTGTATGGGTAATCAAGCGCGGGTTGAAGACAGAGCGACGGTATTTTCTACCTCGACTCGTAACTTCAATAATCGCATGGGAAAAGATGCGCGAGTCTATCTCGGTTCCGCCGAATTAGCGGCGGTTTGTGCGCTGCTGGGACGCATTCCCACCGTCGAGGAATACCTGGCAATTGTCACCGAGAAAATTAATCCTTTTGCTGGCGATTTATACCGCTATTTGAACTTTAATGAAATCGCTGGTTTTGAGGATGAAGGCCGGGTAATTCCCCTAGAAGATTTACCTAAAATTGAGGATATCTTAGGGATTCCTTCTGGTGTTTTGAGTTAGTTGACCGGTTATGGGTCATTTCGATCGAGGCGAAAGATTTCTTTTGATTTCGATCAAGATGACCCCTCTAACGATCGAATTTTCGACAATTATAGGATTTTTTTCGATATACGGAATGACAACTCGATAAAATAAAAATATGAAATTCGAGTGGGATCGACAAAAGAACCGAGCGAATATCATCAAGCACTATCTAGACTTCGCGGACGCGCAGCGGATATTTGAACATCCCATTCGAGTTTCCCTTGACGAACGAGAAAATTATGGCGAAGATCGATTGATAGGAATCGGTACGCTCGATGGCCGAGTGGTAGTTGTCGTTTTTACAGAACCGAGTAGAGATACAATTCGTATTATTTCACTTCGTAAAGCTTTACCCTATGAACGAAAACGATATGAACAATACCTCCGAGACGAATTGGGAGAAAGTTGACGCTCTTACGGAAGAGGAAATCGACACATCCGATATTCCGCCCTTAACCGAGGAGTTTTTTAGTAAATCGCGGTGGTGGAAACCTGTAGAGAAAGTAAATGTTCTTGTTCAAGTAGATCCCGAAACCCTAGCTTGGTTTCAATCACAGGGCGAGGATTGTGAACAAAAAATGTCCGCCGCTTTACGGATTTATGCGGAGGCTCACAAAGTATAGTCAAGTTTAGTTCGGGTACAAGCCACACAATAAAAAAGTTCGCTATCATTTTGAGCGGGATGAAAAGCCACACAATCTCATTTACCAATAAATCGCCTTAAATGAAATGATAAAAGTGAGTACGAAAAATTATGATTATAGATGTACCGACTGGAGATGATTTTAAATCCTCTGGCATTGATTTTTTAAATCTGGCTTGGGATACGCTGATAAGTAGGTGGGTGGAATTAAATATAAAATGAACGTAGGTTGGGTTGAAGCATGAAACCCAACGCCCGCATGGGTTACGCTACCGCTAACCCATCCTACAAATAATTGTGCCTACCTACTTAAAATCGAGTATTTAAATATACTTGTTTCTAGGTCATTTCTGCCACTTCATCTTTGACTCGCCAGTTTAAGAGTTAGATATTTTCCGAGCAAAAGTGCTACAATGTAATCTTAGGGGTCAAAACAATCAAGGAGAAGAGCATGGTCAGCAAAATTGATCGCCACGCATTTTTACAATCCTTAATAGTGCCACCGGGTAAAGAAATTTCTCTGCACAAAGACTACGATCCTGGGTTTAAGCCCGACTATATCACCAAAGAAGATGCCACGCTGCTGCTGCAACAGGGAATCGAAAAAATGGCCGAGTTTCAAGATAAACTCTATGCCCAGGATACCTATGCCCTGTTAATTAATCTACAAGCCATGGATGCGGCGGGTAAAGATGGTACGATTAGACACGTTATGTCGGGCTTAAATCCCCAAGGCTGTCAGGTATTTAGCTTTAAAGTACCCTCGGCCGAAGAACTAGATCACGATTATCTCTGGCGATATTATAAAGCTTTACCGGAGCGGGGTCGTATCGGTATTTTTAATCGTTCCTACTACGAAGAATTATTAGTCGTGCGCGTCCATCAAAATTTATTGGAACGGCAAAAACTCCCCCCGGAAGACAGAACCAAGAAAGTTTGGCAGCGACGTTTTGAGGAGATTAATAATTTTGAAAAATATCTGGTTAACAATGGGGTTATTGTCCTAAAATTCTTTCTCAATGTTTCTAAAGGAGAACAGAAAAAACGATTTTTAGAAAGAATTGATCGCCCCGAAAAAAACTGGAAGTTTTCTGAAAATGATGTCAAAGAAAGAGCTTTTTGGGGTGATTACATGAAAGCCTACGAGGAGGTATTCAATCATACCAGTACCGAATGGGCCCCCTGGTATATTATCCCGGCTGATCGCAAATGGTTTACTCGTTTAGCTGTGGGGGCGGTTATTTATCACACCCTCGAATCCCTTGGTTTAAAATATCCCACCGTTACCGAAGAACATCACCAAGCTTTACTGAAAGCCAAAGAAATCCTGGAAAATGAGCCAGATTAAAAATGGAAGAAAATCCCGAAAAAGCGATAATTGCCGGAAAATCGATCGTATAATCGATCTCGATTTTCAAGAATTCCCCCTATGAATTATCGCATTGATCGCCGCACCTATGCAGAAACCTACGGCCCCACCGTCGGAGATAAAGTTCGCCTCGCAGACACGGAATTATTTATCGAAGTCGAAAAAGATTTCACCACCTACGGCGATGAGGTAAAATTCGGCGGCGGTAAAGTAATTCGCGATGGTATGGGCCAATCCCCCATTTCTAGGGAAGATGGGGCGGTAGATTTAGTGATTACTAATGCCTTAATTCTCGACTGGTGGGGCATCGTTAAGGCCGATGTGGGCATTAAAGACGGCAAAATTTATAAAATCGGTAAAGCGGGCAATCCCCACATTCAAGATAATGTCGATATTATTATCGGTCCTGCTACCGAGGCATTAGCCGGGGAAGGGATGATTTTGACAGCAGGGGGGATTGATGCCCATATTCATTTTATCTGTCCCCAACAAATTGAGACAGCGATTGCGTCGGGGATTACCACAATGATTGGTGGTGGGACCGGACCTGCAACGGGAACTAATGCCACCACCTGCACCCCGGGAGAATGGAACATCTATCGAATGCTAGAGGCGGCCGAAGCTTTCCCGATGAATTTGGGTTTTTTGGGTAAAGGCAATAGCAGTCAGCCGGAAGGACTAGCGGAACAGGTAAAAGCGGGGGTAATTGGCTTAAAACTCCATGAAGATTGGGGAACCACTCCGGCAGCCATTGATACCTGTTTAAGCGTGGCCGATAAGTACGATGTGCAGGTGGCGATTCATACCGATACTCTCAATGAGGCCGGTTTTGTCGAGGCCACTATCGCCGCTTTTAAAAATCGCGTCATTCACACCTACCACACGGAAGGGGCCGGCGGTGGTCATGCTCCCGATATTATCAGGGTTTGCGGGGAAATGAACGTTTTACCCTCCTCTACTAATCCCACCCGTCCCTATACGACGAATACCTTAGAGGAACACCTCGATATGTTGATGGTTTGTCATCATCTAGACCGGAGTATTCCCGAAGATGTGGCCTTTGCCGAATCTCGCATCCGCCGAGAGACTATTGCCGCCGAGGATATTCTCCACGATTTAGGGGCTTTTAGCATCATTTCCTCCGATTCTCAAGCTATGGGACGGGTGGGGGAAGTAATTATCCGCACTTGGCAAACTGCCCACAAAATGCGGGTACAACGGGGCAGACTGACCGGGGAAACGGGAGAGAATGATAATCTGCGGGCAAGACGATATATTGCTAAATATACGATTAATCCTGCTATTACCCATGGTGTCTCCGATTATGTCGGTTCCATCGAGGTGGGCAAATTAGCCGATTTGGTTCTCTGGAAACCGGCATTTTTTGGCGTAAAACCGGAAATTGTCCTGAAAGGCGGTTTAATCGCCTGGGCGCAAATGGGCGATGCTAATGCCAGTATTCCCACACCCCAACCGGTTTATATGCGTCCCATGTTTGCCTCTTTTGGTGGTGCGATCGCCAAAACTTCCTTGACATTTGTTTCTAAATATGCTATGAAAGCGGGCATTCCTGAGAAGTTAAAGCTGAAAAAAACCGCCGTGGCAGTGTCGAATACGCGCAATATCAGTAAGGCTAGTATGAAGCTTAATGACGCTTTACCGCGCATGGAAGTTAATCCCGAAACCTACGAAGTGCGTGCTGACGGCGAATTATTAATCTGTGAACCGGCTACGGTTTTACCCATGGCTCAACGCTATTTCTTATTTTGAATTCTGGTTTACTTCAATTTAACCTCAGTCCCCTTGCAGAAAAAATAAATACACTTGTGCTATATTAGGGACTTGGGGGAGATGGGGTAAAAAACCAAAGGAATTAGGAACCATAGGCTCCTAATTCCTGTAGTATATGCCATTGTATCTAACGGGCTTGGAGAGACTCGAACTCCCGACCTTGTGGTCCGTAGCCACACGCTCTAATCCACTAAGCTACAAGCCCTTGTTTTTCTCAACAGTAAACTACTATAGCACAGGTTCATTCAATGACGCAAGAGGGTAAAGAAAAATTATCTCATCTCGACAGCCAAGGCGAGGCCCGGATGGTGGATGTATCGGAGAAAATGCCCACTAAACGCACTGCTATCGCCCTAGGACAAGTGAGAATGCTAAAAACGACTTTTGAAGCCATAGAACAGGGAAATGCGCCTAAAGGTGACGTTTTAGGGACGGCCAGACTAGCGGGAATTATGGCGGCCAAACAAACTTCCTCCTTAATTCCCCTTTGCCATCCCTTACCCCTGCAAAAAATCAATGTTCAGATTATCCCGAAAGCAGAGTTACCCGGCTACGAAATTCGGGCAGAAGTGGTGACAAAATCGGAAACTGGGGTAGAAATGGAGGCTTTAACGGCGGTATCTGTGGCAGCCTTGACTTTATACGATATGGCTAAAGCGTTAGAAAAATCAATCCTGATTGAAAATATCCGTCTGCTGAGTAAAACAGGAGGGAAATCAGATTATCATCAGGATTCCCTGTTGCGATGAAAACCCTAAGTAGGGTTTGCGGCAAAAAGTTTTTCCTGGTGGCAGGGTGTGGGGTGTGGGGTGTGGGGTGTGGGGTGTAGGGTGTGGGGTTTTACCAATTTTCAGGGAGTCAATTACCTAATTTTCGGGGAAAAAGTACCTGACTCCAATCGCTGGCACTTGTTGATTTCAAAAAAGCCTAAAGATATTATCCAAGAAGGTTTTTAGATTTATTCAGCAAACCCTAAGTAACCCCTTCTAATTTTTCATCGGTCAATTGATATAATTCCTGTAATTTCTCTAATTTGTCGGGGTCTGCTTGCCAAAAACCGCGACCCTGTGCTTCTAACATTCTACCGACAATATTACGGAAAGCTTCAGGATTAGCTTGACGCAATTTTTCCGCCATTTCTGCATCAAAAGCGTAGGTATCGGCTGCCTGATCATACACCCAATCGTCACTAAAATTAGCCGTACCACCCCAACCAATTAAAGCGGTCATTCTTTGGGAGATTTCGTAGGCCCCACCGGAACCTTGATTAACCATGGCATTTGCCCATTTAGGATTGAGTAATTTACTGCGGTATTCTAAGCGCAAAACCTCCTCTAATTTGCGGGGAGTTGTATCATTGGAAAAACTCTCAACAAAACTTGTCATCACCCGTTGACCACTTTGTTTTTCTGCGGCTAATTTTAATCCTCCCGTGTTGCCGTAGTATTCCTGAATATCGGTTAAACCGTATTCTACCGAGTCAATTTCTTGGATAATACTTTCACTGGTTTTTAATAACTGTTGTAGCACTTCTGGTCGCGCTTGTCCCTTATCTTGACGACCATAACTAAAAACATTACGCTTTTCCCAAGTTTTCGCTAATTCGTTGTCATTGTCCCAATTTCCTTCCACTACTTGGTCATTAACTAAAGAGCCAAAATCCCCAGCAGGATTGGAAAATAAACGAGCGCTGGCATTGTCAATACCCTGACTTTTTAAGGCTAAATAGTGCTTACGGATATAATTATCATTTTCCGATTCTTCTATCTCGGCTGCCCGCTGCATTAAATCATCCAATAACTCGATAATATTGATAAAAGTATCCCGAAAAATTCCCGATAAATTAGCCAAAATATCGATGCGCGGGTGTCCAATTTCCCCTAGAGGTTTTAATTCATATCTGACAATTCTTCCTGTCCCCTCTTTCACCGGTTCCGCACCGACTAATTCTAAGAGAATACCCAAGGATTCACCCTTAGTTTTAATCACATCTAATCCCCAGAGTAAAACCGCTACAGTTTCGGGATATTTTCCTTTTTCGGTTAGGTTTTGTTCTAGCAGTTTTTTGGCGATTTCTCGTCCGCGGGTGTAGGCTGCCGGGGAAGGCATCCGGTAGGGGTCTAAAGCGTGTATATTGCGTCCTGTGGGTAAAACTCCCGCACCATCTCGGAGTAAATCACCCCCCGGCGCTGGGGGTATATATTCCCCATTTAATCCCCGCAAAAGATTAGTTAATTCTTCGCTATTTTGTCCTAATAAATTTTTAATAGCAATGCCTTCTTTAAGCTTTTCATTGGTTGCTTCGTCAGCGATAATTTGCTGAAATTCTCGCTCAGATAAATCGGTAAAATAAGCATCAAGATAACCTTTTAATTCTTCCTGATTGGGAGCAGTTCCTAGGGTGTGTAACCCGGAAGAAAATAGTCTTTGTTCGACGATTTGTAGGTAATTATACACCTTGACAAAATAATCGGTTAGTGCATAGCGACTAAATAATTTGGCATTTTCTAAAGTGAATTCTATTCCCTGTTTTTCTGCTTCCAGAAAAGGACAATCTTTAGAGATACCTGTATCAATAATCTTTTGCAGGATACTATCTCTTAAAGCGTAATTTTTCTCAGGATTTTCTCGAAACTCGGCAATCAAATCTCGTAAAATCATCAATTCTTTATATAATCCCGCTCGTCCGTAGGGAGGCACATTATGGGAAATTAACACCCCATAACCGCGACGTTTAGCTAGGATAGATTCCGAGGGATTATTAGCGGCATAAATATATAAATTCGGTAAATCTCCTAATAAAATATCTGACCAAGAATAACCGGTATTTCCTAGGGGTGAACCGGGCAGCCATTCGACAGTTCCGTGCATACCAAAATGAACGAGCGCATCGGTCTTAAAATCTTTCTGTAACCACTGATAAAAGGCTGCATACTGAGGGTGAGGAGTTAAATCTTTTTCAAACATTAACCGCATCGGATCCCCAGCAATTCCTAAAGGTGGTTGCACTCCAATCCAGATATTACCTAACTCAATTCCCCCTAAATGATACTGGTCGCCAATAGTTTTTATACCCGCATCTTTTAGGGATTTCCAGTTTTTTTCGATGCGAGAAGTTAATAGATAACCTAGCCAATTTTCTAAAGTTTCTATCGATAAACGATTTTGTTTAGAGAGATTTTCATCATCGGCAAATTTAACTTTTTGAATAATTTCTTCCCCGTCTTCGGGAATCGTTCCCAGATTATAACCCTGCGCTTGTAAAGCTTGTAAAAACTTAACTAAACTCCGGGGAACATTTAATAAAGCAGCCGTACCAACTGCCCCATAACCCGGGGGAAATCCATAGAGAATGATGGCTATTTTGCGTTCTTGGGGAGGGGTTTTATGTAACTTAATCCAACTGTTTAAACGTCCAGTTAAACGCTGTAATCTTTCGGGGATTAAATAGATAGTTTCCCCCACTAATCCCCCCAGAGGAATTGTATCAATTGCCCCATCTAACTCTGGTAAAGCGTATAAAACCACACTCTGTAAACCACCGATTCCCTGTCTTGTCCAAGAATAAATATCTTGAATCAATAAAGGGGCAGCGATAATGTAAGGAATATTTTTAGCAGACAGAATTCGTTTAGCCACTTCTACCTGTCTTCCTGCTTCCATAGAACCGGCGGGACCTCCCACCAAAGGAAAGCCAATCGTCGAGACAATTGCATCTACTGTCACCGCATCTTCACTTAAAGAAGGAGTTTCAATGATTCCTTTTTTTCTTTGCTGAATTTCGTAGTCTGTGGTTAACCAATCCCGAACAATTGTATGGCCTTCCACTCCGTTAATAAACACGGGTAGGGGAATTAAATTAGCCGTTTCAAAATGACGGATTAATTGATTAATATAGGGTAGTTTACTGATAACGTGCTTCCGATAAAGCAGCAGTGCCACCACTGGTTTATCAAGGGATTTATTTTTTTTATACCAAGTCAAATATTCTTGGGGAGTGAGAAAATAACCCTGATAATCGGGGTGTAATAGTCCCTTATTGGGAGTTTCGATGACTTCGGGTATTTCCTGTACTTTTAATCCTAGATATTTTTGGGCAATTACCCAACACATAGCGGCAACATTTTCGGTTCCTCCCGCATTCCAATAACCGTAAATAATTAACCAATTACGCAAATCTTGAACTTTTTTAGCGGGAATAAATTTCAGTAGTTTCGGACCAGTTTTAAGGAAACTGAGATAACCAGCTAACTTATCTTCTTCCTTGCCACTGGAAAATTTACTCAAGATAAATTGAATTGGTTTTGGCATTCCTTTTGGTTTATCCCCGATGGCAAATTCTCCCAAACGGGTTAAACTCATTAACTCTAAAGCAGACTCAAAAACTAAGCGAATCGGAATCTGTGCCGCTCGTTGCCGCAGCCAAGTAACTTGATCGTAATCGAAGATCAAACTAGCAAAAAAAACGTCGGCAGTGGCTAAAGCTTGCTCGACTATTTCCGGTTCGCTAGTCAAGGATTTATCGCTAAATACTTTTACTTCTAAATCAGGACATTTAGAACTAGCTAACTGGGCCGATTGCCGATATAAATTGGTGTTAAAGGTTTCAAAGCCAACAATTAAAACAATGCTTTTCATAAGAATATATTTTTATACTAAATCTGGTTATTAAAAACTGATTATTTATTCCCCCTTTTGCATGAGTGCCTCTCCTGATATGTAGCTTATACTCAACGGATGGCCGTATTACTTGCGATTTTATCACTCAATCCAAGCCTTTGGGGGGTTCTACCCCCCAAACCCCCCGTTGGGGGCGTGGCGCCGCCCCCAAACCCCCCGCGCATTAGTTTTTCGGTGAGATGCTTACAGGCAGCTGCTGATACATCTGTAATAATTTAAGAGTCACTACACTTGCAGGAGTGCCTATCCTGATATGTAGCCTGATTTAGTATTAGACCAATCAGGGTGGGTTATCCTGCCTGAAAACACCCCCTGAAATGATCATAACGACAAATCAATAATAACTGCCGGATTTGCGATGATGGATAGCGGTTAAACCCTGGTGTAAAACCTTGCCTTTTTCTGCGATCGCATAAATCAGCCAATGATCACCGCACTCCATTCGTTGTTCTACCCGACATTCCAGATAAGCGAGCGCTTCGGCCAGAATCGGCCCACCGTTCTCAGCTTTAGTGGTTTCGATATTAGCGAAACGATCTTCCCCTGGAGTAAAAGGTTTAAGAAAATGTTTCATTAAAGCCAAATGTTGACCTTCTTGGAGGATATTAAGGACAAAAGGCGTACCGCTATAGAGCAGAGACTCGATCGCTCGTTCTTTCGCCACGGCAATAGTCAATCCGGGGGGTGTGAACGTCGCTTGCGACACCCAAGAGGCTAACATGGCGCCGCGCAATTCCCCCAATTCGCAGGTGACGATACAGAGAGAACCCACCAAACGGCCCAGGGCCTGCGATCGCCGATCGCTTTGGGATTGGTTAACATTAGTTTTCGGTTGTCTGCTTTTGCGAGCTTTTTTGACTGCTTGAGCGAAATCGGTTCCCGCTTCCTCACAGGTCTTTAAAATTGCCTCCGTGGGCTTAAATTTAACCCGAATTGGCTCAAAACCGAAGCGATAACCGCCATCCCGGAATTTACTTTCCAAAAGATCGATCGCTTCCCCACTCCAACCGTAGGAGCCAAAAACACCCACCAGCTTGCTTTTATCGCCATTGGACAGGGTAATCCCCAAGGCGGTTTGGATGGGAGTCGGTGCGTGTCCTCCCAAAGTGGGGGAACCAAAGATAAAACCGACACTTTTTTCGATCGCCGTTTTGATCTCGTCTGGTTCAGCGAACTCGGCATTAATCGCCGTCACTGCTACTCCCGCTTTCGTGATCCCCATGGCGATCGCTTGAGCGAGGGTGGCAGTGTTGCCGTAGGCACTAGCATAAATCAGAGCGATTGTCAACTCTTGGGACTTTTGTACTGCTAACCATTGTTGATAGGAAAGGGTCAATTCGTGCATCCCGTAACGCACCAGAGGACCGTGACCAACGGCATAAAATAAGGGCGATTTAGCGGCTAATTTCTCCAAAGCGTTGCTAATTTGGCTGGCATAGGGAGCCATGAGACAATCGAAATAATAACGCCGATCTTCGTTATAAACGCTCCAACCCTCATCAAAAATTTGGTCGCCACAAACGTGCGCCCCGAATAATTTATCGGTGTAGAGAATATCAGTTTTACTGTCGTAGGTACAGAGTTGATCGGGAAATCGGGGGTTAGGAGTGGGGATAAATTCTAATTGATGATTTGCTCCTAAATTTAATATTTCTTCCCCCTTGACAACGAACAGATTTAATGCTTCGGTTTCGAGAATTTTTTTCAGGGAAATTGCCCCCGGATTAGAACAAACAAAAGTGACTTGAGGAGCGATTTCTAAAAGTGCCTTGAGGGTGACGGCACGATTGGGGTTAACGTGACCGAGGATAATATAATCAATAGTTTTCGGGTCGATTCTTTTAGTTAAAGCCTCTAAAAATATATCCGAGAATGATTCTCCTGGTGGATCAAAAAGAGCGACCTTTTCACCTTTAATCAGATAACTATTGGCGGTGGTTCCCTTTTGTAATCCGTATTCGATCTCGAATTTTAACCGGTCCCAAGTGCGGGAACGAAAAACAAAAGTATCGGCGGCTATCGGTGCTACTTGTACATCTCTCGGTTTGACAATTGCATTATTCATAATTTTAGTTACCAGTTATCAGTTAAGTAGTCAAGTAGTTAAGCGGCAACTTGAGGCTGTCATCATTTTTTACTTGGCAAGTTTTGCATCAAAGTCAACACTTGATTTTTGACTAAATACAGCCTTTTATCCCTAGGGACGAGTGGGGAAATTTGCGGGTTATCTTGCCAGCCGGAAGGACATCAATATCTAAAGTACACCATCTCCGGGAAGAAACCTAGCTTCTAGCAATTTGTTCGCGGGTAAGGATACCCCTCTGGGGGGATTTGCCAGTCTATTGAGAAATTCTAAAGGGAAGGTGATCCCCAGAAGGGAAGTGCTAGTCTGAGGGAAACCCTGCTCTTTCCCTATCAGGCAAAGTTTTTATGAGCTATCAGCACTCGTCTTTTGACTGCACTAGCGCCAATTTTGAGAAAGCCGCTTTGACTCATTTTCGCACTCTTGTGGCTTTTTTACCCGATAATTGCCGTGTTTACCGACAAACCTGGGAATTTTCTACGGTTCTCTGTCTCGATTTTCTAGCCTGTTTGCAGGGACTAGCGATTACTCGTCAAAATTTTGCCCATCTAGTTAATGTGACACAAGAACTGGGTTTAGGTCAAGCAATTATTTTGAAAGTAGGCAATAAAATCGTCGAGTGGCATCGTTTAAGCTAAAATCTCAATTTTCGACAATCCCAACAGTCTAGAAAAAAATCGGCTCTCTGTGTTCTTTGTGTCTCTGTGGTTTATAACTACCTCTTGCCTGTCCTAACCAAGAAGTTAATTTTATCCTATCTAGAACCGTTTAAGTTCAGAAAAAGCCCCGATAATTTGACCAAGGCTAATACCACCATCATTAGTGGGAACAGTTTGCTGCCAGTAGGGTTGAAATCCCGAAGCTTGTAGGCGATTAATTGTTCTTTCCGTCAGATAACGATTTTGAAAACAGCCTCCCGTCAAGAGAATTTTTTCTCTACCTATTTGGTGAGCAATTTCTACAATAATCTCACTTAAACTATTATGAAATTTAGCGGCAATTATGCCGATTTGTACTGGTTTTTCTAAATCTTCAATAACTCCTAAAATTATCTGATTCCAATCAATAACTATGGGGGAGTCGGAGGATAAAGAAAAATGATAATACTCTTCCGTTTTAATGCCATCAAGGGCAAATTCTAACTGCATTGCTGCCTGTCCCTCAAAACTTAATTGATAACATAAACCTAGAATCGCCGCCACACCATCAAACAAACGCCCGACACTAGAAGTTAAAGGACAATTAATTTTTTTGGTTAACATTTGCCTAAAAATAGACCATTCCTGTTCACTAAAAGCTGATTTTATCCTATCAGTATTTTCCATAACTTCTAGTAATCCTAAAGCCACTCGTCTGGGTTCTTTAATCGCTTTTTCTCCTCCGGGTAATGGCCAGGGTTTAAAATGGGCGACTCGCTGCCAAGAATCGGCAGCAATATGGATAAATTCTCCCCCCCAAATTGTGCCATCTAAACCGTATCCTGTTCCATCCCAAGCAACCCCTAAAACCGGAGGTTGTAGCTGATGTTCTGCCATGCAGGATAAAACGTGAGCGTAATGGTGTTGAATGGGAATAACGGGTAAATTTAAGCTATAAGCGTACTTGGTTGCTAGATATTCAGGATGAGCATCACAGGCAATAACTTCGGGTGCAAACTCGTATAATTTTTTTAAACTATCGAGAATATTTTCAAAATGATTGACGGCATTAACTGTATCTAAATCGCCTATATGTTGACTAATAAAAACTTGATTTTTTTGGTAGATAGCCACGGTATTTTTAAAATAACTTCCCACGGCCAGAATCGGGGGAAAATCTCCCTCATTAACTTTAACTGGAAAGGGAGCATATCCCCGCGCACGGCGCAAAATCATCGCTTTTCCCGCCATTTCCCTGATAATAGAGTCATCCACTGGTCGAACTATGGGACGATTATGAACTAGAAATAAATCGGCGATTTTTCCTAATTTTTCTAAAGCTTCTTTTTCCTCAATACAGATAGGTTCATCGGCTAGATTACCACTGGTTGCTACAATAGGAAAGCCTAATTCTGCTAATAAAAGATGGTGTAGGGGAGTATAGGGTAACATGACTCCTAGATAGGGATTACCCGGAGAAACGGCAGCAGAAAGATAATTTTTTCGCTGTTTAATCAGGACAATTGCCGCTGCAGGAGACTGCAATAATTGCGATTCTAAAGAA
This sequence comes from Microcystis sp. 0824, assembly GCF_003112475.1. Classification (NCBI taxonomy): domain Bacteria; kingdom Bacillati; phylum Cyanobacteriota; class Cyanophyceae; order Chroococcales; family Microcystaceae; genus Microcystis; species Microcystis sp. 0824. Next base: position 95,806 of record NZ_BDSM01000023.1, on the reverse strand, counting down.
GATACATAACCGTGGTTTTTCACTAACTCAAGATTAGGATACATCACGGCAAAAGGCTTATCCGGTCGCTGTTTACGTTGTCGCAATTTTTGCACTGCTTCCGTATTTCTTGCATCGACAACCAGGTGAAATCCTCCTAATCCTTTGATCGCCATAATTTTTCCCTGTTCAATTGCTCTAGCAGTAGCAATTAAAGCTTGATCTTTTTCCGCTAATACACATCCTTGACTATCTAAAAGACTAATTTGGGGTCCGCAACGAGGACAGGCATTCGGTTGGGCATGAAAACGGCGATCTAGAGGGTTTTCGTATTCCCTTTGACATTCGGGACACTGATTAAAACCCCTCATAGTTGTGGCACTGCGATCATAGGGCAAACTCTCGATAATACTGTAGCGAGGACCGCAGTTAGTGCAGTTAGTAAAAGGATAGCGATAACGACGATTATTCGGGTCAAAAATATCGGCTAAACAATCGGGACAAGTGGCTAAATCGGGCAGAACAATTGTATTTTTTTCACCGCCGCTACTGTGACGTATGCTAAAGTTTTGATAACCGATGGGATTTAACCATTGAGTCTCAATATTTTCAATTAGCGATTGAGGTGGTTTTTCTAAAGATAATCGATTCAAAAAAGTTTCTAGTTTGTCTCGATTGCCCTCGACTTCAATAAAAACTCCCGCTGCTGTATTATTCACCCAACCAGTTAGGTTTAATTCCGTTGCTAATCGATAAACAAAAGGACGAAAACCGACCCCTTGTACTGCTCCGCGCACAATTAAAGCTAATCGCTGATCGGATTGAATGCTCTGATTATTCATAAAGATTTAACGGAGAAATTATCAAATCTATCCCTGATTACTTTTCCCGTTATACTAAACTTTCACTAATCACCCGACAGCATTCTTCCACACTTGCCCTTTTTTCCATAGCTATCACTAAAGCTTGATAGGCAGTCTGTTGTTTTTCTAAAAGAGTTTTTGCCTGCAATAAACTCCAGCGCTCTTTTTGGGCATAATTATTCTCAGGAACCCCCGCTAATTTTAAGGCCGATTGCAGATAAAATCGATCGCTTTCTCCCCCCTCCGCTTTACCATAAACTAAGGTTTCGGCAGCAATTCCCGCCATCCACACCGTAGAAATTCTCTCTAAAAAAGCAGGAAAATCGGTAAAGTTCTTGACTTTTTGCTCTAAATCTGCTAGGTCAAATTGAACACCGCCGACTCCCTCCTGGCCTTGACGAAAGGCTTCCCAAGCGGTCAAACTATAACTGGCGATCGGAATGCCCAAAATATAAGCGGTGAGAAAATGTCCGGCTTCGTGGTGAATAACTCTTTGACGGTGTTTACTAGGAGAAAGAGCATCCAGTAGCAAAGTCACGCCCCGGTTATTAAAGGTGAGAGTATCAACGGTAACTAATCCCAAGAGGCTAAGAGTAGCTAAAGCGGGGACAAAAGGCGAAATAGACAGCAAAGGAGTGACAAATACGGAAAGAGTGATCGAAAAAACGGTAATCGCGATCAGATTTAAAGCTGTCTGTTCCATAAAAATTAATAAAAATATACAAATGCTTAATACTATGTTACCGAAAAATTGGGATTAAAGCCTCGCCCTTTTAGGGCGACTTTATATGATCTATGATATTAAGAATAGCGGGCAGGGTAAGCAACCGCTTAAAAAACCCAGTCATCGCCGGATGAACGCACCTTGAAAACTAGAGTTATGGGGTTCTATAGGGGAATGCTCCTATAGGTAAAAATTCTCAGCACCAAGTACCAGAGAAACCAAGCATTTTAGAGGTTTTGAACTGTATCGTGGGGCACACGAAAACAGGCTTCTGTAAGGGAGCGAAAGTCTGAGGAGAGAACCACCTCTGGGTGGGATTTCGCCAGGAATCTAATTCAAGTGGACTCGTTGAGCCAGAAATTCACAGCAGTGATGCTAGAAGAATCCACGTCCGTTTACGGCGTGGGGTATGTCAAATTCCTTAGTTTTATTTTCCCCGAATCAACCAACCAATTACCCCACCCACAAAAGCAGTCACAATCGATATACCGATCTGTTTCCAGTTTTTTACTTCCCCAATTTTTTCAGCTAAATCGGGAATTTTTCCCACGGATGCCTCGATGAGTTGCACTCTTGCATTTAAACCCGTGATTTTTGCGTCTAAAGTCCTGATTTCTCCCTTAATTTCCGTCTGTCCTATCTCTAGGACTTGAATTTCTCTTTTGATCTCTCCGACGCTATTCTCGATCGCTTTTTGTCCATTCTCCAAAGAGGTTAAACGAGTTTCGATCGCTTTTTGTCCATTCTCCAAAGAGGTTAAACGAGTTTCGATCGCTTTTTGTCCACTCTCCAAAGAGGTTAAACGAGTTTCGATCGCTTTTTGTCCATTGATAATCAGATTTTCTAACCTTTTTAGGTCATTTTCCGTAAAAGCCGTCATCAGCTAAACTCCTAATAGATTAATTTTTTCTCGTCTTGAGATTGAGTCGATCGTTGACTAATTTAATTATGGAGTCAAAATCAAACTGTTACCCACTGATAGTTCTAGCTTCGACGCGGCAATAGGGATTTAGGGTGATAGGCAAATTTCCCCCACTTCCCCACTTCCCCACTTCCCCTTTCCCATAAATAAACATTATTGTTTTCCTGTATGGATAACTTTTATTGATGAATATTGATCGCACTATCCAAGAGGCAATAGGGATTTAGGGTGATAGGGAAATTTCCGCTAAATCCTCCACCTCTCCCCACTTCCCCTTTCCCATAAATAAACATTATTGTTTTCCTGTATGGATAACTTTTATTGATGAATATTGATCGCACTATCCAACTAGCTCATCAATTAGCGGACGCGTCTGGAGAGATTATCCGGCGCTATTTTCGGCAGCCCCATCTAGAAACCGAGACCAAACTCGAGCAAGTTTCCTCAATAGTAACAATCGCCGATCAAGAAGCTGAGGAGGCGATGGTGGCGATTATTCGGCGAGAATTACCCGAAGATGGGGTTATTCGGGAAGAAGGAGCCAATATTCCCTCCCAAAGTGGTCGTTATTGGGTATTGGATCCGATCGATGGCACATCCTCTTTTGTCAAAGGATTGCCGATTTTTGGAACTTTAATCGGCCTAGTGGCAGAAAATCAACCGATTTTAGGAATTGTCTATCAACCGATTTTAGGCGATCGCTGGTTAGGAGTGAAGGGAAAAGCCAGTCTTTATAATAACCGGATGATTGTTAATCCCTATCGTCAGGATCGGGAACTTGTCTTAAAAAATGCCTGTTTAGCCTCCACCACTCCCTTAATGTTTATCACAGAACGACAACAAGCGATCGCTCGTCAGCTGCAAAGCGTCTGCAAACGTACCGCTTTTGGGGGTGATTGTTATAACTATATGATGTTAGCCACTGGCTGCACTGCCATGCCGATGGTAATCCTAGAATCAGACCTGAAATACTACGATTTTTGTGCTTTAATCCCGATTATTGAAGGTGCGGGCGGAATAATTAGCGATTGGTCTGGTAATCCCCTAAAAGCTGATTCTAGCGAAGTTTTAGCCGTCTCTAATTCTGGTTTATGGCGGCAGGTTTTAGAACAAATCAGTAGAGTGGGTTAGTGCCAATACTAAGATAATTAATCAACAGCTAACCCACCCCTGCGGCAATTAAACCGTGGCTAATTGAGGTTGGGGACGTTTGCTGTTACGGATACCTTCGATCGCCGTCGCGTAATCGGGGGCATTAAATACCGCCGAACCTGCTACAATCGCATTAGCGCCCGCTTCGAGAACTTGCCAAGTATTAGCCGGTTTCAAGCCGCCATCCACTTCAATCCAAGGATCCAAGCCTTTTTCATCGCACATTTGGCGTAATTGACGGATTTTGGGGACAACTTCCGGGATAAAACTCTGGCCACCAAAACCGGGGTTAACGCTCATAATTAGGACTAAATCGCACAAATGCAGCACATATTCGATTAAATCTAAGGGAGTGGAGGGATTTAATACCACACCCGCTTGTTTACCGAGTTCGCGGATCTGACAAAGAGTACGATGAAGGTGGGGAGAAGCATTATGTTCAGCGTGAACAGAAATAATGTCAGCACCCGCTTTCGCAAAGTCAGCCACATATTTTTCTGGTTCCACGATCATTAAATGCACATCTAAAGGTTTTTTCGTATAGGGACGAATAGCGGAGACAATCAGGGGTCCAATGGTGATATTCGGGACAAAACGACCATCCATCACATCAACGTGAATCCAATCGGCTCCTGCCTTATCCACAGCCTCGATATCGGCTCCTAATTTACTAAAATCCGCCGATAGGATCGAGGGAGAGACAACGATCGACTTCGAGCTTCCGTTTTGGGTCATGGCTAACTATAGAATTTCGTGTTTATATTTTCGTAACAATCTTATCAGCAATCAGTGATCAGTGATCAGTGATCAGGAGTCAGGAGACAGGAGATTATTTTTATTTATTCTCCCCACACCCGACACCCCACACCCCACACCCTACACCCCACACCCGACACCCCACAACCCACACCCCACACCCTACACCCCACACCCCTCCGCATCCGGCATAGAAGCATAGGTTTATGTAATTGTCAATATAGATTTACGAACTTTTTTGTCGAAACCGGATCATAAACTTTAAAAATGGGCATGATGGGAATGGTTGGGATCGAGGAGGTGGAAAGATGGATAAACTGGTGGCTTTGTAGTTATATATACTTGGCGAACTCAGGAATTCACGCTACCCTAGGCCTCGGGTTCTTTACATTTTGTTGCTTAACATCCGTAAAAAAACTTGGTTCACATACCTTATTTTCTCAAGCAAGAATCTTAAAAAAGTATTAAGGTTTTATAATTGAGGAGTGTTGTCAGGAGGAACATTGTGTTTAAACGACTTGCAGAACAGCATCGCCAACTGGTCAAAGACTTAGTCATGGATTTACAGGCCTTAGCGATCGCACTAGAAAATCAAGGTTATCTAGCATCTTGCTACACCTGTGGCGGTCAAATGAACAGCGCATCTTTTATGGTGGGATTGGGGGAAACCCATCTAATTCGGTTTCTCGTGTCCGATTACGGCATCACCTGGACAGAAATGCGCGACGATCGAGAGTTAATGAAACTCGAAGGTGCGGAAGCCATCAGCCAACTAGAGGAATTAGCCAATCTGATTAAATATCAAATTTCGCCAGCGGAATTTATTGGCAAAAAACCCTCCTCCGTGCTGCAACAGTTACAGACGATTTAACCAGAGATTTGATCTAGACTTGTATGTTTAGTGAACTTTTTTCCCTAACCTTTTGGCCAACTGTTAGCTAGATAAGCCATTCGTTTCATCTCTTTGCGTCCCCGGGAGACGGAATCGAGGATCATGCCACAGGTCAAACTTAAAAAGGCTAAAAGCATGATCGAGGCCGATAAAATGGCGGTGGGAAAACGTGGTACTAAGCCGGTTTCGAGGTATTCAAATAGGACGGGAATCGCTAAGAGAAGGGAAATAACCGCCAAAATCAGCGAGACAAGGCTAAAAAAGAGAAAAGGACGAATTTCTTTAAATAGTAGGATAGCGGTTCCCAATACCCGCCAGCCATCTTGAAAGGTTTTTAACTTACTTTGGGAACCCTCGGGACGTTCCCCGTAGAGGGTTGGTTCTTCAGCGAAGGGAATTTTTAATTCTAAAGCGTGGATAGTTAACTCGGTTTCAATCTCGAAACCATTGGACAAAGCGGGAAAAGATTTGACGAAACGACGGGAAAAGACGCGATAACCGGAGAGCATATCGATTAAACGCGCTCCAAACAGAAATTTCACGAATCCCGTTAAAAATAGATTACCAGCGCGATGACCCCGGCGATAAGCCTGGGAGGATTTTGCCGCTTCCCGACGCGCACCGACCACCATATCTAACTGTTCCCCCAGCATTCGTTCAATTAAGCGACGTACTGCCGCAATTTCGTAGGTATCATCACCATCGATGAGAATATAGATATCCGCTTCGATATCGGCAAACATCCGCCGGACAACATTGCCTTTTCCCGGTTGGATTTCCTGACGCCCGATCGCCCCGGCTTTGAGGGCCTCGGTCACGGTATCATCGCTAGAGCGGTTGTTATAAACATAAATTGCTGCTTCTGGCAGAAAAGTTTGGAATTGGGAGACAACTTTAGCGATCGTTAGTTCTTCGTTGTGACAGGGAATGATGGCGGCGATACGGTAGTTTTGTAAGGAAATCGGCGGAATAGAGGTCATTTCGATCATGGCTGACGACAATGTTTAATGATAGTTAGGGGGGTTTCTTGGCGTTGGACGGCATGAACAGTGGGACAATGGGGGAAAGCTTGGAAATAATCGTATCGGGATAAACCCATGTAATAATCGGGGTCGGGGGCCTTTCCCGAAGCAAAGTCATCTCGATAGATCATCGTAAAGTTTCGCTGGTGATCCTCTACCATTTCTGCCGCAAACATCGGACCGGCAACGACTATGGTAGAGTTAGCGGCGGCATTTTGATTAAGCCATTCCATCCCCTCTTTGAGACTTAATCCCCAGTAATCGGTTTCCTGTTGACCCTGGGCTGCTTTTAAGCCTCCGTAGGCGCGGTTATAGTAGGTGTATTCGTAGGGATGTAGGCTAATCATGTCATAGACAATGAGGCTAAAGTTGAGGATTAGCAGGGTCGTTAGAAAGATTTTTATTGACTTTTGTTTGAGTTTATGGTATGTCCAAATAATGGCCGTAGTTGCGATCGCTACTAGGGCGGGAATGACAAATAAAAAGTGACGGATGCCGTCGTAGAGAGTAGATTGACGCAGTATAGCAACGGTGGGCAGTAAAAACGCTTGGAGTACGGTGATTATGGCGCAAGCACGCTGGGTTGGCGTTAATTTGGTCATTTTTGTCAAAATCACCATTACACCCACCAATACGGCGATTTGCAGGAGGACGGGGGTGGTGAGGGAAAATAGCCGGGGTAGATAGTACCAAGGTAGGGAACGACCGGGGATATTTTGACCGTCAAAGAGAACCGTATTATCCCAGATGTTATACTTTGACATGAGGGTTATCGCTTCGATAAACCAAGTAATCGGGTTTCTCCAAGCGGCGGGATGGACAATATAGGTGGTTATTGCCCAAAAAAATATAATAACTGCGTATAGGGGCAGAAAACGCCAGACGGTTTTGGGAAGGGTTTTGATATCCCAACGGGCCATCAGATGAGCGAAGATGAGATAAAAGAGGATAAAAAAGCCACCGATGCGAATTCCGGTGATTAAACCAGCGAGAATCCCGTAGAGGCAAGAATAAACGGTTAAACGGTTAAATCCTAGTTTAATGGCCTGATTTTCGGACTGAAAATATTTATCTAGTAATAGGGAACCAGCGAAGGTTCCGAGGGTGAACATGGCTGCAAAGGGTATATCTTTGGGATTAAAGAAGCTATGACCCCAAAAAGCGGGAAATAGGGCTAAAATTAGCGCACCTAACCAAGCAGATTCGATTCCTGCTAGGATAGCGACGATTCCCACCACCGATAGATAGGTAATCAGGGAAAAAAGAAAGGTGACGACGTGCTTAACCCGGGTTATTTGCCAGATCCTCGATAGCCATTTATCCTTATCAGTGGGATTGGGGGGAAGATTGGGGGTAGCAGGGAAAAAATTTTCTTTGGTTTTGTAGATAAGTTGGGAGATATAGTTAAAATAAAAGCCGTAATGACGGGACATTTCTGATATGGGCTTGTTTTCTCGGATATATTCGAGATTATGATTGACCATATCCACTTCGATCGGTTCGTCCCAAGTGATACCATAGTTTCCGACTACCGATAAACCGATTATCGCCACAACTAGGATGACCGATAGAATTTTTAGATAAGCTTGCTTGACCGAGATTAACCCTTTTTCGGACTTCATGGGCGATCGAGTCAGTATGGTGGGCAATTTTATCACCTTAGTATATCAAAATTTGGTCAACTTGCCCAAAGACGTTTTTTGGAGTCAAAAGTTTCTGTTTGTATTTGTTAGTCAAACATGGTATATCAAGTAAAAAGCTATCAGCTAAAAGGCCGACTCGTCCCAGAGCTAGTAATTAGTTTAATGGCACAAAAACGGGTTAGTTTTTCCGTGGAAGTCACCAAAATTATTGATTAAGTTATGACATTATTAAAACGGTTCTCCCTGACTCATCCCCTCTTCTGGGCAGTAGTTTATTTTATCGCACTAGGAATTATCTCGGTTATTTTAGGTCAAGATGTTAGCTGGGATTTACGCAATTATCATTTTTATAATCCCTATATGTTATTAACGGGACGTTTTAAGTATGATGTCCTCCCAGCACAGATACAAACTTTCTTTAATCCTTTGATGGATGTTCCTTTTTTTGTTGCTATCTATTACCTAAAACTACCTCCGGTGGTGGTTGGGTTTTTCTTGGGAGGATTTCACGGTTTAAATCAGTGGTTAGTTCATTTAATCACTTATCACTCCTTCGATAAGGTTTGCGAAAGATATAAGATAACCTTAAGCGTAGCAGCAGCAATTACCAGTATTTTTGGGGCAGCTTTTCTATCAGAGTTGGGAACCAGTATCGGTGATAGTACCAGCAGTGTTTTTGTTTTGACAGGATTATTTTTAATAATTGCTTGTCTTGGTTGTAATCAACCAGTGAAGCTGAAAACTATAATTTTCGCAGGATTGCTTTTAGGACTAGCAACAGGACTAAAATTGACCACGGCAATGTATAGTATCAGTTTAATCGTGGCCATTAGTTTTTTAACCAATACTATCAAGGAAAAGCTGCGTAATCTTCTGACTTTAATTCTCTCTATGGCTGTGGGTTTTTCCCTGACGATGGGTTATTGGATAATCCTGATGTGGACTAATTTTGCTAATCCCCTTTTTCCCTTTTTCAACAAAATTTTTCAATCTCCCTACATCGAAACAGATTTTAACCTGCAAGATACCCGGTTTTTACCGAAAGATGTTTGGCAATTTTTATTTTATCCCTTTTATTTTGTGCAGGAACAAACCCTAGTGGCTGAGGTAAAATTCAAAGAGACTCGTTTTGCTATTGCCTATCTTTTAATTGTTATTCTTCTGGGAGTGATTATTTATCAGTACACCTCTCGCCGTTCTCTAGAGCAACAAAATAATTTAGTCCATTTACCTATTCTCAGATTTTTACTACCTTTTTATTGTAGTGCCTATCTGATTTGGTTAAAGGGTTTTTCTATCTATCGTTACTTGATGGTTCTAGAGTTAATCACACCAGTTTTAATTATCCTGATCATTGCCTATCTTTATCCTCATAAAAGGACAGTTTTTATAATATCTATCGCTATTTTTTCCTTAATTGCCCCTACAGTCAAACCCTTAGACTGGTGGAGAATGGGATGGTCAGATAATTATTTTGGTATCGATAGTCAAGCATTAAAAACCTACGAAAATTCCACGATTGTTATGTGGGGAGATGAAGGAACAGGTTATCTAGTTCCCCATTTTCCTGCCTCGACTCGTTTTGTGCGATTGCGGGGAAATATGGGAGTCAGTGAGGGAACTTTAATGCGAAAAAATGCTGAGACATTCATTGCTAATACTCCCCCAGAATCTCTCTACATTCTCCAGACAGACTTTAATAAAAAATCCCCTGATATAGTGGAGGATTTGGCCAAAGAAAATCTCGTTATTGATTTCCAAAATTGTCAACCCTTTCCCACCAAAATCGAAAACTTTAATCTCTGTCGTCTCCAAAAAAAGTAATTAGCACGGAAAAGCCATTCTCTAACCATTGTTAATTGCCAGTGACTCCTAACTTTTATCTGTAATGATTTATCTATTGACGGTTAACTACAATTGCGCGGAATTAATTAAGCGTTTAATCGCTTCCCTCAACGATGACTTATCTGCTACTCTCATCATTGTTAACAATTCCACTGAAGATAAAAATATCCAATTTTTAGCAGCGGAAAGAGTCAAGATTATTGAAGCGGGGGAAAATTTAGGATTTGGGAAAGGATGTAATCTAGGACTTGATTGGATTTATCAACAAGACAGAGAAGCTATCGTTTGGTTAGTTAATCCCGACGCTTACTTATTACCAGACTCTCTGGAGAAAGCAAGCAAATTTTTTCAGCAATATCCGGAAGTTGCCATCGCTGGTACAGAAATTTACGAACCGGATGGTAAAATCTGGTTTGGTTGGGGAAATTTTAATGCCAAAATCGGCACAATTAACGTGGTAGAGGAATCCTTAGACTATGGAGATAAACCCTATCTTATTCCCGACTGGGTGACGGGATGCAGTTTATTAATTAACTTCTCTAATTTTTCCACTTGTCCCCATTTTGATACCGATTACTTTCTCTACTACGAAGACTTTGATTTTTCCCGAAGATACGCAAATCAAGGCTATTTAGTCGTTGTTACCAATCAGATTAAAATCATTCATGAACCATCTTCTATCACCCGACGCTATGGTTATCTAAGACTAACTCATAATATCTATGGTTATCTTCTCAGTCTCGAAAAACATACGACTTTAACTATCCTTATTTATCGCTTGCTGCGGATGAGTTTTATGTCTTTACTCATCCTTCCCATTAAACCCAAATTCTCCCTAGCTAAGTTAGAAGGAATTCAACTTTATTGTCAAAGAATTATCAGTAAACTGCGTCTAGGTTGAAACCCTGATTTTTGCCGCTTCAGGAAGTAGGCAGCCTTCAGCTTTTTTGCTGTGATCAATAGCATAGAGTATATCGGCATGGCACTAATAATTTTTGATCATTAATTCTCTACCGGATGCCGCCGCTCCTTGTTTATAATTATTCATACCATACTGAAGATTCCACTCGATAATATGGGCAAAATCAAAGAGTTTTCGTATCTCTGGACAATCATCGTAGGTAATTAACCATTTAGCCTGACATTGACGCATATTATCGGCAAAACGTTGATGATCGAAGCTGGTATGTAAATTCCCTCTTACGCCGTACAAACGGGATTTTGTGGCACTATAGTAGGGGGGATCGAGAAAGATAAAAACGTCTTTTCCCTCAGCAAATAATAATTCTTCGTAGTCTTGGTTAGTAATTTTTACCGATGCTAATAGGGGCGCAATTTGAGTTAATCTGGCAATTGATGAATCAGTAAATCTACTGGTAAAAGCTGCTTGAGAATACCCCCCCGAATCCACTGTTCCCGAAAAAGTAATCCGATTTAAGATAAAAAAACGCACCGCTTTCTCAAAGTCGGTTAACTTTAAATCTTCCCTTGTCAAATCTTGAAATAATTCTCGTCCGCTATCATATTTCTGTTTAATTTCTGTTATCTTTGCTACTAAAAACTCAATATTTTCTTGAGCGCATTGCCAGAAACAATATAAATCATAATTTAAGTCATTAATCCAATAGGTTTTTATTTGTTGTCCAAAGAGTTGCTTAACAGCAAAAAATACAGAACCCCCACCAAAAAAAGGTTCTCGATATTCCCTAATATTCACAGGAATTTGCGGCAGAATTTGCTTAATTGCCCGGGATTTCCCCCCCGGATAACGCAAGGGACTTTTGATTTTTGACATTTTATACTAAATCCGTTTATTATTGAATTTCGTCTAACGACCAAGTTAGTCCTCGTGATTCTCCCCAGACTTCTACTTACTTTGTCTAGCTTGACCAACTTTTAGCCAGGCAAAGATTTGTTGTGGAGTCAGTGTCAACTCAACCCCTGCAATTACCTTAAGTTGGTGATCTCCTCTGCAAACTTCCGGCTCTTGTTGGGGAGTAAACATTAAAACAGAATAATCATCTGGATCAAGCATCCATCCTAATTTACTGCCGTGTTTTAAACAATGTAAAATGTTGTCAATTACACGGTTTACCTTTTGATCCGGTGAAAGAATTTCGATAGTCCAATCAGGTGCTTCCCTAAAGTCGTCCTCTGGTTCACCTGCTTGATTGAGGTTAATTCGATTCCATGCAATTACGGCAACATCAGGAACGATCGAACGCCCGCCGAAGGTACATCGCAACTCAGGTAAAGCTGTATAATCAACAGTGTGGCTGTCAACCTCAGCTAAAAGACGTTTTTGCAGGATAGAGTGTCGAGTCTTAGGTATGGGTTTCTGAATTGCGACTCCATGCAAGTATTCCCATGCTGGAGAATCCTCCAAATATGGCAATTTGAGGAAATCTTCAAGGGTGAGACTCTCAGTCAAGGAAGTCGTCATCGGTTCAAGCAAAGATTTTTTTGTGACTTCATTATAAATGAACTTTATCTGGGTTTCTTACCGACGATTCAGGTATATTTAAGGAGAATTTGACCTCTCAATCAAATGGGTCGATTTCTTAACTATTCATACTATTTAACGAAAATGTTCGCAGGCATAACCAATTAGATTAACCATCTACTTAACCGTTGGTTTGCGGAATTTGGAAGGAGAAGGAAAATATTCTACCCGTTCATTTTTCAGAGCTTGTGCCATGAAATCGCGCCAAATGGGAGCGGCAAAACCGCCACCGGTGATACCTTTACCTAAAGTGCGATTTTGGTCATCTCCAATCCATACTGCCGTGGCTAATTGGGGAACATAACCGACAAACCAAACATTTTTCTCGTTATCGGTAGTACCGGTTTTTCCCGCTGCCGGACGACCTATTTGGGCCGAAGTGGCGGTTCCCCCTCGAATAACTCCCTGTAGGACAGAATTGAGGGAAGCGGTGGCCCAGGGGTCTAAAACTAGCTTCGGTTTGGGTGTATTATCGAGCATGACGTTACCCCGACTATCAGTAACACGCATGATAAAGGTAGGCTCGGAATGCCAGCCATTACTGGCAAAAGTAGCGTAAGCTCCCGCCATTTCCAGAGGAGTCACATCCACGGAACCCAAAGGTAAAGAAGTGACGGCAATTAAAGGACTCTCGAAACCCAGCAGACGACAGACTTCAATGACTTTATTTATCCCGACGCGACGACCGAGAACAACTGCGGGAATATTCAGAGACTGCACCAGAGCGCTACGCAGGGAAACCGGACCAGAAAAGCCGCCACCGTAGTTTTTTGGGCTATAGAAGCCGCCGGCCTCGCGAAAACGAATGGGAGCATCATTAACCACCGTTTCGGGGGTAAAACGACCACTAGCGAAGGCAGTATAATAGACAAAAGGTTTAAAAGCTGACCCCGGTTGACGACGGGATTGAATAGCTCGGTTTAATTGACTTTTATTGTAATCAACGCCACCGACGAGCGCCTTAACAAAATGGGTGCGGGGATCCACCGCAACTAGAGAAATTTGTAGGTCTTTGGTGCGAATACCGCGACCACGCAAGCTATTATAGGCCCGTTGAATGGTGGACTCGGCCATGTTTTGAAAGTCGAGATCTATCGTGGTTTGAATCCGCATTCCCCCTTTAGTTAGGGTTTCTTTGCCAAATTTTTGCCGCAATTCTGCCACCACTGCATCGGTAACGTAGGGTAATTTACTTTCTTGCCAAGCGGTGGGTTTACCCAGTTTCAGCGGTTCCTTTAAAGCGGTCTCTTCCTGTGCGGGGGTAATCCAACCTAAGCTACGCATCCGACTGAGAACCAGTGCCTGTCTTTCCTTGGCGGTTTTATAATTATTAAAAGGACTATAAACTTCCGGCGCTTGGATTAATCCGGCCATCATCGCCGATTCTGCTAAATTTAACTCGGAGGCGGGTTTATTAAAATAACTTTTAGCGGCGGTTTGGACTCCATAATTATTATGACCCCAATAGATATTATTGAGGTACATTTCCAGAATGTCATTTTTGCTAAAAACCTGTTCTACTCGTACTGCTAGGACTGCTTCAGCTAATTTACGGCTAACGGTGCGAGCATGGGAAAGAAAGATATTTTTGACTAACTGCATAGTGATGGTAGATGCACCTTCTACCACACCGCCACTTTTCCAGTTAGCCACTACTGCCCGACCGATACTATTAGGATTAATACCACGATGGTGATAAAAATGGCTATCTTCGATCGCCATCACTGCGCGTTTTAGATTGGGAGAAATTTGATCGAGTTCCACCACTTCCCGATTCGCTTCCCCGTGTAAGCTGGTCAGGGGTCTGCCTTTAACATCGTAGATATAACTGGTTTCTGTGGGAACGTAACCGCGTAAAATCCTCACATCGGGTAGATTGCGGTAACTAATCGCTAATCCTACCACAGCCCCCGTCACCACGGCCGTGGATACCATCAACAGGCCGAGAACAGTTCCCCCTGCGACTCTAGAGACTCCTTGGAAAAAGCTATCCGAGTCACTACTAGGTTTCTGCTCTTTGTCTTGATTGCCGAGGGTACTGGTGGACACGATGGTTACAATTTCCTTTTTCCAAGAGGGGACTGATCGATCGAACTGACTTACTTGAAAGTCTATTCTAAAGGTTTTGTTAAAAAATCGAATACTAGCTTACAGCAATTATGGCCGATCTGGCTCTAATTCGATCGGTCATGGCAGGGGGATTAGGAGCAGCATAGTTACATATCAGGGACAAAACAGGGTATCGCGGGTATTTCTGCCAGTTATGGGGTTAGTTCCTGTGGCTATCTCACAAAGATATTTTTCCACATCGGAGCGAATAATTGCATCGGTAAAATCGGCACCGTCGATAATTGCACCTTTGATTAAAATGTTAGTGGCAAAAGCTCCTTCGAGAACGGCATTGGTAAAGTTGGCTTTGGTTAAACGGGCCGATTCTAGATCCACATTTCTCATATTGGCATCGCTAAAGTCGGCACCCTCCAAGTTGGCAGAAAAAAAGCGCACTCCTTCTAGATTGGCATGACTGAAGTTGCTACCGCGCAGATTAGAGTGATCGAAGGTGGAATCGCGCAAATCCTGCCCCGCAAAGTCGTTATTGGTCAAATTGCGGTTATTATAACTTAGGGCTTGGGCCGGAGCCAAGGAAAATATTAATACTAATATACTAGCAAACAAGGTTAGTAGAGTTTTGCGAGAAAATTGCGCCATATTGCCACCTGATCAATCAACCTTTTCTATAATAAGCTGTACTGGATTTAAACCGCATATCGGGAATTTTAGGACAAATGCTCGCACTACCCGCTCCCCTATAGTTTCTCAACACGATTTATTATCATTAGACCTCTTGCATAATTAATTTTTGATGGTTCAAAAACGGCAAAAATAAGAATTAAACTGCCTAAAATCTGTAAATAGACCATTTATTTAATTATTATTCATTCTTAATTCTCCTGACGACCGGCTCCTGGCTACTGGCTACTGACTCCTAACCCTAACAACAATTTTTAGTTTTCACAAGAGGTCTATTACCCCGCACTCGTTGACAATTATCCCCGGATTTACCAAGGACGATCGATCTGCTAGATTTTTGATGTTGGATATCTTAGATAGATATGGCTGGTCATAGTAAATGGGCAAATATTAAACGACAAAAAGCCCGGGTTGACGCCAAAAAAGGGCAAACTTTCACCCAGTTATCCCGGGCCATTATCGTGGCTACGCGTAACGGTGTTCCCGATCCGGCGGGCAATTTTCAGCTACGCACGGCGATCGAAAAAGCCAAGGCGGCCGGTATTCCTAATGACAATATCGAAAGAGCGATCGCTAAAGGGGCGGGAACTTGGGAAAATGACTCAGCTTTTGAGGAAATTCGCTACGAGGGTTATGGTCCCGGGGGTGTGGCGATCCTGATCGAAGCACTGACCGATAATCGCAATCGCACGGCTGCGGATCTGCGGGTGGCTTTTAGCAAAAATGGCGGTAATTTAGGTGAAACGGGCTGTGTGGGCTGGATGTTTGACCATAAGGGGGTAATTCGCCTTGAGGGAACTATTGATGAGGATAAGCTTTTAGAAGCTTCCCTAGAGGGCCAGGCCCAATCCTACGAGTTTTTTGACAGTAAGGAGGAAGGTCAAGGAGCAGAAGTTTTTACTGAGGTGTCTAACCTGGAGAGATTGAATAAGGTTCTGCAAGAAGCGGGATTTAAGGTCAAAGAAGCAGAATTACGCTGGATTCCCACTAATACCCTAGAAGTGAGCGATCGAGACCAGGCCCGTTTTTTATTCAAGTTAATCGACACCCTAGAATCCCTCGATGATGTGCAATCGGTGACGGCTAATTTTGATTTAGTCGAGGAATTGATGTTAGGGGATCTGTGATCCTAAATTACTAGGCAGTGATCACTGATCAGATTTGAGTTTTCAGTGAGCGGTATGAAGTGAGAGTAAGTAGTTGGACAATCTTGATTACTGATCACTGATTACTGATTCTGGGCCCAATCAAGAAATAATCTGTCCCCAAAAT
Organism: Microcystis sp. 0824; assembly: GCF_003112475.1. Classification (NCBI taxonomy): domain Bacteria; kingdom Bacillati; phylum Cyanobacteriota; class Cyanophyceae; order Chroococcales; family Microcystaceae; genus Microcystis; species Microcystis sp. 0824. The sequence goes on along the minus strand of NZ_BDSM01000023.1, from coordinate 79,482 downwards.
CCCGTAAAAATTCGGGTTCCGTCTTTGAGAATATGAATTTCCACTTGATCCGATGCCCAATTAATCTGATCTTCCAGAGCGGGATTGAGGACGTGAATCCGTTGATTGCTAGAAGAAACGGGAGAATCGGGGGAATGAATAGCCAGGGATTCCACATAGGCCCCATCCACCAAAATATCTAACTGGGCCAATAATTCTTGAGAGTGGGGCGGTGCTTCGGTTGAGCGCAATTGTTCGATCGTAAATCCCGTGAAGGACATCACATTTAAGCCTTTTTCCTTAACATATTTAGCCAATTCTGTCAAGGCTTTTGCTTGCCAAAAAGGTTCACCTCCGGAGAAAGTTAGGCCGCTATTGCGGGGATTAGCCAAAATTTTGGCAGCTAGAGACTCAACAGTAATTAATTGATTGATCTTAAAGGACCAGGAAGCTGGATTAAAACAACCCCGACACTCGCGAGAACAACCCTGTACCCAGACCACGGCCCGACAACCGGGACCGTTAACGGCGGATTCATCCACATAGCCCATGATATTGAGATGATGGGCGGGAATTGGCGCTAATTCGGCAGCAATAGTCAGACTCATCGCTTACAATCCTCGATCGATTCCTATCTTTTTCATGCTAGGGAAAAAACGACAAAAATCGATCGCTCTTGCCATGATTTTTAACCTTTGACACACATAACCTGCTTGAGAGTGGCGACAATTTCCACTAGATCAGCCTGTTGATTCATCACCTGTTGGATCGGTTTATAAGCTCCCGGAATCTCATCAATAACGCCCTCATCCTTGCGGCATTCAACCCCTTGGGTTTGGGCGATTAAATCATCAAGAGTAAAGGTTTTTTTAGCCAGATTTCTCGACATCAAGCGCCCGGCCCCGTGGGAACAGGAACAGAAGCTATTATGTTCCCCTTTGCCCTTAACAATATAAGATTGCGCTCCCATGGAACCGGGGATAATGCCATAATCGGTTTCTCTGGCGCGGACGGCTCCTTTGCGGGTGACATAAACCTCCTCCCCAAAATGAATTTCTTTTTCGGCATAATTGTGATGACAATTAACCACTAAGAGGGGTTTAGTTGGTTTGCCTCCCGCTAGATGTTTTTCAACAATCCGTTTAAATCTAGCCATCATAATTTCCCGATTATAACGGGCATATTCCTGGGCCCATTGTAGGTCATGCCAGTAGGCGGCAAATTCTTCTGTACCGGCGACAAAGTAGGCCAAATCGAGGTCGGGTAATTTACCTTCTGCTAGTTTTGCTAACTCTTTGGCCGTATCAATATGACATTGGGCCAGTTGATTACCAATACCTCTAGAACCGGAATGGAGCATTAACCAAACTTGATTGTCTGTATCTAAACAAATTTCGATAAAGTGATTGCCGCCTCCCAGGGACCCCATTTGTTTAAGGGCTTTTTTCTCTAGGTTTTGTACGCCTCGATGAATCTGTTTAAATTCCGCCCATTTTGGCCATTTAGTTACTTCCCGATCCACTTCTTTATTTTCCGCAAAACCGACGGGAATATTCGCCTCCACATCGAGGCGAATTTTTTTAAGTTTTCCCTGCAATTGTTCACCAGTAAAAGGCATTTTTAGGGCAGCCATGCCGCAACCGATATCGACTCCGACGGCGGCGGGAATTACGGCATCTTTGGTGGCAATCACCGAACCGACTAAAGCACCTTTACCCAAGTGAACATCGGGCATTAAAGAAATGTGTTTATAAACAAAAGGGAGGGAAGCGACATTTTTGGCCATTTGGGTCTCTTGGGGTCCCAATTCATGGCCTGCCCAAGATAAAATCGGTGTCGGTGTGGAAAGTTGCAGAGTTTCGTAAGTCATATTTTTTATGAAATAATCAGATAAAAAGCGGGTACAACCAAGGCAATAAGGCAATGGAGATTCTGCGATAAATTTAGATAAATTGTTATCGGCGATCGTATTTTAGCGCAGAGGATAAGCTATTGACTATCTAGGGCTTGCTGAAAAAATCTAAAAACCTTGTTGGATAAGGCTTTTAGACTTTTTTTACCTCAAAAAGTGCCGACCATTGGAGGATCGGGGGTAAAATTCCTGGACTTTTTCCCTGAAAATTAGGTAACTGACTACCTCAAAATCGGTAAAACCCTACACCCCACACCCCACACCCTGCCCCCACGAAAAACTTTTTCAGCAGCCCCTATCTAAATTACCCGTTCAGACTGCACCCCTGGAGAATTTTTCACTTTCACCGGAGGCTTACCGACTACTACAATACTACCAAAAAGGTTCGGATACCTACACTATCGAGAAAGCGGGGTTATTTTGCACTATAGAGATAACAAAGGAACTGATAGGGGTGGGTATCGCCTAAAAACCGAGTACAGTTCCGATTCTAGAAGTCACTATAAGTTGTATCGGAGCAGCACAAAGATTATGGGAAAAGTAGTTGGAATTGACTTAGGGACGACTAACTCCTGCGTCGCGGTTATGGAAGGGGGTAAACCCACCGTTATCGCCAACGCCGAAGGATTTAGAACCACGCCCTCAGTCGTCGCCTACGCCAAAAATGGCGATCGCCTAGTAGGACAAATCGCCAAACGTCAAGCGGTAATGAACCCGCAAAATACCTTTTATTCCGTCAAACGCTTTATCGGCCGGAAATTCAACGAAGTTACCAACGAAGCCACAGAAGTATCCTACAAAACTCTCCAAGACGGCAACGGCAACGTTAAATTAGACAGTCCCGCCCAGGGCAAACAATTCGCCCCCGAAGAAATTTCCGCCCAGGTACTGCGGAAACTGGTGGAAGATGCCAGTAAATACCTAGGCGAAACCGTTACCCAAGCAGTCATCACCGTACCCGCTTATTTTAATGACTCCCAACGTCAAGCCACCAAAGATGCCGGTAAAATTGCCGGGATTGAAGTTCTCCGCATTATCAACGAACCCACTGCCGCCTCTCTTGCCTACGGATTAGACAAAAAAGCTAACGAAACCATTCTCGTTTTTGACTTGGGTGGGGGAACCTTTGACGTATCGGTTCTAGAAGTGGGTGATGGTGTCTTTGAAGTTCTCGCTACCTCTGGAGATACTCATCTCGGGGGTGATGACTTCGATAAAAAAATCGTCGATTATCTAGCCGAAGAATTCAAAAAAGTTGAGGGAATAGATCTCCGTCAAGATAAACAGGCCCTGCAACGTCTCACAGAAGCGGCAGAAAAAGCCAAAATTGAGCTTTCTAGCGTTACCCAAGCGGAAATTAACCTGCCCTTCATCACCGCTACCGCCGAAGGACCCAAACACCTAGATACCACTTTAACCAGAGCTAAATTTGAAGAAATTTGCGCCGATTTAATTGATCGCTGTCGGATTCCCGTCGAAAATGCCGTCCGCGATGCCAAAATCAATAAATCTGCCCTCGATGAAGTGGTTCTCGTCGGTGGTTCAACCCGGATTCCCGCCGTTCAAGAATTAGTTAAAAAAGTTCTGGGCAAAGATCCCAACCAAAGCGTTAACCCCGATGAAGTGGTAGCCGTGGGCGCTGCTATTCAAGGTGGTGTTCTCGCCGGTGAAGTCAAAGATATTCTTCTGCTTGATGTTTCGCCCCTGTCTTTGGGTGTAGAAACCCTCGGCGGTGTGATGACGCGGATTATTACCCGCAACACCACTATTCCCACCAAAAAATCGGAAGTTTTCTCCACGGCAGTGGATGGACAAACTAACGTAGAAATCCACGTCCTGCAAGGGGAACGGGAAATGGCCAAAGATAACAAGAGTTTGGGAACTTTCCGACTAGATGGCATCCCTCCCGCTCCTCGTGGTGTGCCTCAAATCGAAGTGGTTTTCGACATCGATGCTAACGGTATTTTAAATGTCACCGCTAAGGATAAAGGTACAGGAAAAGAACAATCGATCAGCATCACCGGCGCTTCTACCTTGCCCCAAAATGAAGTGGAACGCATGGTAAATGAGGCAGAATCGAACGCCTCGGCCGATAAGGAACGTCGCGAACGCATTGAACGCAAAAATCAAGCTGATTCCCTGGTTTATCAAGCTGAGAAGCAGTTAGCCGAGTTGGGCGATAAGGTTCCCCCATCCGAGAAAAATAAAGCCCAAGGGTTGATTAAAGATCTGAAAGAAGCGATCGCTCAAGACGATGATGGTAAGATCAAAACCATCCTACCGGAATTACAACAAGCCCTCTATGCGATCGGTAGCAGTATGTATCAGCAAGGGGCCCCTAGCAATCCCCCCGGTGGCAATGATGACAATGGCCCCTCTGGTGGTGCTGGTGGCGGCGATGATGTCATCGATGCCGAATTCTCCGACGCTAAATAAAAATTAAGTTCCTAGCTTCGACAAGGACACAAGGTAACTTGTGTCCTTTTTCAGGCTCAAAATCGGAAATTAGGCTAATCCGACTAATTTAGCGCTGTATTCCCACATTTTTGCGCCTCTTTCATCGTCGCGAGCTTGAGGAGAAACCCTTTGAACAAAGGATTTACCCTCTTTTTTCTGACGGTTGCCCCAACTCCAGTAAGCACCGGATTGACGGTATTCGGGGTCAGCCACCACCATAGCGACTCTTTCCCCGGCTAATTCTTGGGAAACATAGCCACCGGTGATATTTTTCTGGAACCAGGGGAAAAACTGCTGGAAAAAGGGGTAATGATTGCGGAAAAGCGGTGTGTCGGCCACACAACCCGGATAGAGGGAAGTAAAAGTGATTCCAGTGGATTCGTGATAACGTTTGTGCAGTTCCCGCATGGTGAGAACATTACACACCTTACTATCTTTGTAGGCTTTGACCGATTCAAATTTTTTGCCGTCGGCCATAGTAATCGGTTCTTTGAAACCCTTGGCAAACCCTTCCAAATCGCCCAAATCGGGACGAGGAGGAATTTTACCGCCTAATTCATCGGGATTATGGGTGACAGTGCCGAGAATGACTAAACGGCGGTCGGGAGAAGGGGAATTTTTTAGATCTTCCAAGAGCAAATTCGAGAGCAGGAAATGACCTAAATGATTGGTGGCCATGCTCAATTCATAACCGTCGGGACTTCTTAAGGGTTCTTTGAGCAAAGGCAGATAGATAGCGGCATTACAGACTAAAGCGGTTAGAGATCTGCCCAAGGCCCGGAAATTTTTAACGAAGCGCCGGACGCTATCGAGGGAACCGAGGTCGATAAATTCAATACAGTAGTTATCCCGGGGAATGTTTAATTCCTTGGCCGACTGTTCCATTTTCGGGATATCCCGACAGGCCATAACCACAAACCAACCTCTTTGAGCAAGGGATTTAGCGGCGTAGAGACCGACTCCAGAAGTTGTCCCAGTAATGATCACCGTGGGTTTTTGATCTTGTACCATTTTTTGATAGTTTTTGTTAATCGCTCTGGTCTAGGGAATATGCAAGGGATTCCGATTATAAATTCTATCGGTTGTCTTACCTGACCCCCAGGTTCGCTTTACATAACTTCAAATTTTCGTGAGTGTTCACTTATCAGTTATCAGTGATCAGTGATCAGACTTGAGTTTTAAGTTTACCGATCTTCCCACTTCCCCACCTCCCCACTTCATATAGCAATTCCCATAGTTGTGAGGTACAGAGTCTTAGGTTTTGAGGAGTCAGGAGTCAGGAGTCAGGATTCGGGATTCAGGATTCGGGATTCAGGAGTTAAGATTTTGGTGTACCTCATGAGATTGGGAAACGCTATAATTCATAATTCATAATTCATAATTCCAGGTTAACGAATCGGTTTAGCTAAATCACCGATTTTAAACCCATTACCGGTAATGATGCGGCCGACGCTAGATTGACCATCAGCTTCGACAATTTCGAGAGTGCCAATCGGTTGAGTAATCTGACGAATAACCTTACCCGTTTGCGGATCCTTGACCGTTTGAGTCGTCCGTTCGATGGAAATGCGTAAACCGACACGATAGCCTTCTCCCGTACCTTTATTGAGAATTACCTGATTTCCCGCCACGGCAGCCACTAAAGCGGTGACAGTCGGGAGCGAGCGAGGTGTAGCGGCGATTTGGTCGGCTTTATTATTGAGATTATCCACCACCTGCGCCACTGCCTTATCGGTGGCAATACTGAGTAATTTCCCTTCGTTGGAGGTTTGGGAACCACCCCCAACTCCTAAAACCACGGTTGAACCATCGGATTGATTGGCAGTACCATCTCCCTGAGCGGTGGTAATAATTTCGGCCGTGGTGGTATTAATTGCCCGGACATTTAACTTGACAAAAGCATCGGTTTCTGTCTTGGCGGTGCTAAAAATAATAAACGAGCCACCGGATTGTTTTTTTTGTAAATCGAATTGGGTAATCGAACCGATAATGACCACGTCCACCCCCAAAATTTGCCCGATTTGAGCGGCGGTAGCGGCATCTACACGTCCCGAAGCACCCAAATTCTGTTCTCTGAGGACGGCATCAATGCGACTGCGCTCAATGACTGTATAGCGACCACTTTCCACTAATTTGTTGACGAGAATATCACTGACACCACTGGCTCCACCATTGAGAAATGTTAACCACTGGGGATTACTGAGACCGCTATAATCGAAGTCTAAAACCGCTACTCGCACCTTTTCGCTTTTTTGGGCTAATAGTAAAGGTAAATCGTTAGAGATAGCTTGGGAAAAAGCCGGTGGGTTGAAGCTAAAACCCAAAACTAGAAGCGACTCCCACAAGGGTGATTAGGGCAGAAAAACCACGGATGCTATCTCGAGCGAACATGATCAGGAGTTCTCCAGTCATATAGAATATAGCTCATAATACATCTGAAAATTGCTCTAACTATCGACAGTGATCAAGAGCGAGAATTTTGAATGGCAGTAATTAAACCTCTCACCTCCTCGGTTCCCTCGGAAGCTTCAAAGGAAGTGGGAAATTTACCCTTAGCAATCATCCGCAATCCCAAGGGGGCAATACTTAATAAACCCTGTAAATCGCGCCAATAATTGCCCAGCACATAGAGGCCGAATTGGCGTTCATCCACCCATCCCCCTGCTTTGACTAATTCCACTAAAACTTTCCGGTGACGAATGGGACGACTACTATCGGCCGACTTGCGAGCGAGTATCTCCTGTTTAATTTTACCGATCTGATCCATGGGGTCCACTTCCATGGGACAAACCGCATTACAGAAATAGCAACGGGTACACCCCCAAACCCCTGCGGTGCCTTGGTTATAAAGTTCTAGACGACCTTCTTGATTACCATCGCGGGAATCTGCTAGGGTGCGCTGCGCTTTTGCCAAAGCGTGGGGCCCGACAAAATCGGGATTGACTTGCTTGGCGTTACATTCCGAATAACAGGCCCCGCACATAATGCAGTTACCCATCTGATTGAGATTGGCTCTTTCTTCTGGAGTTTGCAGAAATTCTCGTTCGGGAATGGTGCGTGCTTGACTACTAATATAAGGTTCAACCCTTTCTAAATCGTCCCAAAACGGTTGCATATTGACGATTAAATCCCGGATAATTGGTAAATTACCCAGGGGTGCGATCGTGATTTCGGGAATTTCTCCGGTATCTTTTTGGCTACAATGGTTTAATTCACTGGCGATATTTTGTTGACAAGCCAAGGCCGAACGACCGTTAATTTTCATCGCACAGCTGCCACAAATTGTATTGCGGCAATTTTTACGAAAGGCCAAAGTTCCATCAAGTTCCCATTTGATGCGATTAAGGCAGTCGAGAATTGTATTTCCCGCCTCCACCTCTAGGGTAAAATTTTCTAGGTAGGGGGTGTCGTTGGGTCGTTGACGCAGAATTTTAAAAGAAACTTTCATACTCGGCACGGGGATGAGGGACTCCTAATACTCAGGATAATCGATGTTAACGGGCCAAAGGGGAGCTAGTAATGGTAATTAATCCTTAAGATTTTCCCTAGTCGGTTTAGTCAAGGGGTGGGTATCTAGGCCTAATGATAGATGGGCAAGTCGCTCGAAAACAGTTTAATCACCCCGGATTTACTGCTCTGGGTCATTAGTTTTTTGCCAACTCCAACCACAAGTAAATTTTCTCAATTCCTTACTGGGTATAGCTTAAACGGTTTTACGTCCTCACTTTCTCCCCCCGGTTTTCCTCGCACCCGACCAAAAATTGCCAGAGTCTTGACCAAAAATTTCCTCTCCCCCACAAGCTTTACACTTACTACCTAGTCCGGAGTCTTCTTAGCACGATTGTCATCACCGAACCATCAGTTTTAAAAAATTTATTATTCCCCTCTAGACATTTTTGGCAAGATTTTTGGTATGATTAATTTGTCAGTGTAAACTTAATTGACAGTCAGTCAAAAATCAAGGAACATTAAAAAGTACCATGAGTGACATCTCTCCTACTCCCCTAACCGGGAAAGCTCTACTACAAAAAGTCAAAGAGTTATCCCACTTACCCCGTCGCGAAACGGCAAAACGTTGTGGTTACTACTCTCAAAGTAAAGATGGCCAAGTTCGGGTCAATTTAACCGACTTTTACGATGCTGTTTTGGGTGCAAAAGGGGTTCCTCTCGATCCCGAAGGCACTAAAGATGGCCGTGGCCGCGAACCCACTTTCCGGGTTAGTGTCCACAAAAATGGTCAAATCGTCATCGGTTCCACCTATACCGAACAAATGAACTTGCAGCCCGGCGATGAGTTTGAAATCAAACTTGGCTACAAGCACATCCACCTCAAACAAACGGAATCAGAAGAATCGGTAGAAGCTTAAATAGGTTACGGAGTAGGGATAAGGAAAAAAAATCGGCAGTCAAAAGGGCTAGTTTTGACAAGACCGACCGAAAAGACAATATAGATTCTTACCCCTAATTCTAACCCCTGACCGCCTCTTTTATCAACTTGAGGGGTTTTCCTTAAGCACTTTTTCTTCTTTTTCGCAACCCCCTAGAGATAGATATGTGTTGGAGCTAGGCTTTACCAGAGCAAAGTTCCACAGTTATCCTATGCCTAGGGGTTTGTTGTTTTAGCTATCAGGAGTCAGGAGACTCCGAGACAGGAGACAGGCTTCGGCCGTGAGCTCAGCCGAACGGAGACAGGAGTCAGGAGACAGGCTTCGGCCGTGAGCTCAGCCGAACGGAGACAGGAGACAGGAGACAGCTTTGTTCTCCCCACACCCCACACCCCACTTCATAATTCATAATTCATAATTTATAATTCCCACTTCCATAACACCTAATTGACAATGGACATTGCCGCCTTAACAAAAATTATTATTTTCCTGTTAGCCTGGTTAATTCTCTGGCTGCCGATTGCCATTGGTTTAGGGAGTCGTTTGGGATGGCAACCGCTGCAAGGGACAAAACCTGACCAGAAATTGCCACTGGTGGCCTCTCTTTACGCCTTGGCTCCCTTAGTTATCTGGGGATTATTAAAGATAGAGGGGAGCAGCCTCGATAATTACGGATTAATTTGGTCATTTTCCCTATTTATCTCCCTAACTAAAGGATTAATCCTAGCAGTGGTGGGATTAGGGATAATTTTTTTCCTAGAGGGGATTTTGACATGGGTACATTGGCAGCCCAAAAATCTAACTCGCGCTTTTTCCTTGAGTTTACCCCTGTTGATAGTGGCCTTCTGGGTGGGTATTACCGAGGAATTAATCTTTCGGGGCATCTTTTTGAGCCAATTAAGCCAAGAATACGGTTTTTGGGTGGCTGGAGCCATTTCTAGCCTAATTTTTGCCCTGCTGCACTTGCTTTGGGAACGTCAGCAAACGCTGCCGCAACTACCCGGTTTATTTCTGATGGGGATGGTTCTGGTCTGGGCGCGGGCGATCGATCATGATAGTTTAGGATTAGCTTGGGGACTTCATAGCGGTTGGGTATGGGGATTGGCCTTGCTAGACAGTGCCGAATTGATGTCTTACAGCGATTCTGGGTTAGTTTGGATTAAAGGTATCTATAACCAACCTTTAGCGGGTTTAGCGGGTATTCTTTGCCTCTTGGGGACAGCTTGGGGGTTAAACTTGTTTCAGTAGCCAAAAGCCGGTAAAAGTGCGGCCAGAATCATCCGGTTGTATCAGGAGAAAGTGCAAACCTTGGCTTTCCTGTTTGGTTGCCTGATAAATATTGGCTGCCCGGGCCACTTCTTCATCTTCGTAGGTCAGAAAAATCCAACGTTCATTTAGTCCCGATTCCAAGACTAAACCGCCCGATCGCCCCCTTTCTGTGGGAATATGATCGATAAATACTGGGTTAATTTCCTCTAACCAACGAGCGATGGCAAGAGATTTTTTACCACCGGTAATAACCACACCGGGGATCATGAGAGTGGAGGCTAAACCCAATTTTAAGGGAGAAAAGGCCTCTGGCAGGGAAAGAATCGGTATTCTGCGATCACCAAAAAAGTTAACTAAATCAACGGCGGGAAAACGAGCAAAACGCCACTCTTGACCTAAAAATTGGTCTGGTAGGGGTTGTGGTGGAGGAGAGTCGATATTTATGGGGATTTGCCGTAATTCTAGCTGTTTTTTCAGAGCCTTAACGTGACGGGTTAACTCAATTTTGATCTGTAAATTTTGACCAGCGAGGAGAAATAAATTGGCGCATTGGGGGCGAAAAACTTGGATAATTTCTGGGGAGGAGACTTGACAAGCTTGCTGTAACTGTTGGGTTAACCAGTCGCTATTAGCTTGGGATTGGGGACAGGAATTTTCATAGATAAGATGACCAAGAGAATCGAAAATTAACAATTGCCAGACTGTCTCAGGAGGAGGAGAAGATGAAGATTTATAAAAATCCGCTTGCCAAATAGTCATAATTCAGTAAAAAGCCACCAGTAAAAAGTCAAAAAATGGTCAGGAGTAGAGGTCAACTAAAGATTTTACCTTACCAAGACTTTTAAAATAAACCTCTTGCATAATTAATTTTTGAAGGTTCAAAAACGGCAAAAATAAGGATTAAATTGCCTAAAATTTGTAAATAAACCATTTAATTGATTATTATTTATACTAAATCCGTTGAGTAACGCACAGAAAACGGGTTTCTCGGAGAAACCCGTTTTCTGCTCATGCACTCATGCAAAAAGGGGAATAAATAATCAGTCTTTAATAACCAGATTTAGTATTATTCTTAATTCTCCTGACTACTGACGACCGGCTACTGAAGACCGGCTACTGACTCCTAACCCTAACAACAATTTTTGATTTTTACAAGAGGTCTAATCTAGGAGCGAGACAAAAAAGGCTATATACTAGGGAAAGCTATAGCAAAAAATGTCAAGACAATGGAAGAAAATTGGCTAGAAATTGGGACAATAGTAGCACCCCAGGGACTGGAGGGAGAATTGCGAGTTTTATCGGTATCAGATTTTCCCGAACGTTTTCAGAAGCGAGGTATTAGGGGAATACAAGGGATCCAAGGGGGAGAAATCCGAGAAATTACTCTGCTCAGGGGACGTGAGCTACCGGGCAAAAATGTTTATGTTATCAAGTTAGAGGGGGTTGAAAATCGGGAACAAGCTGAAGCTTTGCGCGGATATAAATTATGGGCGAATAAACTAGAAAAACCTCGCCTAAAAGCGGATGAATATCATGTTAGCGAGCTAGTAAACTTAGAGGTTTATCATCACCTGACAGGAGAAAAAATCGGGGTTGTGGTGGATATTTTGTGGGCGGGTAATGACATTTTAGCAGTGCAACTAGAAGCAAATCTCGCCCCCCTCAAGAAAAAAAGTTCATCCTCCGACTCAGGGGCCCGGGCCCTGGTCCCCTTCGTCAAAGAAATTGTGCCACTGGTGGATCTGAAAGCGGCACGCATCGAGATTACGCCACCACCGGGGTTATTAGAGATCAATTTATCCTAGGCTTATTCTTGATGGCGGATTGGGACGGTGAGGAAGTTTCAGGACAACTACAACAAAACCAAGGAGTCAGCTGCCTGCAAAGATAAGGTAACACTGGAACAGTAAGGATTAGCTGCTTTTTTAGCTAACTTAACAATACCTAGTTATCCCTAGGGACTGCTAACCAACCGTGACAATTTTTGATTTTTAGAGGAGGTCCACTTTTGTCACGGAAATGGGTAATCTCAAAAGGAAAGACAGATATTATTTTGATGAAAGGCTATGGGTATCAGCATCCTGAGAATCTGGGCGATCGCAGCTAATAGTTTTCGCGAGGTTATTCGCGATCGCATTCTTTACTTTATCGGGTTTTTTGCCTTGTTGATGGCCTTCGCTTGGCGTTTATTACCAGAAATTGCGGTGGGAACCCATGAGAAAATCTTTCTTGACTTGGGATTAGCGGCTATTGGACTATTAGGGATAATTGTCGCAGTTTTTGTGGGTACAGGGCTAATTAATAAGGAAATTGACAAGAGAACTATTTTAGTTTTGATTCCCAAACCCCTGAGTCGGGCCGAATTTATCCTCGGTAAACACTTGGGTTTGTCCGGGGTTTTAGCGGTGATGTTGGGGGTAATGTTGGTGATTTACCTGCTGATGTTGCTGGGGATGAAAGTATCTTTTCAAGCTTTACCCCTGATTGTCTCGGTTTTCTATCTCGGTTTGGAATTAATTCTCATTGCGGCCGTGGCGATCGCTTTTGGGGTATTCACCAGTTCGATTATAGCCACGTTAATGACTTTTGGGGTCTATCTAATGGGTCACATCAGCAAAGATCTGATCCAATTGGGTATAATCAGCAAAAATCCCAATATTCTCGCTATCACCAAAAATATTTATCTAATTCTCCCAGATTTGGAGAGATTGAATTTTAGAAATGAGGCCGTTTATGGTTTGCTGCCTAGTGCTGATGTGTTAATCGGTAATGCCCTCTACAGTCTCGTTTATACTGGTCTATTATTGGGTATCTCCATCCTCATCTTTTCACGACGACAATTTTAAATGACCTTGCCGAATGTCATCGCCATCGATTAGTTTATAGACATGATTAGCCATGAAATTAAAGGCACAACTGCATATTTTAAGTCGAGAAGCGGTCAATTACGGACTGGCAACCGTGGTCATGGACGAAGCGGTTAATCCCGTCCTTGCAGCTTTTGCTAGACAGTTAAAACATTTACAATACTATGTGGTGCAGAATAGCCAGGGTGATTGGTTACTAACCACCTTAGCTCATCGGCAGCAGCCGCAACAGGAAAAAAGGGTGATCTATGCCTTTGCTACGGAAAAAATGGCCCTATCTGCCCAAAATACTGCTAATTCCCCCCTATCAACGCTCCTGATTCCCGTAACCCATCTTTTATTCCAATTATTTGCCGTAGAAAAAGTAGATAGTATTATTTTTCTGGAAAATGCACACACCGCTCAAACAGGAAAAGAAATCTCCCGGATCCAATTAAAGGCTAATATTGAAAAACAACTACAAAAACTGGGGACAATTGCTGCCAATCTTGCTTAATTAGTTATCAATAGGGAAAAGTTAATTATCTGCAATGGCCTTTTTTACTCTTACTCACATTAACCATGACTGAGCCAACCCGATTAAACTATCACGATACCTATTCTTGTCCCGTCTGTCGCCATGGTAAAATTGCCGCTTTACCACTAATGGAAGCCTATGCTTGTAACTTTTGTCAACACATTTTTACTGCTAATTTAGAAAGACAGCTTTTAAAAATGGCCGATAGTCAATTACCCTTAACTTGGTATTGGAATGGTAAGTATTGGCAGGGTTTACCGAGAGAAGGAATGGAGATGGCAGGTTTTTACTTAATTATCGGTTTAGGATTTGTGATTTTTCCCACAGCAATTGTGGCTACGGGAGCCTATCTTTTTCCTCCGGTCGAGGGGAGTCCTTTGTCATGGGTGCCTCTATTTTGGTCGATTTTAACCTTTATTTGCCATGCTATTTGTTTACTCTGGTTAATTATCGAATATTATCAGTTTCCCGTTAATATGTATCTACGGGCTTTGGCCCGTCGTTGGCAAAATTCTTTTGTTACTAGATTATTATCCTAGGAAACATTCAATCCCAGAAAGGGGAGATGGGAATTATGAATTATGAATTATCAATTATGAATTAGGGGAGTGAGGATAAAAAATCTGATAACTGATAACTGATAACTGATAACTGTTCTCTAAATTATCCCCAAAGGACAAAATTGACCCAATAATTCTAGTTTATTGTTTTGCAGCAGATATAAACCGTATTCAATTCCTTCTACTACTGCTTGATAGGAAGCTTCTAAAATATTACTAGACACTCCCACAGTAGTCCATCTTTGTTGACCGTTACTGGACTCGATTAAAACCCTAGTTTTCGCTGCCGTCCCCGAACCACTATCGAGGATTCTCACTTTATAATCGGTCAGGTGAAAGTTAGCAATTTCGGGATAGAATTTGACTAAAGCCTTTCTTAAAGCCCGATCTAAAGCAGCCACGGGACCGTTACCTTCGGCCACTTCTAATAAATCTTCCTCTTTTACCTGTACTTTAATTGTCGCAATCGCATTACCACTATCCCGGAGCATATCACAATAAACTTGGAATCCTTTTAATTCAAAAAGGTGACTTCTCTGTCCCAAAGCTTCCCGCATTAATAACTCAAAACTAGCTTCGGCTGCCTCAAATTGATAACCCTGACTTTCCAAGATTTTTAAACGTTCCAAAATTTGCCGACAGGTGGGATCATCTTTATTTAAATCGATGCCAAAACTACGCGCTTTCGCTAACACATTACTTAACCCCGATTGGTCAGAAATGACGATGCGGCGCTGATTCCCGATCGCTTCCGGGTTAATATGTTCGTAGGTGAGGGGATTTTTCGCCACCGCAGAAACGTGAATACCGCCTTTATGGGCAAAAGCGGAACGTCCGACGAAGGGAGCATGATCATCTGGGGCTAAATTGACCATTTCGCTGATTTTTCGGCTAGTTCCCGCCAATCGGCTTAATTGATTTTCTTCTAGGCAAGAAAAGCCCATTTTTAACTGAAGATTGGGAATTAAAGTACATAAATTGGCATTGCCGCAGCGTTCCCCATAACCGTTAATTGTGCCTTGAATCATGCGTGCGCCCTCGTTAACTGCCGCTAAAGAGTTAGCTACGGCGGTTCCTGCGTCATTATGAGCATGAATGCCTAATTTAGTCCCATTTTCGTTATCAGGATCGATATCCAATTGCTCCCGCACTTTCTCCACAATCGGGGCGATTTCTTGGGGTAAAGTGCCGCCGTTGGTATCACAGAAAACTAACCATTCGGCCCCGGCATCCCTGGCGGTTTTCAGGGTTAAAAGGGCGTATTCGGGGTTATTTTTGTAACCATCAAACCAATGTTCGGCATCATAAATGACTCGTTTTCCCTGACAGCGTAGATACTCGATCGTATCTCCTATCATGGCTAAATTCTCCTCCAGACTGGTTTTTAAGCCCTCTGTGACGTGCAGATCCCAAGATTTGCCGAAAATTGTCACCCAACGGGTTCTAGCGGCGAGAATGGCGGTTAACATCCGATCTTCCCGGGCCTCGATATGGGGGCGACGAGTGGAACAAAAAGCGACTAATTCTGCTTGTTTTAGGGGTTCTTCGTGCAGTTTCCAGAAAAATTGACCGTCTCTTGGGTTTGCGCCCGGCCAACCGCCTTCGATAAAAGGAATACCCATCCGATCTAATTCCCTGGCGATTTTAATTTTATCTTCTAGGGAGAGGGAAATACCTTCTCGCTGGGCCCCATCCCGGAGAGTAGTGTCATAGACCCAAATGCGCTTACCATTGTTCATAGAAATAGTCAATAGGTGTTAATATTAATTAATAACTGTAGCGACTTAAAATCACGCCCCTAATGCCTAGAATAACAGTTTACGGTCAAACAATCACCTGCGATCGAGGTGCAAATCTTCGTCGTATATTATTAAAACATGACATTTCTTTGTATAATGGCGGTTCCAAGTTAATCAATTGTCGCGGCATCGGCAGCTGTGGAACCTGTGCGGTGGCAATTGTGGGCGAAGTTTCTGCTATCAATTGGCAGGAAAAAGCGCGTCTTTCTTTACCTCCCCATAACCCCAATAATAACCGTCGTCTTGCTTGTCAAGTCAAAGTTTTTGGTGATATTGAAGTGACTAAATACGATGGTTTTTGGGGACAAGGAGACGCGGTGATCAATGAGCAGTTATTTTAGCTATCGGTCGTCAGTATTCAGGAATCAGTATTCAGGAGATTATTTTTATTTGGTTCTTCCCGCTTCCCAATTCATAATTCATAATTCATAATTCCCACTCCCCCACTTCCCACTTCCCCATACCAACAAGATAAAGGTTATCAAATGAACGAGACAATAATTTTTCGGATATCACCAATAATTCGGGTAACTTTATTAAGTTTATATGTGGCGTTAACCATCCCTTTACCCTTTTTAGCAAAGGTCACTAATTCCCCTGTTAATCCCAATTTTCTTTGGTTAGGAATCAGCTTAGGATTAATCGCTTTATACGGAGCTTTAAGTGAAAGAGTGATTTTATCAGAGACAGGGATACAAGTTACCTATCCCCAATGGTTTCCTGCTTTTCTTCGCTCTGGTTGGTGGTTAAATTGGACAGATATAAAAGAACTTAAATGTCGCAGTACAGGACAGGGTGGTTTAGTTTATTATTTCCTTGATCGCTCCGCGGAAAAAGCCTATTTATTACCGATGCGAGTGGTGGGATTTAATCGCATGGTCAAAATAATCGAGGAAAAAACTAACTTGGATATGACCGATATTCGCCCCCTTTCTCAGCCTTGGATGTATGGAATTCTTTTTACTCTCACCCTATTTTTATTATTAGTCGATGCGTGGACTATTGCTACGGCGAGGACTATTATTCCCTAATAAATTCGGCTCAAAACGTAATCCACTAGCTCGATTAGCACCTCTTTTGAGGGAGAAGAAGCTAAACAGTCAAGGTGTTTTAAGGCACTTTGACCGTATTGATTGGCTAATTCTTTTGAGCGAGGAATACCTTGGCTAGAGTGAATAAAATCAAGAGCTTTTTCGATGTCTCCTTCCTGACTAAATTCCCGTTCGATTAACACTTCTATATAGGGATTTTCCTCCATAGCAAAGAGAGCGGGAGCAGTGATATTACCACTGATCAAATCGGAGCCAGAGGGTTTTCCTAATACTTCCGTGGGGGAGGTAAAATCGAGAATATCATCGACGATTTGAAAAGCTAATCCTAAATCACGACCATAATTATATAAATGATGATTAACTTCAGCCGATTGCTCGCTTAATACCCCAGCTGCTTTGGCACTGTTGGCAATTAAAGAAGCAGTTTTGTAGTAACTTTTTTCTAGATAAGCTTCTAAGGAGATACTGGTATCAAAGCGATTAATTCCCTGTTGAATTTCCCCTTCAGCAAAATCGCGAATCACTTCCGAGAGCAATTTTACCACTTCTAAATTATCTAAATTAGCTAGATACCAAGAGGATTGAGCGAAAAGAAAATCCCCCGCTAAAACCGCCACACGATTGTCAAACAAACTGTTAACGGTGGGAACACCGCGGCGCAATTCCGCCTCATCTACCACATCATCATGGACGAGACTGGCAGTGTGGATCATTTCCGTGATTTCCGCTAATCGACGATGACGGGGAGTGATATCCCGCTCTAACATGGTAGCGCGAGATACCAGCAACACGATCGCCGGTCGAACGCGTTTACCACCGGCCTCGAACAAATGTTCTGCTGCCGCCGCTAAAATGGGATGACGAGCGCCGACGAGATTTTTTAAGTTATCGGTCAAAAGACGGAGATCATCGTCAACGGGTGCGAATAAAGAAGTTGTTGGGATCATTGGTTAGCCAATTGGCGAGATAGTTACGAAAGTTTACATATCCTTACATTTATTTTAAGCTAACCGTCCAGACTAGGGAAGGGGAAGCATCAGTAATCAGTAATCAGTGAGGGGTTAGAGGTTGGGGTTTTAGGGTATTGGGGTTTTAGGGGAAATTTCCCCACTTCCCCACACCCCACACCCCACACCCCACACCCCACACCCCACACCCCACACCCCACTTCCCTAGTCCCTAATCTTTTTCCCGACAAAACCCTTGTCATTGTCAAGACTCTAGGGTAACTTGTATATAAAAATTAATAAAGCGAGAAGTATTAGAACGATGTTGAGACTAATTAGCGACTTTGACGGCCCGATAATGGACGTATCGGAGCGATATTACCAAGTTTATCAATACTGTTTACAGAAAACCGCCTATAAAGGTCAAATTATCGGGGAATTATCGAAAGCGGAATTCTGGCAGTTAAAACGGGATCAGGTTTCTGAGAAGCGTATCGGGGAAATGTCAGGATTAGATGAAGATCAGGCGCGTAAATTTGCTCATCTTCGTCGTCAAACTGTTCATACTTTACCCTATCTTGTCCACGATCGCCCGGTGGTTGGTTCTTTGGAAACTCTCCAGAAAATCCAAGATTTAAAGATCGATTTAGTCGTGATGACGATGCGGCGGGTATCCGAGCTAGATCATGCCTTTAATCGCCACGATATCGGTCGTTTTTTCGCCGCTAATCGTCGTTATTGTCTAAATAACAATTACACCAAAACCAACGACGTGCGCGACAAAACCCTGCTTATGGCTAAGGCCGCTAAGGAACTGCCGGCGGCTGCCGACACTTGGATGGTGGGGGATACGGAAGCGGATATTGCCGCAGCTAAGAGCCAAAATATTAAGGTTATTGGCGTATTATCGGGGATTCGCAGCCGTTCCCGTTTGGAGAGCTACGAGCCTGATTATATCGTCAATAACCTTGGCGAAGCATTGGACGTGATCTTAGGCTCCCTGCGAGCGATTGGTTAACGGAAAAAACTACTAATCACCCAAAAGATTAGAAAAGTGATGAGCGCATAAATTTGGCGATCACCGAGAATATTCAAATCAGCCTTGGCCGCTAAACTGGCTAATCCCGCTCCCAGAGCGACTCCTAGCACTAAACCAGCGAGAGTGAATAGTAAGGCGCGGCCAAAACGTTTTTCTTTGCGGTTGAAAAAATAGATATTAACGAAAACGCCAAAAGCTAAGAGCAGCGGTAAGAGGGAGCCGCTAGGATCGGGAACTAACAGGGTTATTGCTCCTAAACAAGCGTAAATTACTGCTGGTACGCCGATATCCTGTGCAGAAGGTGTGTCGATTAAGCTTTGCCACCAGTTAGGAGATTTGCTGCTAGTAACCGGTTTACTTTCCACCGGAATTGCCAGACGTTCAGGAAAACGAATGCGATCGGGTACTTTAATCCTACCTTCCTGTCGCATCCGCAGTCGATCCATGAGGACGGAATCGTAGGCCGCCTCGATCAATTCGACAATTTTGCTATCATTCTGATACTGTTGCACCAGTCTTTGTTTGGCCTCTTGAATTTCTTCAAAAGAGGATTCTTCAGTAACCCCAAGTTGTTCGTAGGGATTCTGTTCACTCATGAACATACCTCCTTAATTATGCTCCCGATAGTCATGATCTTAACCCTATGTTCTGTAGTTTAACTTGAGATCCAAGCTTATTTAAATTAATTAAGTTTAGCGAAAATCTGGGCAGAATCGATCACTTCGTAGGGATAACCACTGGCATCTAAGAGGCTTTTTTCGGCGATTTCTCCTTCTTTAACGATAATTAAGCGGTTTTTGCCACCGTAGGCTTTAATTGTGACAATTTCTAAAGCAAATAATCCCGGGGAGAAACGGGGATTTAAGGCCCCATCGTACTCGAATTTACTCTGCATTAACTGCAAAGCATAGACGCTACTGCTATCAAAGGGTACTACATCTCTCATCGTTTTGGCCCGCACCACCGGGATTAAATCGCCAAAAGGAATAGAAATCGTTTGCAGGGTGCGATCAAATGTATCAAAAGAATAACAGTAACCGATACCATCCCAACGTCCTTCACAGCGCAGAATTAATTTATAGCGTTTTCCGTCCCCTTGTACCTGTAATTCTATTCCCTCGTAGTTAGATAAATTTAAGGGAGGATTCAGGTTTCTGGTACGAACTGAGGCAAAACCGCCGTTATTTTCAGTTCTAACGATACCAGAAAAGAGAGCGCGTCCTCCAGTTAGGGTTATCTGACTCTCGCTCACTCCTCCCATTACCACATCATCCACCGCACCCCAGATTTCTTTTATATCACTGCTGGGATTGCTAAAGTCAAAGAGGGTTTTTTCGGCGGTTATACCAGCATTTTTCAGTAAATCGAGTAAATTAGCTAAACTATGGCGGTTATTCTCCCCTTGACAGTAGATAATCTCATCAATCCCCGTGAATAATTGCGGGGTTTCCAGAGCGAATAAATCGACATTTTCGCCGAATAATTGACGAGCATCATCAATATTATCGACTAAAGCGCGAATTTGATAGTTTTGCTGCTGTAGTTGAGCGATTACCTTTCTACCGATCGCGTTTTCACCACCAATGACTAAAATAGTCTTCATGCCTTGCTCATTTGTTAGCTGAATTTTTTTATCTTCCCCGAAACCGAGCAGCTTTTGCAGACAACTCCAGAGGGGAATACTATCAAAATAGTCGAGAGTTTGCCAAAATCTCTGAAAATCCCAGTTTTTTGACTCAGCCATAACTTTTCTCTCCTTACTGCCATTAATTTTTATTTTATCGAGTTAGTTTGGCTGTTTGTGACCAAAGAGTCTCAAAACTAACCAGATCAAAGGGGGTTTTAATGGTAATTACTGACAATTGCCGAAAATATAGCAGTTATCTTCGTCGCTGGTCTTTGATCGTCAACATCAAGTTATATTATACTTCATGTTTGTGAGAAACGCCATATATTTACTGTCAATTTTTTATGATCATGCCACAAAAATCTGGCTCTTCTAGAGCGATGATATATTGGGACAAAATAATCGCCTCAAGCTTTGCCAAGTAAAACTTATCAGATTTTAAAAAGCAATTTTAATAAAAAATATTTTTGCTTTGTCCGATTCTATACTATCTAAGTTTTTAAGATCATTAAAACTACTAATTTGCTATAACCAGTCTAGGATAGCCAACGGCAGGAAGTCGAAAAAGTCGTGGAGTCAATTAACAATCGTCCCCGAAAATGTCTTGACTATGCAAGCCCCTTTGAGGTATTTTATCAAATACGATCGGATAGTGATGCAATTCAGATTTGAGTTTACTGCAAATTTTTTTAATCATCATGTCACAACAATCCTTAATCCCTAAAACCCCGACAGATCAAGCCATCCCCAATCCCCTAGCACAAAATAGTTTAAATGTCAAGCTTTTTAGAAAAATATGTTTATTGTCTCCCCTGTTGTTTTGGGGATTATTTGGTTTAGAAGTTAATTCGGTTAAAGCAGTAGAAAACCTACAATGTCCCGTCATTTCTAGGGAAGAAGTTGATACTAATGCTCTCCAAAGAGAAATTGCTAATTATTCGGACACTCTGCGAGTCTATCCTAGCGATCCTAGTACGATTAAACTTTATTTTCAACGGGGAATGGCGCGAGAAAAAATCAACGATCGAAACGGTGCGATCGATGATTTCAGTCAATACATTTGGTATAGTAATTATAATGCACCCGCCTTCAAAGATCGACAGTTACTAGCCCAAGCCTATTATCAAAGAGGTGTGTTAAAGTTAGCCATGGCAAAGGAGCAGCGTCAGCTAAAATTATTAGAAGCTGCTCGCTCAGATTTTCAGCAAGCCTTTAAATATAATCCCAATAAAAGTGAAGTTTACTTTAACCTAGCAATTATTGCCTCTTTGCTAGATCATCAATCCTTAGCTTTAGATTATTACCAGCGTTTCATCGGTTATGAAACTGAGAATTATCGCGGCTATTATCATCGAGGAAACCTTTACTCTCACTTAGGCAATTATGCGGCGGCTATCAAAGATTATAATCTGGCTATTTCATACCAACCCGATCTAATTGAAGGCTATTATAATCGGGCCATAGCTTTAGAAAAAATAGGCGACAAAAGAGAAGCTTTTAAGGATTACAAAATCGTTTTAAAATGCTCACCTAACTTATTTTTAGCCAAGAATGCTCCTAGCAGTTATCAAAACCGTGCCAGAGTACAAATTGAAATGGCTGATGAGGAAGTAGAATTAGCCAATTTATCCAATAATTCCCTGCAAGGATATCAAAGAGCGATCGAGTATTATAATGGAGCCATCAAAGACTTAGCACTTGTCATCCGTATTAATCCCAACTACGATAAAATTCCCCATGCTAGAGCATTTCTTAAACGGGGTTATGCTCACCTAAGACTCAACAATAATCAAGGGGCAATTCAAGATTATAACCAAGCAATTTATCTGCAACCCCAAGACGCAAAAGCTTATGTATATCGGGGGTTAATGCGGGCCAATAAATATCAAGAATACGCAGGAGCTTTAGAGGATTTTACTGCGGCAGTTGCACGAAATCGTCATGATGCAGCCGCTCACTATCATCGGGGATTAGTGCTGTATAAATTGGGTCGTTATCAGGAGGCAGTAGATAATTATAATATTGCCTTAGACCAAGATGATCGGATCAATACACCTAGTTTTACTTCTCGCTCTGTCTGTAGCGAAAATATCCGAGAATCTGCCGACAGAAATTATTTTTATGACTCCAGAGAACCCGATTTTCGTCCTAATTATAACGTCTCTTGTCATGCTCAAGCGCGGGGAGATGCTTATTTTGCCTTGAAAAATTTTGCCGCGGCCGAAAGAGATTATACTACTTATATAGTTGCCCATCCTAACGATCCAGAAGGGTATCATAAACGGGCCAATGCGCGTTTTGAAAAAGGGGATAAACAGGGAGCGATCGAGGATTATAATGTATTCCTAGAAAAAGTCCGTGATGGGAGAATTTTCTATAGTCGTGGTAATAGTAGCGCTGACGTGGGAGATGACCAAGGAGCGATTACAGATTATCTGCAATCTTTGAGCATTAATCCTATCGATGTGACAGCGTATAGCAATCGGGGAAATGCACGCACTGATACCGCTACTATTCCCGATAATGTACAAGTAACACCGAGAATATCGGCCAATCCGATCGCCTATAATAATCGTGGTATTATTCGACGACAAACTGGGGATAAAGAGGGTGCTTTAGAGGATTTAGATAGGGCAATTAGATTGAATTCCAATAATCCGATCGCCTATAATAACCGGGGAGTTATTCGCTTTGATTTGGGAGATAATGCTGGTGCTTTGGAGGATTTAAATATCGCTATTGCTCTCCAGTCTAACTACGCTGAAGCTTACTATAATCGAGGTTTAGTTAAGGAAAAAATGGGCGATAAGAAGGAAGCGATCGCTGATTATCAATTAGCAATTACTTATCGACCTAATTATGGCGAAGCTTATTATAACTTGGCTCTTGCCACCTACGATGATAAAAATCCTAGTGGTCGAGTAGCGAGCCTTAACTATTTGCAAAAAGCCGCTAATGCTTTGATAAAAAACGGTAATTTAGAACTCTATGAACGGGCGGTAGAATGGATGTTAAAAATGCAGTAAGTAGTCGTGCAAAATTAATTTCCTAGTCGAGACTCCGAGACGGGAGACGGGATACAGCTATTAGGGATCGGATTTGAGTTTTCAGTTCTCTGTTTGCTCACATCATCAGAAGTCTGACAGAGTAGTGGCTTAGATGTGTAATTAATTGTGCTTAGATACTTAATTTCTCTAAAAAATAAGCTCAGGTTTGACAAAGGCTTCAAGACTTTATCATTGATTAGCTCCCTTGTATAATCAATTTTGGGGGGGTCAAAAGGCTCCCAGTCAAGAATCTGGCAATTCTCCCCCCGAAAAAGAAGGCTAGAAACTAAGTACATGAAAGCTTTTAGCTGAACAAATTAGGTTGTAGATACAGTCCTTGTTATCAGTTATCAGCTTTTTTCTCCCCCGCTCCCCGCTCCCCCACTGCCAACCCCCAACAGCTAACCCCCATTGAGGACCAGAACGGGCATATTAAAAAAAAACCTGTCCAGTGTTCCTGAGAAACGTTAACATAAATTAACAACCCCTTAACAACCGATAAGATCATCCTCAATTTATCAGGAGTTCGACAGCGTGAACAAAAACGGTAATAACAAAAAATGGCGCAATGCGGGACTATATGCCCTATTGTTAATCGTAGTCCTTGCCTTGGCCTCAGCTTTCTTCGATCGCCAGCCAGCAGTGCAACAGACTTGGAAGTATAGTGAATTTTTACAGGAAGTGCGGGAAGGTAAAGTAGAAACCGTGCGCTTAAGTGCCGACCGGCAACGGGCGATCGTACCCACCCAAGACGGTACAAATGTATTGGTCAACCTGCCCAACGATCCGCAATTAATCAACATCTTGGCAGAAAATAACGTTGATATTTCCGTACTGCCCCAAAGAGAAGAAGGAGTATGGGTAAGAGCCTTCAGTAGCCTATTTTTCCCTATATTGCTTCTTGTTGGTCTATTTTTCTTGCTCCGTCGCGCCCAAAGTGGTCCCGGTTCCCAAGCGATGAACTTCGGCAAATCGAAAGCAAGAGTACAGATGGAACCCCAAACCCAGGTTACTTTCGGTGATGTGGCTGGGATTGAAGGGGCAAAATTAGAATTAAACGAAGTGGTGGACTTCCTCAAAAATGCCGATCGCTTCACGGCAATTGGGGCAAAAATCCCCAAAGGAGTCCTTTTAGTCGGTCCTCCGGGGACAGGTAAAACCCTACTCGCTCGCGCGGTAGCCGGCGAAGCGGGAGTCCCGTTTTTTAGCATTTCCGGTTCGGAATTCGTGGAAATGTTCGTCGGGGTGGGTGCTTCTCGCGTCCGCGACCTATTTGAACAAGCGAAAGCGAATGCACCTTGTATCGTCTTTATCGATGAGATTGATGCTGTCGGTCGTCAACGGGGCGCCGGTTTAGGGGGTGGTAACGATGAAAGGGAACAAACCCTCAACCAATTATTAACGGAAATGGACGGTTTTGAAGGTAATACAGGTATTATCATTATCGCCGCCACTAACCGCCCCGATGTGCTGGATGCCGCTTTATTACGTCCGGGTCGTTTTGATCGCCAAGTGGTGGTAGATCGTCCCGATTACGCTGGCCGTAAGGAAATCCTTAATGTCCACTCTAGAGGCAAAACCTTGGCCCAAGACGTGGATCTCGATAAAATCGCCCGTCGTACCCCCGGTTTTACCGGTGCGGATCTGGCTAACTTGCTCAACGAAGCCGCAATTTTAGCGGCACGTCGCAATTTAACCGAGATTTCCATGGATGAGATCAACGATGCGATTGATCGTGTCCTAGCAGGTCCTGAGAAGAAAAATCGCGTCATGAGTGAAAAACGCAAAACTTTAGTTGCTTACCATGAAGCTGGTCACGCTTTGGTGGGTGCTTTAATGCCAGATTATGATCCCGTCCAAAAAATTAGTATTATTCCTCGCGGTCGCGCTGGGGGTTTAACTTGGTTCACTCCCAGCGAGGATCGCATGGAATCCGGGTTATATTCTCGCGCTTATCTGCAAAATCAGATGGCTGTAGCTTTGGGGGGTCGTTTAGCGGAAGAAATTATCTTCGGTGAGGAAGAAGTGACTACGGGTGCTTCTAATGACCTGCAACAGGTGGCACGAGTAGCGCGGCAAATGGTAACTCGTTTCGGCATGAGCGATCGCTTGGGTCCCGTGGCTTTAGGTCGTCAAAGTGGTAATGTTTTCCTAGGTCGTGATATCGCTTCTGATCGAGATTTCTCCGATGAAACTGCGGCAGCTATTGACGAGGAGGTGCGTAACTTAGTGGAACAGGCCTATCGTCGCGCTAAAGAGGTTTTAGTCAATAACCGCGCCATCTTGGACCAGTTAGCGCAAATGTTAGTGGAAAAAGAAACCGTGGACGCGGAGGAGTTACAAAATATCCTCGCTAATAACGATGTGAAAATGGCGGCTTTAGCTTAAGTTTTGTAACATTTTCTTGACAAACAGCATCCTTATGGGTGCTGTTTTTTTGTTAAACGAAAATTAATGACAAACTTAATAGCTGTTAATCGGGTGCATCTCAATTTTTGTCAATCCCACACAGAGAAAACGGGTTTCTCGGAGAAACCCGTTTTCTACTCATGTAATTTGGGATTTTTAAGCGGAAACTTTCTCCTAAAGTTGATTCAAGGTAGGGTTGATTCATGAATCAACCCTACCCAAACCCCGAAGCGCATTAGTTTTTCGGTGGGATGCTTACAGATAGCTGCTGATATATCTGTAATAATTTAAGAGTCACTGATAATTAATGTGGGATGCACCCCTGTTAATCAGCTTAACAATACCCAGTTTAAATGCGTCTTAGCTTAACAGTCCTGTCTTTTCACTGATTACTGTTCACTGTCATGTAGCATCGATGACTACTTCCTCTTTACCTATTTTAATTGTTATTTGTGGGGCAACTGCCACGGGAAAATCCAGTTTAGCCCTACAATTGGCCGAAAAGTTTAATTCAGTAATTCTCAGTGCCGATTCCCGACAAATCTATCGAGAATTTAATATTGGTACCGCTAAACCTAGCTTAGAAGAATGTCAGCGGATTCCCCATTATCTAATTGATATTTGTGAGCCTCAAGATAATTTTACCCTAGCACAGTACCAAGAACAAGCTGAGGATTTAATCAGCAATCTCCAGTATTCTCCTCTGTTTTTGGTTGGTGGTACGGGACTTTATATCAAGTCCATTGTCAAAGGTTTAAAAATACCGAGGGTTTCTCCTCAAGCGGATTTAAGACGGCAATTACAAGCTTTAGGACAATCCTATCTTTATCAAATTCTGATGCAGGTAGATGAGGAGGCTGCTAAAAAAATTCATCCCCATGATCAGGTCAGGACTTTACGCGCTTTAGAGGTTTTTTATCTGACAGGAAAACCTATTTCTAGTCAGCAGGGAGAAAATCCTCCCACTTATCCGATTTTACAAATTGGTTTAGATTGTTCCCCAGAAAGTTTAGACAAGCGGATCACTGTTCGTACTGATCAAATGATTGCAAAAGGATTAGTAGCAGAGGTGCAGAATTTGGGGGATAAATACGGTTGGGATTTGCCACTTTTGCAGACTTTGGGTTATGCAGAGATTAAGCAATATCTCCTCGGGGAAATTTCTTTAGAACAGGCGAACAATCTAATTATCCTCCACACCCGTCAATTTGCTAAACGTCAGCGCACTTGGTTTCGTGCCGATACTGATATTGTCTGGTTTCCCATCGATAAAGAAAATTTATTGAAATCGGTGGAACGAAAAATTATGTTGTTTCTTGAGGGGTTGTCAAGGCCCGATATAAAAACACATCATCCTGATTAAAGATTAACCGGAAGTTCTCATTTTGATTCAGTTTATTTAAGTGATCATCAATTAGTTCTGGTGAACTAGACCAACCGGGATGACGGCGATCGAGTAGGATATAATTAAATTGATTTAAATCTAGGGATTGGGAACCTTCGATCGCTAGTTTGATCATTTCTCGCTGGGTAAGATGGGGGGCAATTCTAGAAGTAGTCAAGACACTCTCACTGGTGGTAATTTGGGTGAGAGCTTTTTGGGTGGCGGACCAAGTATCGAGGGAATTTAAATACAGTGACCAAAAATAGCCGTATTTAGCTAAGGCAAAAAAGGCAATAATTGCCCAAGTAATTATCCATTTAGGCTGCTTCAACCAGTTACTATTATGGGCTAAAGTGGCGATAACCACTAGAAATAAAAAGGGTAAAATTGGCAGGGAATATTGAGTAGTTAAGTTTTTTTGTGGGGCATGATCTGCCAATAAATTTAAAGCGAGTGCGGGAATAGCGGCAATTATTGGGGCAGAATAGCGCCAGGATAAACCCCAAACTAAGGGAATAATTAATAGGATTAGGTATTCTAGATTAGGCGTTGCTGAATTAAGCTATGAATCAGTAAGGAATAGGCACTTCTTGAAACTTCAGATAATGAATTAATAAACGAATAGAGTATCCTAACATTTCTGTAGACTTAGAATAGCAGAGTGTTTGGCGATGCAATCGGGCTAGATAATGTCTTAAACGTGTGTTCTCACCCTCTACTCTGGTCATATAAGTCTTACTAATTATATGGTCGCCCTCTGCTATAAAACATGGATAAACTGACCATCCATCACTCACATAAAAATAGCATCCCCAAGACTTAACTAATTCCCATAATGGGCGAAACGTTTCGCTACTATGGTCTCCGATTACCCAACCTAAAATTCCTTTTTTAAAGTGGTCAACGGCTGTCCACACCCAGATTTTGTTTTTTTTGAGCCAACAAAGGTTTCCAATTCATCCAGTTCCCCTACTTCAGGAATTGTTTCTGGGTCATAGGCGACTGGCAATAATTCTCCCACAGATTTTACCCAATTAATTACGGTCGTATGATGAACTCCCTTTAGCCTTTCTATTCCTCTAAATCCCATCCCATTAACATAGGCAGTTAGGCATTCTCGCTTCGTTTTTTCGTCATAGCCTTTCTGTTTTTCATAGTTATTAATAAATTGACGGCCACAGGTTACACAAATATGATTTTGTTTACCTTGTTTATTGATGCCATTTTTACGGATATGGGTAGATTTACATTCAGGGCATTGCATTTTGATTTCCTCCATTCATATCTCTATTATGCAACGCCCTAGATTATTGCCAGTAAAGATTTTTCCCAAGACAAGATCGGGTTTGAGGAAAAGATTAAAGATAATTGCTGGTAAACTATCTCCTAGATAACTATATCGAGAATCAGCCATTTCAATAACTGCTGATTTTCCTGTCAGGAGAGGAATTAATAACTTCGTGGTGATAATAAACCAAAGAATGCCGCTAATCATAGCAATTATTCCGGGGATTTTTTTCTTTTCCCAGAGAAGTAACCAGATACCCATTCCCAACAATGTTAAAGAGAGAATTGCTTTACAACCGAGAATAATAATGATTCCTAGACAAAATCCCCAGAGATTATTTAATCTTGCTGCCAAAATTGTCCAAAAAATCGCTGGCACTGCGATCACTTCAGGATGAAAATCAAAGAGATTAACATTAAAAATTAGGGGATAGAGCAGATAAACTAAGGCTAATGTATAAGCTTGTTTTTCTTTTAATCCGGCTTCTATTGCCAATTGCCAGAGGGGAAAAGCGGCAAGGGAAAGGGAAAAAGCTTGTAAGAAAAGCAGCCAATAAACGCTCGGATAAATTTTATAAAGTAAGGCTATAGGATAGAGAATAAAAGCGATGTGATCGCCTAAAATATGGTAATCAACAAAAGATATAATCGGTGGTTTACCTTGAGAAATTAGGTAAACTCCTTGATCGAACCAACCAAGATCGAGAGCATTAGATTGAAATAAAATATGTCTGATAGCACTGCAAATAAACAGGGTTATTGTCGCGCAACCAATTAACCAAAATAAATCATTTTTTTTGTGCATAACCGTTAAGTTTTACTGGGATTTTTCGGGATTATTACGACAATACTGCCAGGTATGTATAAAATAGGAAGCAACTTCATTAAACCATGTTTTAAAAATATTTCTGTTCTCACTGGTGACGATAACCCCATTAATAAACTCTTGCCATTGGGGATCATTAGCGGGAAGAATAAAACCATAATAATCACAATTTAAAGGATTGCGCGGGATAAGTTGATAATCTTTTTCTAAGGATAAACCGAGAATGACAGCTTCTCCAATTAGCAGAATACCATCACTAGCAAAAGCATCTATTCTATTCCTTCTTAAACTTTGGATACCCCGCAGTCTTCCCGTCACTCCTTGAAATTCCTGATAGGTAGCAAGAGGATATTTTTGTCTTAATAATTCTTGAGTGCTGGTATCTCGCAAAACTCCAATACTTATACCTTCTAAGGACGAGGAAAAGTTAAAATTTTTCTGATTATCACTCCGAACTAAAAACTGAGTTCCGGTGACAAAAAAAGGACGAGAAAAACTGACACCATTAGGTATATTTTTTCTGATACTATTAGGACCACACTCGAAATCAACGGTTTTATTTTCCAATAACTGGAAGCGATTAAATAAAGTTGATTTATAAATTTTGACACTGATGATCTGGAGGTTTAATTTATACCTTAGTTCCTCTCTGAGCAATTGGATAAAATCTAAGCATAATCCCTGCAAATTATTATTACTATCTCGATAGCCAAACGGAATGGCATCTTCTCTCATCGCTACTTCTAATAATCCCGTGCGTTTAATTTTTTCTAGAACCGTTTCAGACTTAGCTGGGAGAGCAGCAAAAACATTAGATAAAATAACGAGAGTAATAATGATTAATTTCATGACTTTTGCCGAGATTATTTAAGATTTGTTATGGCCGTGATCCCATTGATCTAAAATGTCTTTGAATAATAATTCATCTAACCATGTTTTTACTACCACTGTCAAAGGTAAAGCCAACAATAAACCTAAGATGCCAAACATTTGAGCGAAGAAAATTTGAGCGATTAGGGTAATTGCCGGTAGTAAAGATACCTGTTTAGCCATGACAGTTGGTGTCAGCAAATAACTTTCGACATTTTGGATAATAAAATAGAGAATCAGAATAGCGACAATTTTCCAAGGCGCATCGATAACAGCAATAAGGATCGGAAAAATCACACTAGCAGTCGGTCCGATATTAGGGATAAAATTGAGCAATCCTGCTAGGATAGCATGAACGAGAACTAGATTAATTTGTAGAAGCAAAAGACCGAAACCACTTAATAATCCTACCATAGTTGAACTAATGGCAATTCCCAACAACCAATTACCCAAACCCGCTTCCGATAGGGTAAGAATTTCCTCAGCACGACGACGATAGAAGTTAGGAAATAATTTTAAGAAAGCTTGTCGATAGGGTTGGGGGTTGACTAACATCATCATTGCTAACACCAGCACGAATAATAATTGCAAAATGGCCGTAACTGAGTTAGAAAAGAAAGTAAAAAAGTTACTAAAAACAAAGGTTCCTAAAGGTTGTAACTGCTGGACTAAATCACTTAAATTAGGCAGCGATGGCAACCAATCAAATTGGAATTGTTGTCGCCATTGAATCGAGTTATTACGGACTAAATCCCAAGCTTGCGGTAAAAGTTCAATTAATTTTTGAAACTGTTCGATAAAGGGGGGAACAATAATTATAAAAAATAAAATCACAATTGCTAGACTCGTCAGCAGGGTGATTAAAATAGCCAACCCCCTTTTAATACCTAATCTCTGCAATCCTTTCACACATCTATTTAAGGCTACGGTAAACACGATCGCCATAAAAATCAATAATAACAGCTGTCGAATCTGCCACAATACATACAGAGCCATTATTAAACAGATAAACCCCAACCACTGACCAAATTTCACAACCTTGATTTATCCTATCGGGACAAGTTTTATCATACAGCAGTCAGGAGGCAGGAGGCGGTCGGCAGCTTTTTTCTCCTCACTCCCCACTTCCCACTTCATCATTCATAATTCATCATTCCCAACAGCATAAATTAAGTTTTGTATCAAAAATTTGCTAATTTTGCTGTTATGTGCTATACAGTTACACCACAAAACAGGATAGAAAAACGAGATTTTCTTAATTACCAGACATTTTCTCAAATTTTATGGCAACTCTCCCAGAGTCAAATTATCCTAAAAGAAATCCTCTCCTAGAAAATCCGACAAGACTCAGAGAAATTGTAGCCATTAATGCTTTTATCCTTGTATTAGGACTTCGATGATGAAAGAATTGGAGCGATACTATAAAGTTTTAGGGTTAGATCATGGGGCATCTCTCGATGAGATCAATCAAGCCTACAAGGATTTGGTGTTTATTTGGCATCCCGATCGCATTCCCAAAGATAATCAGCGTCTTTTGGAAAAAGCCACCGCTAAACTGCAAGAAATTAACCATGCTAGGGAACAATTGCGGCAAATTCATCAAAATTCTCCTAAACGCTCCAATTCCCCCCCTAAAACTGAAAAACAGCCCGCCCACGCTCATAAAACTGCCTCCCCCTATCAGCCTCACCCTAGCCAACCCGGCCAAAATTCACAAACCCACAGTCATAAAACCCATAGTCAACAAACCCATAGTCAACAAACCCATAGTCAACAAACCCATAGTCAACACAGCCACTCCCAGAATAACCATCAGGTCCACAATCATGGCACTGGGCGCCCTCACTATCGGGATTTAAACGGAGCCGATTTACAGGGGGCTAACCTGAAAGAAAAAGATCTCTCTAGTCGCAGTCTCATCGGAGCAGATTTAAGCCATGCCGACTTAAGCGATAGCTTCCTGCACAAAGTTAACCTAGAAAAAGCTAATCTGTATAAAGCTAATCTTTTTCGCGCCAATCTCCTCGAAGCGAACCTTAAAGGCGCAAATTTACAGGAAGCCAATCTCATCGGGGCGGATTTAAGTGGGGCGGATCTGTCGGCGGCGGATTTACGCGGGGCAAAAATTGGCTTTGGTAAGCGTATTATGGTGAAATTAACCAGGGCAATTTTAACGGGAACAATTCTCCCCGATGGTTCGATTCATCAATGAATAACCTCTTGCTAATTTGGATTTTTCTTTAATAGGAACTATCACCCGATGGGCATTTATTACACAATTGCTGCTGTTTTTCTAGGGATGCAATTAGCTGCAGGAGAAAATTTATCGGCGGCGAATCCTGATTTTTCACTGCTGCAAAAAACTTTAGAAAAACACAATTTTATCGTCAAAATTGCCCCGCCACCAGTGCGAGGAGCCTACGGTTTATTTGATAGTAAAACTAGAATTATTTGGATTCATCCCCTAGTTTTTGACTTAGGTATTGCCCGACCAACATTAATTCATGAAGCTGTCCATGCCGCTCAACTTTGTCATGGAGGCAAAACAGTTAAAGCTCTTAATTTAGGCATAGAACCCCCGGCAATGACCAGAAGATTTTTTATGAATTACGAGGGTTTTAGCAGACAAATTGAAGCGGAAGCCTATACTGTTCAAGTTCAGCCCGATGGTCTAGATTTAGTCATTTCTTTACTGCAAAAATATTGTCCTTAGAAAACCTGTTCATAAATCTACCAATCCCGTTCTAATTCTTCGGCTACACGACGATAATCGGCGCTGGCTTCTTGGGCATTTTTACCGCGCCAATTGGTAATAGCTACCCCGTCTAAAACGGCTTTTTCGTGAGCCTTATAATTTCTGACAAAAGCATGACAGGCGGGAATACCTAATTCTAATAGAGTATTTTGTGCTTCTAAAGTTTCCTTAAGACTACGGGAATCCACTTTCGTTAACAAAACCCGATAGGCAATTCCTAAGGGTTTAACTGCCGTGCGTACCGTGTCAATTAAAGCCATTAAATCCATCGGTGCGGGAGGAGTCGGTAAAATTAAATAATCTGATTCTGCTATTACTGCGGTAAGTAATTCGGAACGCAAAGCTGGTGGTGTGTCAATCACGATCAGATCATACTCGATAATTTGACGCAATTCTCCTAATTTCTCTGTATTAATTTGTTTGGCTAAATCAAATACCATACCCGCTTGATTTCTTTCTACCCACCAAGTGGAGGAACCCTGCGGATCCGCATCCACCAGCAAAACACGCTGATTCTGCCCCCAAATTGCCGCTAAATTGACCGCAGTGGTGGTTTTACCCACACCACCTTTACCGTTGACAACAGCGAGAATTTTTGGGCTATTAGGCTTTAATTGCGAGGTTGTTGGGGAATTTGGCATTTTCAGTTATCAGTTATTTTAGCTCTCAGGAGACAGGAGACAGGAGACAGGAGACAGTATTCGGGAGAGTGTTTTTATTTATTCTCCCCCCTCCCCAATTCATAATTCATGGCTCTTCGGTTTTTGTTATGCAATGGACGGGATTATAAGAAATGAAACCCTTATAGAGACAGACATTGCTGCTATTTTTGTCAACTGTTTTCGCTCTAGAGCGAACTAATCAATTAAATCTCTTGCCAGATAAGGATTGAGTCGATTTATGCCCCCCTATCGAACCATAGCAAGTAACGAAGAACCTAATTCATAATTCATAATTCATAATTCATAATTCATAATTCATAATTTCTACTGATTACTGATCACTGAATATAACTAACCAGAAAGTTTTTGATCTAAGATTTGGCTAGTTAATTTAGGATCGGCTTTACCGCCGCTTTTTTTCATGACTTGACCGACAAAAAATCCCTTAAGATTGGTTTTACCAGCACGGAATTTTTCTAACTCGCTTGGATGGGCGGCGATAATTTCCTCGATCAGTTTTTCGATGGCAGAAGTGTCAGAAATTTGTATTAATCCTTTCTTTTCCACCAGCGCTTTCGGTGAACCGCCCTGGGTGAGAAGTTCTGGTAAAATTTCCTTAGCAATTTTGCCACTAATTGTTCCCGTTTCAATCAGTTTAACTAATTCAGCCAAGTCTGACGCTTGCAGGGCAATTTCTGTGATCGTCAGCTTATTATTATTCAAATAAGCGGCGATATCTTGACTGATCCAGTTAGCGACTAATTTCGCATTTGCCCCCGCAATTACCGCAGTTTCAAAATATTCGGCCACGGTGCGATCATCGGTTAAAACCCTGGCATCGTAGGGGGAAAGACCAAATTCTTCTTCATAACGACGACGTTTACGAGCGGGTAATTCCGGTAATTCTTCCGCCCAAGCTTTTAACTGTTCGGGGGAGACTTCTAGGGGGGGTAAATCCGGTTCGGGAAAATAGCGATAATCGCTAGAACCTTCTTTTTTCCGCATACTAATCGTCCGTTGAGTAGCTTCTTCCCAAAGACGGGTTTCCTGTACGATCAATTCCCCATTTTCGATCGCTTCAATTTGTCGATCGATCTCGTATTCTATGGCTTTTTGGATAGCACTAAAGGAGTTCATATTTTTAATTTCTACCTTAGTCCCGAACTTTTCAGTGCCTTTTTTGCGAACGGAAATATTGACATCGCAGCGCAGGGAACCTTCCTGCATATTACCGTCACTGATGCCGAGATAACGCACTAAACGCCTTAATTCTTGGGCATATTCCGCCGCTTCGGCCCCAGTGCGTAAATCCGGTTCCGAGACAATTTCCAATAATGGTACACCTGTACGATTAAAATCCACGAGGGAATGGGTGGAACCGGAGAGACGTTCGCTGCCAGCATGAACCAGTTTTCCCGCGTCTTCTTCCATGTGCAGACGGGTAATGCCGATAATTTTGCGGCTAACTTCCTTAGTTTTTTTATCGACGATCTCGATTTCTAGTTGACCCTGTTCGACAATAGGGAGATCATACTGGGAAATTTGATAATTTTTCGGCAGGTCGGGATAAAAATACTGTTTGCGATCGAATTTGCTATGAGGTGTAATTTTACCATCGATAGCTAATCCCAGTTTAACGGCACTGGCTAGGACCTCTTGGTTAAGGACGGGTAATACCCCCGGATAACCCAAACAGACGGGACAGACGTTAGTATTGGGGGGACTATCGAAGTTGGTGGGACAGGGACAAAATATCTTGCTTTTGGTGTTGAGTTGACAGTGGGTTTCTAAACCGATAATTGCTTCGTATTCAGTGGCAGACATATTTTCTCGCTCTCGCCGACACAGGAATGATCTGTTTAATCATTATAGTCGCGATTCTGGAGCATTCCCTCCCTTCATAAAACTTAATACTGTAGTTACTAATCACTTTAGTCACCTTTAATATAGCTCAAAAAAGATAATTGATTCAACCAATGTCCGCCATTATTTTTAAGTTTATGGCCTAAAACAGGGAAGCTTATCGATAGTTTTTCACCGATAAACCTAGCTTTTCTAGTAGCGACCACCGACCAGCGAACCCCGAAAACCAAAACTTCCCACCTCACCATGAAGATAAACCCCATAAATCGCAGCAAAAATTAACTTCTAGAGACGGGATATTTGCTTAGTATAGAAACAGAGAGATTATACCTGAGAACTGACCCCATAACCGGCCAGAAGCAATATAAGCCGCAAAAGTGATCATTTTCTAGGCGAGTATTGCCTTAGTAATTGACGATTTTTACTTTTTACGCAATTTTATGTCTTTAACTCTCTCAGAACAACTCAAACGAGAACAATTATCCTACCCCCAAACTCTCCTCCATCATCTGCAAAGGTTACGGCATTTTGTGACAGTAGAAGGCGAGGAGAAATTGCAGCAGTGGAAAAACCTGATTGAAAAGGATAATTTTCAACCTAGCACCCGTAATTTAGCCTATTATCTCGCCCTTAGACAAGAAGATATCCGGGATTTACAATTAGCTTTAATGCCCTGGGGATTATCTTCCCTCGGCCGGATTGAATCGAAAGTTTTACCGACCCTCGATGCGGTAATTGCCACTTTAGGGGCGGTTTGTCATCAAGAAGCCTCATTATTGCCAAAACATCCCCCTTTAGAGGCATTTTTCCAAGGAGATAAACTTTTAGCCTCCCATAGCGCCGAAGTTTTCGGTCTGCCTTCCCCCCGGCGTCGGGTGCGAATTATGGTGACAATGCCGACGGAAGCGGCAACCGACCCCGATTTTATCGCTCAATTACTGCGTTGCGGGATGGACTGTATTCGCATTAATTGCGCCCATGATAGCCCGAAAGAGTGGCAGGGAATGATCGAAAATCTGCGCGAGGCGGTCAAAAATCCCGAAAATTTAGTCAATGGACATACCTGTAAGGTTTATATGGACTTAGCCGGCCCAAAAATCCGTTTAGAGCAGATTTTAGCCCCCCAGTCCCAAACCAGACTATATCAAGGGGATTTTCTCCTCTTAACCACCCAACCGCCCTATACTGCCCATCCTCAGTATTTTCAGGCTAATTGTTCCCAACCGGAAATTATTCCCCAAATTCCCGTCGGGGCGAAAGTTTGGATTGATGATGGTCATATCGGGGCTGAAGTTATTGCCATAATGCCGGAAGGTCTTTTACTAAAAATTACCCACGCCAGGGAGAAAGGGGAAAAACTCAAAGCAGATAAAGGACTAAATTTCCCCGATACCGTCTTAAATATCGATCCTTTGACCGCAAAAGACCGGCAAGATTTAGATTTTATTGCCGAAAATGCCGATATTATCGGTTACTCTTTTGTACAAAAAGCCAGCGATATCGAGACACTACAGCTAGAGTTACAAAGTCGTTTGGGGGATGCTTGGCGACAAAAAGCAATCGTGGCCAAAATAGAAACACCTTTAGCCGTGAAAAATCTACCGGAATTAATCATCCATGCCGCCGGTAAACAACCTTTTGGCGTGATGATTGCCCGGGGTGATTTGGCCGTAGAAATTGGCTATCAAAGACTAGCAGAAATTCAAGAGGAAATTCTCTGGTTATGCGAAGCAGCCCATATTCCAGTAATTTGGGCTACCCAAGTCCTGGAAAATCTGGTTAAGAAAAGTATTCCTTCCCGGGCCGAGATTACCGATGCCGCTATGGCCGAAAGGGCTGAATGTGTCATGCTGAATAAGGGGAAATATATCCGCGAAGCGGTGACAATTCTCGATGATGTTTTACAGAGAATGCAGACCCACCAAGCTAAAAAAACCCCCCAATTACGCGCTCTCCATTCTTGGGTTTAAGCAGTTTCAGTTATCAGTTATCAGTTATCAGTTATCAGGAGTCAGGAGTCAGGAGTCAGGAGTCAGGAGATTATTTTTATTTATTCTCCCCAGTTCATAATTCATAATTCATAATTCATAATTACTCACACCTTTTCAACAGGATTGAGAATCAGAGGCAAATTAACGCATATTATTGACCGCACCACTAACCAAACCAGCGCTAACATAGCGACCATAACCATCAAGACGGTTTTGTTGAGCGATTCGAGAGGGATTATTGACGAGATCGGCAACTCCCACACCCATCATCACCACGGAGATAACTGCGATTAAGTAGTTACGGACAAAAGTTGGATTTTGGTGGCTGACTAACATGGTTGTTACCTCTCTTTCCTGTCGATAACCTTAGAATACGAGAGGGTTTGGGGTGATGTCAGTCCCATAATTCCGGGTGACAGAAGTGGAAAAAAGTGGAATCCACAGACAAGCTATGATTTTTTGTCGATTAGAATCGGTAGATAGGGGATCGGGAACAGGAAAAGGGCAATATTCGTCATTAATGTGGTTAAATAATCAGTAAATTGCCTAAAAACTGACATATTCTCCAGAATATGACCTTAAAAACAGCGATTATGACCATAAAATTTTTCTGGCCCTTAGTTTTAGGATTATCTATTGTTATTATTGACAATGGGCAATATTTGAGAGCAGAAACGGTAACTTTGAGCGCCAGTCAACGCCAACAACTGCGATCGCTAGATGCTAAGAT
This sequence comes from Microcystis sp. 0824, assembly GCF_003112475.1. Taxonomy (NCBI): domain Bacteria; kingdom Bacillati; phylum Cyanobacteriota; class Cyanophyceae; order Chroococcales; family Microcystaceae; genus Microcystis; species Microcystis sp. 0824. The sequence continues at coordinate 41,248 of NZ_BDSM01000023.1, read as the reverse complement.
TATTTTACCTAACTATATTCCTCCCGGATTTCGGGCCAGCGAGATTAAAATCCTCGCAGAAGAGAGGAAAGAATACGCAATCCTTTTTGAAAATGCCGAGAATAGCTGTTTTTTGGTGGAAGGAATCGAAAACGCCAGGGGCGATGATGGTTTAGAATTAGAGGGAACCCTAGCGCTCAATTCCCCACTATTTGGAGAAGGATACTGGCTTAATTATGGTACACCCAAAGACTCGGAATTAAGGCAACAATTCCCTGAACCCGATTTGTATTCCGATTGGATGAAAATGGGAGAATATTTTTATCGTCTCAGTGGGGCATTAATTGCCCGGGAGGAGTATGATTATCCTAATTGCCGTCAAGATATTTCCCCATCGGAAGCAGTTAAAATAATCGAATCTTTTGGAGATAACAATTAAATTGAATTTATCTACAGTCATTTCTAATCTACAACAAAAAGGCAAGGAGCGGTTAGCTTGGTCTGATTTTTGTTGGTTAGGATTAGTAATAATTTTGGGACTGGTTATTAGGTTAACACAATTAACGAGCAAACCTCCCTGGACGGATGAATTTGCCACTATGGTTTTTAGTATTGGCAATAATTACCAGATAGTGCCGTTAAATCAAATAATCTCCCTAGCCACCTTATTAGCACCTCTCCAGAGTAACCATCAGGCAACTATTGCCGATGTAATTAAATTAGTTATTCAGGAGGACAATCATCCACCTTTGTATTTTATTTTCGCCTATCTCTGGAATAAATTATTCTTTGATCGGGGAGAATATGTATCTTTAGCAGGAATGCGATCGCTGGCAGTGTTTTGGGGAGTTATTTCGATTCCTCTAATTTATTTTATCAGTAAATTTGTCTTTAAATCTGGCTCGATCGCTTTTCTGGCGGCGATTTTAATGGCGGTTTCTCCCTACGCGGTTTTTATCTCCCAAGAAGCGCGTCATTATACTTTAGCGGTTGTATTTGCCCTCATATCTTTAGGCTGTTTTCTTAAGGCAAGCATCAAAATTATCGACTATAAGAGAATATCCCATACTTTGGTTTTTTTCTGGTTAATTGTCAACTGTCTAGGGTTATTAGTCCACTATTTTTTTAGTTTAACTATCCTAGCGGAAGCGATAACTTTATTATGGATTTTATTCAATCAAATCAAACAAAAAAACTTTTGGATAACTAATTGGTGGCGTTTAAGTTTAGTTTTTTTAGGTAACTTGAGCTTTATTATTATTTGGTTTATCACGTTTGTACCCAAAGATTATGGCAATCAGATGACTGGTTGGATTCAGAGAGACAATGATAGTTTTTTAGCCGTAATTAGCCCCTTTTTTCAATTACTGGGAACATTAATTACTATGCTTTCCCTGCTCCCCGTTGAATCAGAATCTTTAATAATTATCTTGACTTCTGGGGCAATAATGATCGGGTTTTTTCTCTGGATTATCCCACAATTAAAAACAGCGTGGCTAGACTCCTATAAACCAGAATTAGGCATTCTCTCGGCATTTTTTCTCAGTTCAATTGCTATTTTCTTTGTCATCACTTATCTGCTTTCGGTCGATATTACCCGGGGAGCTAGATATAGTTTTGTTTACTTTCCCTCGGTAATTTTAATTCTAGCAATTTTATTAGATAATTGTTGGCAAAGGCAGCAGCAAAAAATCGTAATTATTGTAATTATTATGGCTTTATTTAGTTCCCTAAGTGTTACTTTTAATTTAGGCTATCGTAAGTATTATCGGCCAGATAAATTAGTTACCACTATCGAAAATAATAGCCGTTATCCGTTAGTAATTGCCACCAGCTATAGGAGTTTGGTGCAGGTGGGAGAAATGATGGGAATTGCTTGGGAATTTAACCAAAGATTTCCCGATAAAAACCCTAAGTTTATCTTAGTTAACTCAGGACAAAAGCCAAATTTTAATCTGTCATCTTCTGCCCCTTTTGAATTATGGTTAATTAATTTCCATTCTTCAATAGATCGATCGGACTGTCAACTCTCAGAGTTATCCTCCAATTATGTAACAGGTTATCAATATCAAAAGTTTCTCTGTGGGCGATCGATGGATTATAATAATAAAGTTAAGTAGGGCTATTAACTATGATTATTTGGGTAAATGAACAGATTGATCCCTGTGGTTTAGTACAAGCTTGTATTGCCTGTCAAGACGAACAAGCAGCAAAAGATTGTCATCAAAGTTGGTTAACCAGTCTTACGGACGAGCAAAAACAAGCGGGGTGGGTAGCAGTTTTAAGAACCGTAGAGTCTTGGGATGATGTACCTGTAAATGCTCTGAAGTTAAGTTATTAACTAGGGTTTGCGGCAAAAAGTTTGGCGTGGGTGTGGGGTGTTTTTAAAGTTGAATAGGGAGTTAATCCCACTATTAACAACGTCAATCGATGACAAAATTTTGGCTGCCAGAGCTTTGAGAGCAAAAACAGGCGAAAAGACAGAAGAGAAAGGAGATATCTGGCTAAAATAACGTCAGTTCGGGTTAAGCAGATTGTGCCATGACTTTCAGGAAAGAATAGGACTGACTGGCTAAGGTAAAATTAGGGTTTCGGCTTATCTCGAACTGAGGTTAAAATAAAAAATATTTCAGTTATCAATAGTAAAGCCCACTAAAATGATAACTGGCCTTCATTCCTACTCAAAACAGTGGCTATTTTTCGTGAATATCAGAAAAGAAATCACTTTATTGATGATGTGCATGGCATTTTCGAGTACATTTTTCGGTGAGGTTTTCGCCGCTCCACGTCTTGACTGGCACAGTGCCGATTTTGAAGGTCTGCGAGTAATTGCCGAGTCAGCTTGGAAGACCGAATACGAAGCAAAGAAACGCGGGGAAGAACTACACTTCAAATATGGGTTTCAAAATCTGGGTATTCTTTGGATTCCCTACTATCGTAATCTATCGGGAAAATCCCTCTATCAAACAATTATCGTTCCAGAGGGCAATTGTGATCGATTTTTACAAGAGAATATTCGACGAATCAATCGCGATGCCTACTGCTTTACACCCAGTAATCGTGGTTTAGCCCCCAACCGTCGAGGTGGTCGGATTTTCTAATTTTATATCTCCACGGCCGTGGTAATTCTCAACTCAATTTTAGAGTGAGCAAGAAGGCTAAAGCCTAAAATAAAAAAGAGGGCAGGTTTTACCCCACCCTTTGGTTTTATTTTAAACGAATTACTAACCGGCGATCGGGTTCCACGCCGCGACTTTCTGTGGTTAAATCGTTTTCTTCCTGAAAAAAGGCGTGAATTTGGCGACGTTCCGCCGAAGATAGGGCTTTTAATTCTATTTCCTGTCCTGTTTGCCGCACTTGCGTCGCCGCTTGATTCACCCAGTCGAAGAGTTCTGACTGTCTTTGTTGACGATAGCCGTTGATTTCAACAATATAGAACTGATGTTCTGCCGAATCGACACCAATATTTAGAATCGTATTAGCTAGGGATTGAATCGCATCCAGTCCCTCACCCTTGTTAGCGAGGAGAAGTTCCACTTGTTGGGGACTCAATTGACTGCTATCAATAATTAACCAACAGGAGGAAGGTCCAGTTCCCAATTCCTGCACACCAATCTGGACATCTGTGGGCATGGCCATCAACTTTAGCAGTTTTTCCAGCCATTGTTTAGCTTTCTCGCTATTTTGCTCCCATATACTCATTACGATGTTTTTTCCTTTTTCTTGCTAGAACGTTTTTCAAAGGGGAGAGCATCGCGGGTTTTTTCCGTTTTTTCCTGTTCCGCTACCAATTTTTGCAGGTTTTCTGGTAACGGTTCCCGCATCAAAATCACCGTTTGAATAGTTTGGAAGATGTTCGCGGTTAAGATATACATCAATACCCCCGCCGGTAAGGGGAAAAACAGGAACATCATACTAAAAATTATCGGGGTGATTTTATTCACCGTTTGCTGTTGTTGGGCTGCTCCCCCCGAAGGCGCACCGGCGCCGGATAACTCTTGGTTAACATAGATACTAACGCCGAAAGCGATGACCATCGCCAAAATATCCCAGTGAATTTCACCATTGGCACCAGTTGCCCCAATTCTTCCCAGGGCCTCAATAAAGAGAAAACCCGTATTAGCGGCAATCCCCGGGACGATAACTTTAATACTGGCATCTCCGGGGGCTAAAGCGACGATGGAACCGTCTTCATTAACTTGCACCAGTTCTTGACCTTTAACCACCTCGTAGGTGGGTTTTAGGTTATTTTCGGGTGCTTCCGTGGCTAATTGGCCCAAAGACTTGCCCTGGTCGTTTTGCAGGTCGATTTTTAGCTGTTCTCCCGGGGCGATTTTATTGCCTTGGGGTAAAAAAGCGGTGATGGGATAGTGGAGAGACTCGTCAATATAAACGTTTTGGGGTTTGGTGCCATAGGGTTGGCGCTGCACGAGGGCGATTTGTTCGCTCGGCAACACCTGTAAATCGACGGTGTAGTTAATATCCGAGAAGGGGGAACCCCGCAGCGTCGCAAATAAAGCCAAAAGAATCGGCATTTGTAATAACAGGGGTAAACAACCGGCTAGGGGGTTGCCCAACTCCTGCATTAATTTGCCCATTTCCTCCTGTTGTTTTTGCGGGTCATTTTTGTAGCGTTGTTGAATTTCTGCCTGTCTTTCCTTCATCAAGGGTTGAGTGATTCGCATTTTTCTCATATTGCGAATCTGGCCGGCACTGAGGGGAAAGACGGCAAATCTCACCACCAGCGTTAAAGCAATGATGGCGAAACCGTAACTATGCACAATCCGAAAGAAAAAATCTAGGATTGGCAACATGATATTTGTGGAAATAAATCCGACTCCAAAATCCATGGGTTTAATCTATGCCTTCTCGTTTAATGGGGGTTCACTTGTAACAAATCTAATTTATCGAATCTCGGCGATCGATTATTTTGTTTTATTGACTTATGATCGATTCTAGGGGACGACCGGTTTTATCGGCGACTCTTTCGGCAATATAGTCATGAATTTCCCGGAATTTCGGCATCGCGCGCATTTCTAAACGACTTCTATCCTTGAGAGTTACGACAATATCCCCCCAAACACCAATTCCTCTCGGCATTTTTGCCACTTTTGCCACTTCTGAATAGATAATATCTGTGCGATCGCGTCCCATCCAACCCCCAGTGATCGAAATCCGCCGATCGGTTATCTTATATCTTAACCAGATTGCCCGTACCACTGCCCCAACGGTTAAAGGCAAACAAATCACCGTAAATCCTAGCAGGATATTGATGATTAGGTCGCCGATGTGCGGACCGCCTTCATAAAAAGTTTCTTCTTTAATGCCCATGAATTATATTCGCCTTCACTAACAACTGCTTTAATTCTCGCAAAAAATGTTCATAATTGCACTCGATCGCCTCGGGACGGATAATGATTATCCCTCGCCATCCTGCCGCTATTTCTGGCAATAACTGCCGAATTACCGCTCGTATTTGCCTTTTTAGTCGATTACGAACCACCGCTTTTTTACTAACTTTCTTGCTAATCGAGATACCAAAACGACTGGGGCCGGGGGCATCTGGGCAAGAATCCTCTAAACTAATTAAGGTTAAGTGGGAACCGTGATAACGCTTCCCTGTTCCATAGACAGCTTGAAAATCCTGTCGATGTTTTAAGCGATGAATTTGGGGTAGTCCCACGAAAATTAGTCGGTTCCCAGAATAACCTAAACACTTAAACGATAGCGCCCTCTTTTCCGACGAGCTTTAATGACTTTACGTCCGTTGACGCTACGCATTCTCGCTCTAAATCCAGAAGTGCGCTTCTGTTTGCGCGTGGTTCCTTCTAAAGTACGTTTACTCACTGCTGATTTTTCTCCTTAAGATAGAGTTACTCTATAGATATAAAGACACAATTTTCTATTATAACAAAATTACTAGGAATTGGGAAGCTCATGGTCAAGCTCCGTTTTGGTCGAGATATATGTAATTATCTTCCGGTGGCTGAAAAGCGCGAATGGTTAGTCACTAATGGTATTGGGGGTTTTGCTGCTGGAACTGTGGCTGGATTTCTAACTCGCTGTTATCATGGCCTCTTGATCGCTGCTTTGGCTCCACCGACGAAAAGAACACTTCTAGTGACTAAAATCGATGAATCGGTACAATATAACCAGAAACTTTATCATCTGGCCAGCAATCGCTGGTTAGGTGCTACGATCGAACCGCAAGGCTATATTAATATCGAAAGTTTTCATCTGGAAGGTGCGATTCCCGTCTGGACTTTTATCTGTGGGGATGCCTTACTAGAAAAGCGCATCTGGATGGAACAGGGAGAAAATACCACCTATACTCACTATACCTACCTTCGCGGTAATTCTCCCCTAACTCTCAATCTGACTGCTTTTGTCAATTATCGTGATTTTCACGGCAATACCCAGGGTTTTAACTGGCAAATGGATATTAGTCCTCTGGAAAAAGGAGTCAGAGTGATTGCCTATGACAATGCTGTACCTTTTTATCTATTAATCAGTCAGGGACAGGTTTTCCCCGCTCATATCTGGTATTATCGCTTTGATTTGGCCGTGGAACGTTATCGTGGTTTAATCGATCGAGAAAATCATCTCCATGCTGCTAGTTTTTCGGCTACTCTTAAAGTGGGAGAATCGGTGACAATTGCCGCTAGTACCCGTCCCGATCCCAGTTTAGACGGTCAATCTTCTCTAGAGTCTCGCTATCGCTACGAAAATAGTCTGATTAATCCCCAGCAGCCCGAATGGATTCAACAACTTACCCTCGCTGCCGACCAGTTTATCGTTAGTCGTCCTCTCCTGGATCAACCGGACGGCAAAACGATCATCGCGGGTTATCCTTGGTTTGGTGATTGGGGTCGCGATACGATGATCTCCCTAAGAGGATTAACTTTGACTACAGTCCGACCTGCGATCGCCCGTCAGATTTTACTAACTTTTTCCCGTTATCTAGACCGGGGTTTATTGCCGAATTTACTGCCCGATGGGGGAGAAATGCCCGAATATAACGCTGTCGATGCTATTCTTTGGTATTTTGAAGCCATTCGTTCCTATTTTAACCAAAGCCAAGATTTTGAGTTTCTCAGAACTATTTATCCCGCTTTAAAGGAAGTGATCGCTTGGTTTCGTCGCGGTACTCGCTACAATATTCACCTAGATGACGATGGTTTGATCTATGCCGGCGAAGCGGGAGTACAATTGACTTGGATGGATGCCAAAGTTGATGATCTGGTGATTACTCCCCGCATCGGCAAACCCGTAGAAATTAATGCCCTTTGGTTCAATGCCCTAAAAATAATGGTTCAATTTGCCCATTATTTGGGCATGGATGCCACTGATTACGAAAAAATGAGAAAAATGACCCTAAAAGGGTTCTCTCGCTTCTGGGATGATTCTCTGGGGTATTGTTACGATGTTTTAGATACGGACAAGGGTAATGATGCCAGTTTACGACCGAATCAACTTTTTGCCGTGTCTTTGTCGGTGGAGGAGTTATTAAATTCCCCACAGAAAAAGGCCATTGTCGATATTTGTGCTTTAAAATTGTTGACTTCTCGCGGTTTGCGATCGCTAACTGCCGATCATCCTGATTACCGTGGCGTTTACAGTGGCGATCGCTTAAAAAGAGATAGTGCCTACCATCAGGGAACAGTCTGGGGATGGTTATTAGGGGCATTTATCGAAGCCCATCTGAAAGTCTATCGCGATCCTATCCTAGCTGAGAGTTTTTTAACACCGATGATCGATCATCTTGGGGATAGCTGTATCGGTAATTTAAGCGAAATTTTCGATGGTAATGCTCCTTTTACCCCTAGGGGAGCTTTTGCCCAAGCATGGACGGTGGCAGAGGTATTAAGAGTTTGGCAAGTGATCCGAGAATTTCGGCCATAATCCTTTAAAATAAGCAATGGTTAGGTGTGTTAGGCCCCCAAAGGACCGACCCTAAAAACCTCAGTTCGACGGTTATAGACAAAACTCTCATGCAGAAACCGCAAGTTATTTTTCTCGATGCTGTGGGGACCATTTTTGGGGTAAAAGGCAGTGTCGGAGCAATTTATAGTCAAATAGCGGCGGATTTTGGGGTAGAGGTGGCGGCAGAGAGTCTAGAACAGTCTTTCTCGGCTATTTTCCCCACTTCTCCCCCCCTAGCTTTTCCTGACGTTGAACCGGCACAAATTCCTGAGTTAGAGTATCGCTGGTGGCGATCGCTGACTGGGGCAGTTTTTAATAATCTAGGTTATCTGGAACGATTTCCCGATTTTGAGGCTTTTTTTGGCGAACTTTATCATCATTTTGCCACTGCCGAGCCTTGGGTGCTGTACGAGGATGTCATTCCCGCTTTAAGACTCTGGCAGATTCAGGGGATCGAGTTGGGCATTATTTCCAATTTTGATAGTCGTATCTACCAAGTTTTGGCCGAATTAGGCTTAGAATATTTTTTTCGATCGATCACGATTTCTTCTCAGGCCGGAGCAGCTAAACCAGATGCTGAAATTTTTCAAATCGCCCTAGAAAAACATGATTGTCCCCCCGCGCAAGCTTGGCATATTGGCGATAGTAAAAAAGAAGATTACCAAGGGGCAAAAGCCTTGGGGATAGAAGCATTTTTAATTAAAAGATAAATCGGGCCTGCTGAATAAATCTAAAAACCTTGTTAGATAATATCTTTGGCTCTTGTGGGTAAAATCCTACACCCCACACCCCCACGAATAAATCGGTCAAGAGAGAAAAAGTCTCTGAGCGAGGATGAGGGATAGGAGATAGCGGGGGAATACAGACCCTACCGGCCAATACCTAACCCTCAAACCAGTTTAATCCCCATCGGGATTTTAGACTGATTCCTGGGATGGAATGGAAGTGGCTTCGGACTGATCAGCATTAGGGTCTGTCTCTTTGGGGGCGGCCACTTTTACCAAAGCATGACGCAAAACCTGTTCTCCGAGAGTGTATCCCCGTACTAACTGCTCCACCACTGTGCCTTCGGGATGTTCATCGGTGTACTCCCGCATCATCGCTTCGTGGTAGCTAGGATCAAAGGGTTGACCTTCCGGACGCATGGGGGAAACGCCTAAACGCTTGAGACTGTCCACTAAGGTTTTATAGACCCCTTGGTAGCTTTTGTGAATACCCATCTCACCATCATTAGCCGGTTTAATTTGAGTACGGGCGCGCTCAAAATTATCCACCACACCAAGAATTTCCATCAGGGTTTTGCCCTTGATTTTTGTTTCCAGTTCCTCTTTTTCTTTCTCTGTGCGTTTGCGAAAATTGTCGAACTCGGCTGCTAGAGTGATATAGCGTTTCTTGTAGGCATCAACCTGTTGGGTTTGTTCCTCTAACTGCTGTTTGAGAGTGTCGATTTCCTCTTTTAGAAAATCGATAGTCATTCCGTCTAGAAGGGAAAATCCCTCGCTAGAGGCGGCCTGGTCCGTCACCGTTTTGGCTTCATCGGTGACACTGGTTTCTGATTCGGTGGCAAGAGATTCAGGGGAATTAGAAGAGGATTCTTGGTTTTCGTCGAAAATTGCTGAGGTATTTGGTTCTGCACTCATGGTATAGGATTTTAGTGGGGAATTTGGCAATATATGACCATTTAATGCTGATTTTGGTCTTTAAGTACCAGCTAATAATCAAGGCTTAACCCTTAATGTAACATTTTGTGGACAAGATCCGTAACTGGATATAAGCGACCCCGATAGATAATCGGTGATCTAGAAAAATTTTTGCTAAGTAGCTGGTTATAATTAAATTAAGAATGGATTTTAGGTTCGATCCCCCCTGCCCCCCTTGATAAGGGGGGTGCCGATAGGCGGGGGGATATCCCCTTAATAAGGGGGCATCTGATAACTTTTAACGCCTACCTACTTAGAATGCAGTTTTCTCGGTAGAATTGGGAAGATTAAAGGGTAGTGGAGAGGTTAGGAATCGTCTATGACATTTTCTTCCAAGAAAACCCGTGCCGTTGCCCTACGCAATTACTTTTCCCCCTTTGGTAACAAGTTGGTGCAGTCGGGCTATATCGGTGCCGAGCAAATGCAACAGGCCCTGGTGGAAACACGGAAATCGGGACGATCGCTAGTAGAAATATTACAAAAACTAACCGGGCGACCTTTGCCCCCGGATTTACAGCGACAGTATAAGAAAAACCAGTTATTTGAACTAAAAATTCTCTACGGAGTCGAATCGCTCGACCCAGAATTGAGCGATGTGGATGGACTGGAAATAGCCAGATTGATCGATTCTTTGATTCCGATCGATCTTTGTCGTCGCTATCGTCTCATCCCCCTGCGTCGAATCGAAGGAGAGCCGGCTTCAATTTTGATAGCCATGGTCGATCCCGACAACCTAGAGGCTACGGACGATATTAATCGTATCCTCCGCCCCAGGGAGTTAGGTTTACAGCGTTTAGTGATTACCGGGGAAGATTACGAAAGATTACTGGAAAAATTCCACTGGGCCCAACCGGAACTAGAAAGGGAAAAAGCCAGACTCGAAAAAGAAAAAGAACTGGAAAAACTCTCGGATCTCACCGATATTGTCGCCAGTATTGAGGTAGTCTCTGGTGCTAACGATGAAGTGGCCGATGATCTCGGAGAAGGAGACGCGAATCAAGCCCCCGTCATCAACCTGGTCAATAAAATACTAGCTAAAGCTCTACAGGAAGGGACTTCCGATATTCACATCGAACCCCAAGAAGAATTCCTGAAAATTCGCTTTCGCAAAGATGGAGTTCTTCATCAAGCTTTTGATCCACTGCCGAAAAGAATTACCCCAGCGGTTACAGCCCGTTTTAAAATCATGGCCGATCTCGATATCGCTGAACGTCGTCTTCCCCAAGATGGTAAAATTCGGCGGATTTATCAAGGACGGAAAGTGGATTTTCGGGTTAATACCCTGCCCAGTCGCTACGGGGAAAAAGTCTGTTTACGGATTCTCGATAACTCCTCTACCCAGTTGGGTTTAGATAAACTAATCACCGATCAAAAAACCCTACAAATTGTCCGAGATCTGGCCAGTCGTCCCTTTGGTCTGTTGCTGGTGACGGGCCCGACCGGTTCGGGGAAATCCACCAGTTTATACTCGGTATTAGCGGAAAGAAATCACCCCGGAGTTAATATTAATACCGCCGAAGATCCGATCGAATATTCTCTACCAGGCATCACCCAGGTGCAGGTAATTCGCGAAAAAGGCATGGATTTCGCCTCGATTCTGCGGGCATTCATGCGACAAGACCCGGATGTGATTCTGGTGGGAGAAACTAGGGACAAGGAAACAGCTAAAACAGCGATCGAGGCCGCCTTAACTGGTCACTTGGTCTTAACTACCCTACACACCAACGATGCCGCAGGTGCGATCGCTCGTCTCGATGAGATGGGGGTTGAAACGTTTATGATTTCTGGTTCTCTGTTGGGAGTTTTGGCCCAGCGTCTGATGCGGCGCGTCTGTACCGAGTGTCGAGTCGCCTATCACCCCACCCAAGAGGAATTGGCCCGTTTTGGTCTTTCCGCCGCCAATGAACAGGAAGTGACCTTTTATAAGGCTAATACCCTGACCATAGAGGAAATTCAACAGGCGCGAAGAGAGGGCAATCTCTGCGTCAAGTGCAACGGCAGCGGTTATAAAGGTCGCATCGGTGTCTATGAGGTAATGCAGAATAGTGAACGACTACAGCAATTAATTAACCAAGGGGCAACCACCGATCGCATTAAGGAGGCGGCCGTCGATGAGGGCATGGTGACACTCCTAGCCTACAGTTTAAATCTGGTGCGCGAGGGTTACACCACCCTCGAAGAAGTGGAACGGGTGACATTTAGCGATTCTGGTCTGGAAGCGGAATTAAAAGCTAAACGGAAAAGCGGTTTAATCTGTAGTGGTTGTCGCGCCGAACTAAAACCAGAATGGCTCGATTGTCCCTATTGTATGAGACCGCGATTTAGTGGTTAAGACAGTTTTTCAGTGATCAGTTATCAGTTATGAGATTTGAGTTTTAAGTAAGGAGTATTAAGTGAGTAGTCTTAAATAGCACTTTCCCAATGTCTTTTCAATAGTTACTGGTTACTGTTCACTGATTTTACCTTATAGATGGAGTTTAACTTATGGACTTAATGATCGAAGATTTAATGGAACAATTGGTCGAGATGGGCGGTTCCGATATGCACATTCAGTCCAGGGCGCCGGTCTATTTTCGCATTAGTGGCAAACTCACCCCGATTAATGAAGAATCTTTAACCCCGCAAGATTGTCAGAAATTGATTTTTAGTATGCTCAATAATACTCAAATAAAAGAGTTAGAGCAGAATTGGGAATTAGACTGTTCCTACGGGGTGAAAGGATTAGCAAGATTTAGGATCAATGTTTATAAAGAAAGGGGAGCCTATGCAGCTTGTTTACGCGCTTTGTCCTCCAAAATTCCTAACTTTGAACAATTAAATTTACCAGAAGTAGTCCGAGAATTATCGGAAAGACCGAGGGGATTAATTCTCGTAACTGGACAAACAGGTTCAGGTAAGACTACCACTTTAGCATCAATTTTAGACTTAATTAATCGGACTAGGTCTGAACACATTTTAACTGTAGAAGACCCAATTGAATATGTTTTTCCTAATATAAAAAGCCTGTTTCACCAACGACAAAAAGGAGAAGATACCAAGAGTTTTGCTAACGCATTAAGAGCAGCTTTACGCGAAGATCCTGATATTATCCTTGTGGGAGAAATGCGGGATTTAGAAACAATTAGTTTGGCAATTACGGCGGCGGAAACCGGTCACTTAGTCTTCGGAACTCTGCACACTAGCTCGGCAGCGGGAACAGTCGATCGGATCATTGACGTTTTCCCCCCTAACCAACAGTCACAAATTCGCTCCATGTTATCCAATTCTTTACTAGCAGTTTTTAGTCAAACCCTAGTCAAGAAAAAAAATCCTAAACCAGGGGAATTTGGCCGGGCAATGGTACAGGAAATCATGGTGGTAACTCCAGCGATCGCTAACCTAATTCGCGAAGGAAAAGCCCCCCAAGTTTACTCAGCAATTCAAACGGGAATGAAGCTAGGAATGCAAACTATGGAACAGGGATTAGCTAATTTAGTTTTTAGCGGTGTTATATCCTTTGAAGAGGCAATTTCTAAAAGTGGTAAACCCGATGAATTACAACGTCTTGTCGCCGGATCTGGTGCTAACGTCAAAACTAAAGCCCGGATTTAATACTAAATCCTGTTTAAAAGATATAGGAGAGTGGGAAGTTTTTTGCTGTAAACAGTGAACTGATAACTAATAACTAATAACTAATAACTAATAACTAATAACTAATAACTAATTTGTCCTATGCCTACTTTTGTCGCACAAGTTAAAAGCAGATCTGGAAAAGTTTTCCAAGAGAAAGTTGAAGCTATGTCTCCCGATCATGCCCGAATGATGCTGAAGGCGAAATATGCTGCCGTCGGTAAAGTCAAAAAAGCGGGAGGAGAGATCGATCTTTCTGGTTTAGAGTTGATGTTTGCCAAGATTTCCATCAAAGATAAAGCGGTTTTTTCCCGTCAATTTTCGGTAATGATTAATGCTGGGGTGCCGATTGTGAGATGTTTGGGAGTTTTGGGGGATCAATCCGGTAATCCCAAGATGAGAAAAGCACTACAAGCGATTAGTGCTGACGTACAGCAAGGCAGTCCGTTATCGCAAGCGATGGCCAAACATACAGAATGTTTTGATGAACTTTATGTCAGTATGATCGAAGCTGGAGAGACGGGGGGGGTACTCGATGAAGTGCTGCTGCGTCTCTCGAAACTTTTGGAAGATATGGCCCGCTTGAAAAACCAGATTAAATCAGCGATGACCTATCCAGTAGCGGTGGGAATTTTGGCGGTAATTGTGTTTTTCGGGATGACGATCTTTTTAATTCCCGTGTTTGCGAAAATTTTCACCGATTTGAAGGTGCCACTACCAGCTTTAACGCAATTTATGCTCTTTTTAAGTAGTCTGATGCGTAGTTGGTTGATTTTAATTCCGATTGTCACCATTACTGCCACAGTTTTTTTACTGCGTCGCTATTACAAAACCCCGATGGGTCGTCTGCAAATTGACCAGTTTTTCCTTAAAATGCCTCTTTTTGGTGATTTGAATGAAAAATCGGCTGTGGCTAGATTTTGCCGGGTTTTTGGGACTCTGACGCGTTCTGGTGTCCCGATTTTGAGTTCCCTTGATATCGTTTGTAATACGGTGGGTAATCAGGTAATTGCCAATGCGATCATCGGTGCCAAGGCGGAAATTCAGCAGGGGGGAATGATGAGTTTAGCCATACAAAAAGCCAATGTTTTCCCAGCTTTGGCCATTCAAATGATTAGTATTGGTGAGGAAACGGGAGAATTAGATGCCATGATGATGAAAGTGGCCGATTTCTACGAAGATGAGGTGGAACAGGCTGTTAAAGCTTTAACCAGTATCATTGAACCCTTGATGATGGTCGGTATTGCCGGGATAGTGGGAACTATTCTTCTGTCCATGTACTTGCCCATGTTTAAAATCTTCGAGGCGTTAGGATAAGTTGAGACTAAATCCTATTTAAAAGGCATAGGAGAGCGGGGAGCAGGGAGAAACAATCCATAACTGGGTTTCTAGGCTTGAATTGGGAGTTAATCACACTATTAAAAACGGATTTGGCATGACGGTTGACAATGGTTAAGTCCCTAAAATCAAGCGCTGACGATGGCAATTAAGCAGCGAAATTTCCTGCCCAGAGACCCGTTCTAACATCTCGACGATATGATCGGGCTGCAGTAAAGTGCCATCATTGCGACAACTGCCCACATAGCACAAAACGGCTTGTTTGTCAACAGTTTTTAACTCTAATTCATATAATTGTTCTCGCAGATTAATCGTGACTTTTTTGCCGGATTTGGTGGTTTTTTCCCGTTCCATCACCGTTGCTTGCTTAATTGCCTCGATCCAATTTTGCCACTGTTGACAGTCAATTCCCTCACTATTAAAAGTGAGCAAATACTCGGCTTTTTCCAACAAACGGGTGGCAGCTGGAGCATTTAAGGGAATTTCTTCCACCTGATAAACTGGTAAGTCTGCGGGTAATTGTGCGGTTAATTGCTGTTTAAAAGTCTCTAAATCGATCACTTTTGTCAATTCAAAATCGACAATCTCACCGCTACTGGTTGCTCCCAAGGATAAAGCATTGGCGATCGAAATGCGCGGACCGGGGTGAAATCCACCGGTAAAGGAAATAGGAATAGCAGCCCGACGGACGACGCGATCAAATAAACGCACCAGATCCAAGTGGCTAACTAGGGCCATTTCGCCAATTTTGCCAAACCAAACCCGAATTCTTTGGGCGCGTTCTTGATTGGGTTGAAAATGTCCAGCAAAAGCGGGAATCGGGGGCGCTTCAATGACGATATTATGACCAAAATCGACGCTACAAACGCCACAATGGGAACAACCCTCAAAAGAACAATCGGGGACCGTTGCCGCGTCTAGGGCGCGTTTTAAGTCCTCCTCTAGCCATTTTTTATCGATACCGGTATCCAGATGATCCCAGGGCAAAGGACGCTCTAAAATATCTTTGTCTGCATCGGCAAAAATATTCCATTCTCCCTGTTCTACCTGACGATATTTCCAGGTTAAACCAGATTCTTCGATCGCCTGTGACCATGCTTGATAGGCTTTCTCTGTATTATCCCACCAAGCATCCATCCCGGCTCCCAATTGCCAAGCGCGCAGCACCACTTTCCCTAAACTTCTGTCACCGCGACCGATAAAATCTTCCATAGCCGAGATGCGGACATCGGTATAATTGACTTTTACCCCTCTCATGCCTTGGAATTCCTGTCTTAATAACTCCTGTTTGCGGATAAATTCGGCCGTCGAGACGGAATGCCACTGGAAGGGGGTATGGGGTTTAGGCGTAAAATTCGAGATAGTTAGGGTA
Source organism: Microcystis sp. 0824 (assembly GCF_003112475.1). Taxonomy (NCBI): domain Bacteria; kingdom Bacillati; phylum Cyanobacteriota; class Cyanophyceae; order Chroococcales; family Microcystaceae; genus Microcystis; species Microcystis sp. 0824. Next base: position 25,327 of record NZ_BDSM01000023.1, on the reverse strand, counting down.
AAATCCAGGGGTTTCCGCTTTGGTAAACGACATTCCCGACGCAACCAGCGCACCGTTTCCACGATACCGATGACATCCACATCGGTTTCCCCCGGCAAACCGATCATAAAATAGAGTTTGACCTTATCCCAACCCTGTTCGACAGCAGTTTTTATCCCTCTGAGTAATTCTTCGTTGGTTAACCCTTTGTTAATCACATCGCGCATTCGTTGGGTTCCCGCTTCTGGTGCAAAGGTTAAACCCGATTGACGATTGCCCCCAATTATGTTAGCAATATTTTCGTCAAAGCGATCGACTCTTTGACTGGGTAAGGATAGAGATATATTCTCATTCTGGAGACGGTTTTTAATCTCCATACCCACGGCAGGTAAAGCTAGATAATCGGAGCAACTGAGAGATAATAAAGAAAATTCGTTATATCCCGTCGCTCGCATTCCTTTTTCAATCGATTCGATTACTGCTTCCGGTTGCACATCCCGCGCGGGACGGGTTAACATCCCCGGTTGACAGAAACGACATCCCCTCGTGCAACCGCGACGAATTTCCACCACCAGGCGATCGTGAACCGTTTCCACGAAGGGAACTAAACCGATAGAATAGGCTGGGATAGGAGTAGCTACCCGGCGTAAAATTCTTTTCGGTACATCGTCACGATTGGGGATAACTGCACCGATTGGGGTGACATCGTAGAAACGCGGCACATATACCCCCGGAATTTGGGCTAAATCTAGTAATAGTTCTTCTTTGCTTAGATTAGCTAGTTTACCCTCTTCTAAAATTAAACCGATTTCTGGCAATAATTCTTCGCCATCACCAAGGGCGATAAAATCAAAAAAGTCGGCGTAGGGTTCGGGGTTAGAGGTGGCAGTTTGTCCCCCGGCAAAAATTAGCGGATAGTTACCCGAGTCTCTTTCTCTCCAAGTCAAGGGAATTGTGGCTAGGTCGAGCATTTCTAAAATATTGGTAGCTCCTAGCTCATAACTGAGACTAAAACCCAGAATATCAAAATCTGTGAGGCAACGACGGGATTCTAGGGCAAATAAGGGGGTTTTTGTCTGTTTGAGTTTTTGGGCTAAATCCGGTGCGGGTAAATAAGTGCGATCGCAGAGTTGGCGGGGTTGAGCATTGAGGATATTGTAGAGGATAATATGACCGAGATTAGATGCCCCCACTTCGTACACTTCCGGATAGGTTAACACCCAACGAACCACAGCACTTGCCCATTCTTTATGTTTAGCGCCTAACTCGTTGCCCAAATAACGCGCCGGTCGAAAAATGTCGGGGGTGAGCAGTTGGTCTAAAGCAATAGTCACGGCAATCTACCTCAGATATCGTCAGCAATGGGTGCTTTTCTACTATAGCAGCCAGAATCGAGTCGGGAGGCAGGAGACTCCGAGACAGGAGACACGAGATTATGTTTATTTGTTCTCCCCACACCCCACACCCCACACCCCACACCCCACATCCCACACCCCGCACCCCACTTCCTAATTCATAATTCATAATTCATAATTTCCACTTCCCCATCTCCCTAAAATTCCAGAGGTTATTAGGATAATTAAGCGACGATGAAAGAACCGTTAATTGAATTGAGAGGAGTATCGAAAAGATTCGGGGATAATGTTATTCTCGATGGTTTAGATTTAACCATTTATCGAGGGGAGGCCCTGGTAATTATCGGGCCGTCGGGAACGGGAAAATCAACGGTTTTACGGTTAATTGCGGGATTAACGGGGATAAATGCTGGAGAAATTCGTATTAAAGGCCAATTGCGTCAGGGATTGCTAGAAGATGGTCGGGAAGCGATGCGAACTTCCTTAGTTTTTCAACAAACGGCCCTGTTTGATTCTCTCACCGTCGGGGAAAATGTCGGTTTTTATCTCTATGAACAAACTAAGTTAAAAAAAGCCAGAATTAGGGAATTAGTGGAAAAAAGCCTGGAAATGGTCGGTTTACAGGGAATTAGTGACCTTTATCCTTCGGAACTATCGGGGGGAATGCGTAAACGGGTGGCTTTTGCCCGCGCTATTATCACTAATCCCGATAATCCGGCCGATAATCCCGAATTACTGCTGTATGATGAACCTACCGCCGGATTAGACCCGATAGCTTCCACAATTATCGAGGATCTAGTGCGGACTCTCCATGAAAAATCAGGGTCTGCGAACACTTATGTGATGGTTTCTCACCAACAAAGTACCATCCGACGCACCGCCGATCGAGTAGTATTTCTCTATCAGGGAAAAGTGCAATGGCAGGGAGTGGTGGCAGATATCGATCGTACCGATCATCCCATGATCCGGCAATTTTTTAGCGCCAGCATTGAAGGCCCGATTAGGACAATCGTTTAAGCTAGATTAAGCTAAATTAAGAACTATCGAGAATGAGAGAAAAATCATGCAGAGTTCGCGAGCTTTACGGGAAGGAAGACTAGGTTTGTTTGCCCTAGGCGGATTATTGGTCTTTGGGGCGCTCGCTATCTGGGTTCGCGGGGGGGGATTTGGTCAAAGAACTTATCAATTAATCTTCGAGTTTGCCGACGTGGAAGGGTTACAAGTCGGGGCGCCGGTACGTTTTCGCGGGGTGAGAGTGGGAAGAATTACGAGTTTTATCCCGGGGAGTAATCAAGTGGAAGTTATTGCCGAGATCGCTTCTGCTACTTTAGTTATGCCTAGGAAGGTAACTGTTACTACCAATCTTTCTGGATTAATTGGGGAGGCAGCCATCGATATCACTCCCTTAGTTTCTTTAAGTGCTGAGGCCAAAAATCTCGACCCTCTGGGTCCCGACTGTGATCAACAGTTAATTCTCTGTAATAATAGCCGTTTACAGGGGACAACAGGAACACAATTAATGTCTAGTATTGGTCGTTTAGTGGATACTTTTACCAGTCCTGAATTTGTGGGTAATCTCAATGATGTCACCAAAAATACCGCTATAGCGGCCCAAAAAATCGCCCGTTTATCCGATGATACCTCCCAGACTATTCGTAATGCCCAAAGAGAAATCTCTCGTCTATCTTTGGAATTAGCTACCACCAGTCGCTCGGTCACTAATACAGCTAATAATGCCTCCCGTTTTGTCAATACTTTAGATAGTACCGTGCAGGAAAATCGCAGTCAAATCAGCCGGACTTTTCAACAATCTTCTCAATTAGTCGCTAATCTCAATGCTGTTCTCAGCGAAAATCGCGGACAAATTGTTAATACTCTCGGTAATATTAATCGAGCTAGTTTAGGTATTGGCAGTCTTGCTAATAATCTCAATAATACCGCCCTGAGGTTGAATGCTGGTTTAGATGAAATTGATACTAAACAAGTCATGCAAAATATCGAGACTATTTTGAATAATGCGGTGGAAACATCAAATAATTTACGAGAAATTACTAAAACTATTAACGATCCTGCTACAATAGTCCTGCTGCAAAAAACTCTCGAATCCGCTAGGGTGACTTTTGAAAATACTCAAAAAATCACCTCGGATATTGATGAGTTAATCGGGGATCCCCAATTTCGCGAGAATTTAAGACGTTTAATTGATGGCTTAAGTAATCTGCTTTCTTCCGGGGAACAATTAGAATATAATTTGCGTATCGCTCAAACTTTAGATACCATGACCCAAGAGTTAGCTAAACAAAAAGTTTTGACCATCTCTCGACCTTCTTTAAATCCTCAGCAAATGCAACTCTATCCCCAATTTATTGTTCAACAACCCCCCACGAGTGAAAAATGACAAAACAGCACAATTCAAGCGATGAATTATGAATTATGAATTATGAATTAGGGAGAATAAATAAAAATCATCTCCTGTCTCCTGTCTCCTGACGGCTAAAATAACTGATAACTGATAATAATATGTCGAAATCAATTTGTATTACTCTTGGAACTCGTCCCGAAGCGATTAAATTAGCTCCCGTTATTCGTGCTTTTCAAGAATCGGAACAGTTTCAAACCCATGTAATTCTGACGGGACAGCATAAAGAAATGGTAGCGCAGGTGATGGAATTATTTGCTTTAAAAGCAGATGAAAATCTGGATATTATGCAAACCCGTCAAACCTTAACTGATATTACTTGCCGCAGTTTACGCGGTTTAGAAACAGTTTTTGAGCGCATAAAACCAGATTTAATTATTGTGCAAGGTGATACTACCACTGCTTTTGCTGCTGCTTTAGCGGCTTTTTATCAACAAATTCCTATCGCTCATGTAGAAGCAGGATTAAGAACTAATGATATCTATAATCCCTATCCCGAAGAAGCTAATCGCCGCCTAATTTCTCAACTGACTACCCTACATTTTGCTCCCACTACTTTAGCCGTGGAAAATTTACAAAAATCTGGGGTGACAGGAAATATTCACCACACCGGCAATACGGTTATTGATGCTTTATTAACCGTAGCCCAAACCGCGCCAGAATGCCAAATTGCGGGCTTAAATTGGTCAGATTATCGGGTTTTATTAGCCACGGTTCACCGCCGGGAAAATTGGGGCGAACCCTTACAGGATATTATCAAAGGATTCACTTTGTTGTTAGAAAAATATACCGATACAGCCCTATTATTACCCCTCCATCGCAATCCCACCGTCCGAGAACCAATTCAGTCTGCTTTGGGCAATCATCCCAGGGTATTTTTAACTGAACCTCTCGATTATGCCGAGTTAGTGGGGGCGATTCAACGCTGTTATTTATTATTAACTGATTCCGGGGGCATTCAAGAAGAAGCCCCCAGTTTAGGAAAACCAGTTTTAGTATTGCGAGAAACCACAGAAAGACCAGAAGCAGTAGAAGCGGGAACAGCGAAATTAATTGGGACTAATCCGGAGCAAATTTTAGCCGCAGCGGGAGAATTATTAGGGGATAAAATCGCCTATGATCGTATGGCTAATGCAATTAATCCTTTTGGAGATGGACAAGCATCCCAAAGAATCCTCCAAATCGTCCAAGATTTTTTGGCTTAATCTATGACTACTTGGTTGGGTATCGACCCCGGATTAGCGATTGTCGGTTGGGCTATTCTCCGGGATAATAGTGAGTTAATGCCGATTTTAGTCGATTACGGCACGATCGAAACTTCTAAAAATCTTTCTACTGCCCAGCGTTTGATTGAAATTGAACGGGATTTAAAGGAGTTAATCGCAGAATATAAACCGGGAGAAATTGCCGTAGAAATGCCCTTTTTTAACCGGCAAATCAAGGCAGCCGGTGGAGTCCTGCAAGCATTGGGAATTATCAATCTGGTTAGCTGCCGCGATGGGGGAATTGAACCGATTTTCCTCCATCAAGCTAGTTGGAAATGTCATCTGGGCCATGGTAGGGCCACTAAAGCTGAGGTGGCCGAACAAATTAAGTATTTATTCGGATTGACAAAAATGCCTATTAATGATGCTGTAGATGCTATAGCGATCGCCTATGCCGCTTTTAGTGGCGTTCGCAATCAAATCTCTTGAAGCAATTTGACCCAATTGGTCAAAAAATTTAGCTGACAACTAAAAGCCATCTTTGGATTTAGTATAATGGGGCTTGACAGGTGGTATCAGTTATATCACCATAAGCGAATGCGTAATACCCGTCCTATATCTTGGATTAAAGCGGCACGGAAAGATTTTCAAAAGTTTCCCAAGGAAGCCCAAGAAATTGTACTTGACGCTTTAACTATTGCAGCAGAAGGGGCAAAATCATCCCTAACCAAGCCTTTTAAGGGGATAGGTTCTGGTGTGTTCGAGATTGCTCTACCTTTCAAGGGGGATGCCTATCGAACTATTTATGCTGTCCAGTTAGGTGAGGCTATCTGGGTGATTCATGCCTTCCAGAAAAAATCCCCAAAAGGGATCAAAACACCACAGCAAGAAGTCGAAGTTATCAAAGCACGGCTCAAGCGATTGAAGGAGGAACTCTCATGAGTGAAGAACAATTTGAACTGGTACAAGGTAGCGGGAATGTGTACCGCGATTTTGGCGATGTAGATGCGGACGTGCGACAAGCGAAAGCACTGCTTGCTGCTGAAATTATCAAGGTTCTGGAGAAGGAAGACTTATCAACCCGCGATGCTCAAGTGCGAACTGGAATTAATCACAGTGAATTTGTTCAGATTCGCCATGCTAATTTGGAACGCTTTACTATTGACCGTTTGATATCAATTTTGGGTCGTCTCAATCAACAGGTTGAAATTACTATTACGACCTATCCAAGACCGACTGATTCTTCACCAATGGCATCCTAACTGTAATTGAGTGTGGGTCGATGGGAACGACCGCGCCACCAAGCTAGTAGGGTACTAGCGATAAAAATACTCGAATAGGCCCCCGCTACAAAGCCAATAATTAAAGCTAGGGCAAAATATTTTAAGGTGGTGCCACCAAAGAGAAAAATCGCCACCAGAGGCAATAAAGTGGTCAGGGTGGTATTAATTGAACGACTTAGGGTTTGACTCACCGCATTATCGACAATTTCATCCACGGATAATTCGGGGGTATTAGCAAAATTTTCCCGGACGCGATCATAAATTACCACTGTGTCGTTAACAGAAAAGCCCACAATTGTCAAGAGGGAAACCAAAAATAAACTATCCACTTCTACCCCCGCAATTAAGCCTAAAACCGCAAAGACCCCTAAAGTGATCAAAACGTCGTGCAGCAGGGCGACAATGGCAAAAAAAGCGTAATCCCGTTGAAAACGGAAGCTGAGATAGACGGCAATGCCAAAAAATGACACTAATAAAGCTAAAAATCCCGACCTAAATAATTCTTGACCGATGGTGGGCCCGACGGTATCGATTTGACCGGTTTCGGGGTCAAAGGTGCCAATTTTCTCATTTAAGGTGTCGAGTAATTTTGTTCTCTGTTCTTCTGCCAGGGTTTTAGTCCGCACCGATAAAGTATATTTATCCAATACCTGCACACTACTGTTACCCAATCCTTCCTCTTCTAAAATTGCTTGCACTTCGGCAGTAGTTAAGGGTTTCTCACAGGTATTCTTTTTAGCACAGGCTAATTCTATCTGAATTCTCGTCCCACCAACAAAATCTAAACTCGGTCGTAAAGGCGCTTGAATAGTGAACCAAGAAATCACCATGGCCAAAATACTGCCAATCGTCAGCAAGGCCGAGACTGTCCACCAAAAATTACGCTGTTTTGTAACGTTAAATGCCATATCGATTAAGTAACAAGGAACAAAGGAGACAGGAGTAGGGATATTTTTCAGTTATCAGTAAGCAGTAATCAGTGGGAGAATAACTGGTAACTGATAACCGATTAACACTGTTAACTTAAAACTCCAATCTGATAACTGGTAACTGATAACTGATAACTGATAACTGAATTATTGGTTTACCGGTAAATTAGGGCAGAAAAGTTGCGGTTTTTGACGGACGCTGGGGACGTTTAACACGGTGATTAACAGGAGAGTGCGACTACAGGTTAAAGCAGTAAACATACTCACAGCTACCCCAATGGCTAAAGTTAAAGCAAAACCCTTGACTAATCCTGAACCCAACCAAAATAAGGCAGCACAGGCGATTAAAGTAGTGACATTACTATCAAGAATACTGGAAAAAGCCCGATAAAATCCCGACTCTACTGCCCGAAATAGGGATTTTCCGGCCCTTAATTCTTCCCGGGTACGCTCAAAAATCAGTACATTTGCATCAACTGCCATACCGATACTGAGGATAAATCCAGCAATACCGGGTAACGTCATCGTGACTCCCACTAGGGCAAAAGCCCCCAGAGAGAGAATAGTATAGATAATCAGGGAAATATCGGCAATAATACCGGGTAAACGGTAATAAACCGCCATGAAGATTAAAACTAACAGTAAACCCACTAAACCAGCGTAGATACTGCGACGGATGCTATCCTGGCCTAAAGTTGCCCCAACGGTGCGAATTTCTTCCACTTTGACGGGAAAAGGTAGGGAACCACCGCGCAATTGAATCGCTAGATCGTTGGCAGTTTCGGCGGTAAAATTACCAGTAATCACGGCCCGGCCTCCTGTGATTCCCGTTTGGGCAAACTCCACACCAACTACAGGGGCGCTAATTAATTCATTATCGAGGAAAATCCCAATACTGCGACCAGTACCCGCGATCGCTTTAGTCAGTTCGGCGAATTTACTGCCCCCTTCCGAGTCGAAAGTAATGGCCACTTCCCAGTTAGTGCCTTGGGTGGAACTAATGGTGGCATTTTGCAGATTTTTTCCGGTTAAGTCCACCGATTCAAATAAATTTAAAATTGCCTCTTTAGATTTTTGCAGAGATTGTTCTAGTTCGGCAATTTTAGCGGCATTTTCGGGTTTATTCTCGGCTTTGAGGGCGGTTAATTCCGCCTTTTTTTGTTGAAAAATCGAGTATTCAGCTCGAAATTCTCCTTCTGTACCTTGTTTTTGCTGACGAAATTCTAATTGGGCCTGAACATTTAGGTTTCTCTCAGCTTCTTTGGGATCTGTGACCCCAGGTAGTTGCACGATTACCTGATTTTTACTGTCCACAGTCTGCACTAATGATTCAGAAACACCGAGGGCATTAACGCGATTTTCAATCACATTTTGTACGGCTTTTAAATCATTAGGTTGAATGGTTGTCACGGTTTCAGTGGGTTTAACCTGAATGGTTAATTGACTACCACCGCGCAGGTCTAAACCTAATTGTAGGGGCAACTTAATCAGGATAAAGATCGAGGCAACAACTAGGCCGATGATCAGTAAGAATAACCAATTTTGTCTCTGCATAACTTCAGTATCAAAAGGAGAATTTGTTAAATGCGATCACCAACCATTTTTTGGACAGCTTCGACAATTTGATTAGGTTGAATAATCGTCAATCTTTCTAGATTACCGTTATAAGGTGTGGGGATATCTTGGGAAGATAATCTTAACACGGGGGCATCCAATTCATCGAATAACTGCTCGTTAATTAAAGCAATTAACTCAGAAGCAATTCCCGCCGTTTTCATACATTCTTCCACGATAATCACCCTGTGAGTCTTGCGAATCGAAGCGGCGATCGTCTCCATATCAAAGGGTTTCAGGGAAATTAAATCGATAATTTCCGGATCATAGCCATCTTTTTCTAACTGTTTTAATGCCTGTAAACAGTGATGACGCATCCGCGAATAGGTGAGAATAGTTATATCTTCTCCCTTGCGAACGATTTCCGCTTTATCGAGGGGTAAAAGATACTCGCTATCAGGTAAATTTTCCTTGAGATTATAGAGAAGAACGTGTTCAAAGAAAAGCACGGGGTTATTATCTCTAATCGCCGATTTTAATAAACCTTTGGCATTGTAGGGAGTGGAACAAGCGACAATTTTTAGGCCGGGTACCGCGTGAAAATAGGCCTCTAAACGTTGGGAATGTTCCGCCCCTAATTGTCTCCCCACACCCCCCGGACCGCGGATAACCATGGGGATTTTAAAATTACCGCCGGAAGTATAACGTAACATCCCAGCATTGTTGGCAATTTGGTTAAAGGCAAGCAAAAGAAAACCCATATTCATGCCTTCAATAATCGGACGTAATCCCGTCATGGCTGCCCCCACTGCCATGCCCGTAAAACTATTTTCAGCGATGGGAGTATCTAAAACCCTTAAATCGCCATATTTTTTGTAGAGATCTTTGGTAACTTTGTAGGAACCACCGTAATGACCCACATCTTCACCCAAAACAAATACTGTCTGGTCGCGGCCCATTTCCTCATCGATCGCCTGTCGCAAAGCATTAAATAATAGGGTTTCTGCCATATCAAGTCCCCGCTTACAATTCGGTCATCTTATCACTAAACTTATTATCTTACCCCTTTTCTGACCCGAAGGGGGAGGGAATTATGAATTATGAATTATGAATTATGAAGTGGGGAAGTGGGGAGAGGGAATTATGAATTATGAATTATGAATTATGAATTATGAAGTGGGTAGATAGGGAGTAGGTAGGTGGAGGACGTAGGTTGGGCTTCGGCCGTGAGCTTTTGCCGAACGGTTAAAGCATGAAACCCAACGCCCGCATGGGTTACGCTACTGCTCCTACAAATAATTGTGCCTCCCTACTTCATAGATAATAGTCTATTCTGGTTCCCGACAATCGGCCAGCAAAGAACTAAGATCAAGATCAAGGAATCCCCTACCGTTAAAGCTGTTGACATCCTCGCCGCCGTAAAACGGACGGTGATTCCCAAACCTCACGATTTGGGTTTCTGCTTCTTTCTCTTGCGGGGTTCCGCACCTGCCTTAACAGATTTACTCTGTTCTGGTCTTATGGTCGCTCTACAGACTGACACCGCAAGCCCTGCGGCCAAAATGTTTTTACTAGCGTTAACATCTCGGTCATGGTGAGTCCCACAGTCTGGACAATCCCACTCTCGAATATTTAACGGCATTTTCAAGGGCAATATACCCGCAATTACTACACCTTTTAGAACTAGGAAACCATCTATCTATTTCGATGTAGTTTCTCCCATACCAACGGCATTTATAGGCTAACTGTCGAGTGATTTCTCCCCAACTAACATCAGATATTGCCTGAGATAATTTCGGGTTTTTGACTATATTCTTGACGGCTAAATTCTCAACTACAATCGTTTGGTTTTCCCGAACTAATTGAGTGGTTAGCTTATGTAAATGGTCTTTTCTGCTATCGGTGATTTGAGCGTGAATTTTGGCTACTTTGATTCTTGCTTTTTCCCGATTTTTTGACCCTTTCTGTTTTCGAGAAAGATTTTTTTGTGCCTTTCGCAACCTCTGATAATGTTTCTTAAAATGCTTAGGATTAGACACTTTATCGCCATCGCTGGTAATCACGAGGCTACTAATTCCTAAGTCAATTCCAATGGCTTTATCTGTTACTGGTAATGGCTTAATTGTTGGGTCATCAAATCTAATTGATATATGCCAACGTCCAGAAGGATGTAATCTGACTGTTACTGTGCTTGGTTCACAGCTTTCTGGTATTTGTCTTGACCATCGAATCGCTAAGGGTTCCGTGCATTTGGCTAAATAGATTTGTCTGTCTTTAAATTTAAAAGCAGATTTGGTAAATTCGGCACTTCCTCCTTGATGTTTTTTCTTGAAGTTAGGATACTTAGTACGACCAGCAAAGAAATTAGTGAAAGCTGTTTGTAGGTGTCTTAACCCTTGTTGTAAGGGTACACAGCTTACTTCATTGAGAAAGTTTAATTCTTCTTGCTTTTTCCAATCAGTTAGCATTGAAGAAGTTTGAGCGTAGCCTACTCTTTCTTGTCTTTCATACCATGCTTGTGTTCTGAGATGGAGTGCCTTATTGTAAACCAATCTTACACAGCCCAAAGTGCGCCGCAATAGCGACTCTTGTTCGGGTGTGGGGTAAAATCGGTAAGAATAGGCTTTTTCCATGTCTCACATTTTAGCATATATTTCGTAAATGTGCTAATATTTAACAGTAAAGCCGTCGTAGAACGACGGGGTTTCAGACCCAAAATTTCCGATGAAATTACCCCGTCTTGCCACTTTAATCATTGGTCTGAGCTTTATTTTCGGATTAATGTTGTGGTTAGTCAACTCTATCTATCGTCTTTACATCCAGATCGCCTTTACCGCTCCTATCTTAGCTAATATTCTGCTTTTGCTCATTATCGGACTGCTGGGCTTGCTGATATACGTTCTTTTGTACTACTTTTATCTGCTGCCCCAGCGCCCAAAAAGTCGCCGCGGGTTGCATTCTTCCTCCCGTCCACCCCTAAAATTACCAGTAGAAAAAACCGAGGCCGCCGGGGAAACCTTAAAAGCTATCCGACAACAGGTGGAGCAAATTCAAGATAAAGTAACTCAACAGGTTTTTATTAATCGTTCCCAAGAAATTGAGCGAAGTTTAGCCAGAAAAGAAGTTAAAATCATCGTTTTCGGCACAGGATCGGCGGGAAAAACCTCCCTAATTAACGCCCTCATCGGTCAAATGGTGGGCAATGTGGAGGCAACCATGGGAACCACGGAAAAAGGGGAAACCTATAGTTTAAAAATGAAAGGTGTGAATCGGGAAATTCAAATTACCGATACCCCCGGCATTCTCGAAATTGGTGCAGCCGGAGGTCAAAGGGAACAGTTAGCGCGACAATTAGCCACGGAAGCAGATTTACTTTTATTTGTCATCGATAACGATATTCGACAATCGGAATACGGCCCTTTATTGCGTTTAATTGATATTGGTAAACGTTCTCTCTTAGTCTTTAATAAAATCGATCTCTATAGCGACGAAGATCGAGAAATGATTTTAAAACAATTACGAGAACGGCTAAAAGGAGTGATCCTTTCCGCCGATATTATTGCCGTCGCCGCTAATCCCCAACCAGTACAGTTAACCGGTGGACAAATCATCACACCAGAACCAGATATTTTAGCTTTAATTAAACGTTTGGCTTCAGTTTTACGGGCCGAAGGGGAGGATTTAGTGGCGGATAATATCCTCTTACAATCCCAAAGATTGGGGGAAGAAGCTAGGAAAATTATTGATCGCCAACGTCGTCGCCAAGCTGATAAAATTATCGATCGCTATCAGTGGATCGGTGCGGGAGTGATTGCGGTGACTCCCTTACCAGTGTTCGATCTGTTAGCAACGGCGGCGGTTAATGCTCAAATGGTCAGGGAAATTGGTCAAGTTTATGGCTGTGAAATTAACAGCGATCGAGGCAAAGAATTGGCTGTATCTTTGGGTAAAACTCTAGTTAGTTTGGGAGTGGTGAAAGGAGCAGTAGAATTATTAGCCAGAATCCTACAATTAAATTTTACTACCTATATAGTCGGTAAGGCAATTCAAGGGGTCAGTGCCGCCTATTTAACCCGCATTGCTGGCAAAAGTTTTATTGAATATTTCCGTCAGGATCAAGACTGGGGCGACGGTGGTATGACGGAAGTGGTACAAAGACAATTTCAACTCAGTCGCAAGGAAGAATTTATTAAGTCTTTTGTGGCCGATGCGATCGGTAAAGTGGTACAACCTTTTCAGGATGATTGGCAGCAAGAAGAAGTTTTAGAAGCTACTCGCGAGGATGATTGGTAAAGATCGAACCTTGAAGCGATAGGCAAAATTGTATAGTAATTGTTACAATCGTTTTGGGGTTCCACAAGGGCAAAAAAAAGATGCGACAGCAAGTTATCGACTGGTTAAAAGAAAACGTCAACGAACACCGTCTGCGCCATATTCTCGGTGTCGAGACCATGTGTATTGATTTAGCTCGTCATCACGATCTCGATGCCGTCCAAGCAGGGCAAGCTGGGTTAATGCACGATCTGGCTAAATTTTTCAAGCCCAAAAAACTGTTAAAAATGGCGGAATCGGCGGGAATAGACGTGGATAATATCTGTGCATCCCATCCCCACTTACTCCACGCCGATGTCAGTGCAGTTGTCGCCCAAAAAGAATTTAACGTTACCGATGAGGAAATTCTCGAAGCAATTCGCAATCATACCCTCGGTAAACCCAATATGAGCGATCTTAGCTGTATAGTCTTTATTGCCGATGCCTTGGAACCCAATCGCGGCGATACACCCGAATTAAACGCCCTACGACAACTCAGCTATCAAAATCTCCATAAAAGCGTTCAACAAACCTGCGATTATTCCCTAAAATATCTTTTAAGTAGCCATTGTCCCATTCATCCCCGCACCGTGCTAACGCGCAACTGGGCGTTACAAATTGTTAAAGAACAACCAACGGAAACTAAAACCATTGATTAACATAATCTCAAGACTCCCTTACAACCACCTCAGCCAAAGGATAACCACAACCTGAATGACCAATCCCACTGGAATTATTACCCCCATCGCCGAAAATCTCAAGACCGAAAAATTTCTAGAGACAATTGTCACCGCTGCCGAGGACAAGAAAGCAGGGGACATCGCCATCCTGAAAGTCGCCGATATCTGTTATTTAACCGATTATTTTCTGATTATTACCGGCTATTCTACCACTCAAGTGCGAGCGATCGAGGATGCGATCGAAGCTGCTATGGAACTAGAATGGCAACAATCCCCCCGACAAGTGGAAGGAAAAAGCGAAGGTAGCTGGATCCTGATGGATTATGGCGCTATCATTGTCCATATCTTTTTACCAAAAGAGCGAGAATTTTATAATTTAGAAGCATTTTGGGGTCATGCTCAACGGATTCCTCTACCTAGCGACCATTTGGAGGAGTAGAATCCATGAAATCCTCCCTTGATTTCTGTCCCGTCCCGGAAGAACAGCAACCGGTTAACGAGTACGAACAATTAAAAGAATCTTGGTTTTTCCGTTGGGCAACGCTAGATGTAGCCTCTTATACAAAAAAAATTGTCTGGTTATGGTTGTGGACATGGTTAATTGTCGGACCGATTGCCGCCGCTAGTTTTCCCCTCAAAAAAGCCCCTTTTCTCTTCTTCTGCGCGGGGATTTTTGGCTCGACAATTTTGGTAGGATTGGTGTTATTGCGCTTGTATTTAGGCTGGATTTACGTCTATGATCGCTTGCAATCGGAGAAAGTATTTTATGAAGAGTCGGGCTGGTACGATGGCCAAATCTGGACAAAAACCGCCGCCATTTTAACCCGCGATCGTTTAATCGTCTCCTATCAAATCCAGCCCATTCTCCGCCGTTTACAAAAAACCGCCCTGATTTTAGGGGCAATTGTCGCTATCAGTGGTCTTTTCTGGCTATTTTTCACTCACTAACCGCAACCAATCACCAATCTGAATGAATAGGGTAAAACGTTCACCAACCCACCGCTTAGAAATTCATCTCCTCCGGGAAGGTATTATTGAATCGGTCCATCATGTCGAGGCCGCTATTTGCGATGACCGCGGCCGGGTATTATCCACCGCCGGCAGCGCCGAAACTAGCGCCTTTATTCGTTCGGCCCTGAAACCTTTTCAAGCACTGGCTGTCATCAGTACCGGCACCCTCGAACGCTACGATCTCAACGATAAGGATCTAGCCATTATCTGTAGTTCTCACCAAGGCACGGTGGAACACGCCCGTCAAGTCTTTAATATTCTCTGGCGCGCCGATATCGATCCCAATGCCCTGCAATGTCCCCTCCCCGAAGGCAAACCCAGTCGCTTGCAGTACAATTGTTCTGGTAAACACGCCGGGATGTTAGCGGTGTGTCAACAGCGTGGCTGGCCGTTAAATACCTATCTGCGGCGTTCTAGTCAGATACAAAAGCTAATTTTAAGCAAAATTGCCGAATTATTGGGGATGCCGGGGGATGAATTAATCAGCGCCCACGATGACTGCGGTGCGCCCACCTATTCAATGCAGTTGGGGCAAATGGCCCATCTCTACGCCCAGTTAGCCTCTGGCAACCGTTTAGACTTAGAAAGAATCGTCCGGGCTATGACCTATCATCCCCGCATGGTAGCCGGAGAAGGGGCTTTTGATACGGAATTAATGCAGGTTAGCCAAGGGGAAATCGTCAGCAAAGCCGGGGCCGAAGGAATTCAATGTATTGGGCGCGTCGGTGAGGGTTTAGGATTAGCAATTAAAGCCCTAGATGGTTCCAAACGGGCTAAATATGCCGCCGCTTTGCAAATTCTTAAACAGTTAGGCTGGATTACTCCCAATGTGGCCGAATCTCTCTCGGAAAAATTCCTCAAAATCGGCAGTTATACCCGCTTGGAAGTGGTGGGAGAAATGGCTTTATTGTAAATAGTGGGTAGCTGTTAAAAATTGTCAGATACCCCCCTTATTAAGGGGGGACTAAGGGGGGATCGAACCCAAAATCTATCTTCAATTTAATTATAACCAGCTACTTAGAACAAAAACTTTTCTTTTTGGTGTGTTAGGGCAGTATTTATATCTTGATTTTTTTACCTAAAAACAAGGCATTGCCTAACCCAACCCAGTTAACTCAAATTATAGCCTATAAAAATCCCCCTCAATTCTGTAAAATTAAGGGGAATGGGTTATATTAATGGGCAATTTAACCTATTTTTGTGGTTTCTTTTTCGATAGAATGATTGCGTTTTACTTGGCGTTTTATGGTTGCACCAACACCGAGTATTCCTAGAGAAAAGAGTCCTAAAGTTGAAGTGGGTTCGGGAACTTGTATAAGGCGTGTATAAACTACCTCAACATCAACAGGTAAATCTATAAAGCCTACCTCTATAAGTCCTGGTGATTCTTCTTGTCTTTTACTAGAACTTGCAACAACGTTAACGGAATCCGTAAAATATGGAATATAAAATACATCTGTTCCTAAAGATTCAAATGACAGATTTTCAGATACATTAGTAATATAAAAGTTTATACCCTGAGCAGAAGCATTCATTGCAGCTAAAGCATCTTCTTCAGTAAACACATCAAATAGTGGAGGTGTACCATAGATATCATTTACCGTTCCTCGTTCAAGAATAACATTGTAGGTTCTTGAGATACCCGTACTTGGCAAAGTAAAAGACACTCCATTTATACCTTTGATCACACCAGGACTTGAAAATACAAGTTCAACGGCCTGACTTGGTAAACTAACAATACAGGTTGTTATCCCTGCTGTAGCAATAGGTACAGAGAACTGGGCGCAAAAACGAAGAAATTTCATAAAAAAAATCTATCAGTAAAATAATTAATGAAAGTGTAAATAAATCAAAATTTACTTTCAAGACCCATAAAAGCCCCATAAAGAAATATAAAGACACTAAATTTGCATTTTGCGCTATGATATCAGATAATCCTGACTTAACTCACTGTTTAAAATCATCCTATGAACTCCTTCGATATTCAATCTTTTATAATAACTATTGATGAGCTTGTTTTCTCCCATACAGGAGAACATTTAGACGATCTTCAGCATGAAATCTTAGAGGGAGTTGTCAATCATCAAAAATACGCCGAAATCGCTCAAAAAAACCATCGTTCTCAGAAATATATCAAGGAAACAGCAGGGAAATTATGGAAAACCTTATCAGAAATATTAGGAGAAGAAGTCAATAAGGCTAACATTAAATCTAGTTTACAAAGATATTATCATTCTAATGTTTTTTATTCTAGTAAAATCAGAGATGTTGTCCAAATCAATAAGGGAAATGATTGTCAAGAGAAAATAGAAAATAATTTACACTCATCTAAAATTTATCAACAAGCTAAATTAGAAACCATTCCCGAATTAATCAAAGAAGGATTAACTATAGAACAAATTGCTAGAGTTTTAAAACTTCCCCTAGAATTGGTGCGATCGCAACTAGAAGGATTTGAGTAACTCCCCAGCAACATCACTTATAATATAGTTAAGTAGCTGGTTATAATTAAATTAAAAATGGATTTTAGGTTCGATCCCCCCTGCCCCCCTTGATAAGGGGGGTGCCGATAGGCGGGGCATCTGACAACTTTTAACACCTACCTACTTAAGTGATTTTAACCAAAAAACTCAACAAGTCATTCAGAATATTGAAGAACAAAAAAACTTAACTGTTTGCCAAGATCAAGTTGAACTATATCAGCAGCTAGGAATTTAATGTTATTAACCATTTATAATCTATAATCGCCATATATTAAGGAGAATAATTAACTATGACCGAAAATAGAGGCCCGATTCCCGTAGTTGTCAACGGTGCAGCCGGCAAAATGGGACGGGAAGTCATTAAAGCCGTTGCTCGTGCCGACGATATGATCCTAGTGGGTGCAGTGGATCGAAATCCAGCTTTTCGAGGTCAGGATGTGGGGGAAGTGGCCGGTTGTGAACCCCTAGAAGTGCCGATTCTCGACGATTTACAGAGTGTTTTAGTCCTGGCAACTCAGGAAAAAGTGCAGGGGGTGATGGTGGATTTTACCCATCCCGATGGTGTTTATGACAATACCCGCAGTGCGATCGCCTATGGAGTGCGTCCGGTGGTGGGAACTACGGGATTATCGGCGGCACAACTGCAAGATTTAGCCGAATTTGCCGAAAAAGCCAGCACCGGCTGTTTAGTTATCCCCAATTTTTCCATTGGCATGGTTTTACTACAACAGGCTGCCGTGCAAGCATCCCGCTACTTTGATCATGTAGAAATTATCGAACTGCATCACAATCAAAAAGCAGACGCACCCAGTGGCACAGCCATTAAAACCGCCGAATTACTGGCAGAATTAGGTAAAACCTTTAATCCTGCTCAAGTTTCCGAAAAAGAAATCATCCCCGGTGCTAGAGGCGGTTTAACTGCTGAGAACATCCGTATTCATAGCGTGCGTTTACCCGGTTTAATTGCTCACCAGGAAGTCATTTTCGGTTCCCCCGGAGAAATCTATACCCTTCGTCATGATACCAGCGATCGCTCCTGTTATATGCCGGGGGTTCTCCTTTCTATCCGCAAAGTTACTCAGCTGCAATCCCTCGTTTACGGTTTAGAAAAAATCCTCTAAATCGAGATATTTTAGACGAAGGAGAGGAAAAGGGCAAAGAAGAGAAATCTTGACAAATTGCCCTAAAAATGCTATCCGCTGGCTTTCCTATCCCCAAGCTTTAGACTTAGAGATTGAACAAGTACCAGAAGTCAATGAGGGACAAAATTGAGTGAAAACGGACAGTATTTTCTATCGTCTCTTTGAAACTTTTCCCGAAAGTTTCTTTGACTTGCTCAATCTTCCCCCAGAAACCGTCAATCATTATCAATTTTCCTCCCTAGAAGTTAAACAACTGGCTTTTCGTTTAGATGGGGTCTTTCTTCCCGATAACCTTAATGATCCGATTTACTTTGTCGAGGTACAATTTCAAAAAGATGGTTCTTCCGAACTTACACTGTAGAAAAGTCCCCAAGCTCCCTCTCTGTCCAGCAATGTTCTAAAGTTGATAAATATCAATCTAACAAAAACTCAAAGCCTTATTGTACAAGCTTTACAAGCATAAGTTGTTGATAGTTTTGCATGACAGGTTCGGTAGAGCCAGAATTAATTGAGACAATTCTCATTTATAAATTGCCCAAATTAAACCGTAAGGAGATAGAAAAAATGTGGTTCTTCCGAACTTACACTGTAGAAAAGTCCCCAAGCTCCCTCTCTGTCCAGCAATGTTCTAAAGTTGATAAATATCAATCTAACAAAAACTCAAAGCCTTATTGTACAAGCTTTACAAGCATAAGTTGTTGATAGTTTTGCATGACAGGTTCGGTAGAGCCAAAAATGTTTAGTTTAAGTGATTTAAGAGAAACTAAAGTCTATCAAGAAGCTTTAGAAGAAGGAGAGGAAAAGGGTAAAGAAGAGAAATCTCGACAAATTGCCCTGAAAATGCTATCTGCTGGTTTTTCTATCCCAGAAATCGCCCGATTTACCGATTTATCCCCCGCAACCATCGAGGAATTACAAAGGCAAAACGCTCACGATGTTTGATAATATTTGTAAATTTATCGCCGAAAACTTCTCCGATGATCTAGCCACTTGGTTACTGGGTTTTCCCCTCCCCTTAACCGTCCTCGACCCGACGGAATTACAATTAGACCCCATTCGTGCCGATTCTCTGATTTTTTTGCAGTCAGAGGAATTAATTCTTCATACCGAGTTTCAAACCGACCCCGACTCCAAAATTCCCTTCCGAATGCTCGATTATCGCATTCGCGTCTATCGTCGTCATCCCCAAAAACAAATGCGTCAAGTGGTAATTTATCTGCGACGCAGTGATTCCCCCCTAGTGCAAGAAAATACTTTCCGTCTGGGGGAAACCTTTCATTCCTTTCAAGTCATCCGTCTTTGGGAAGAAAATACACCGCAATTTTTCCATCATCCCGGTTTATTACCCTTTGCCGTCCTCAGCAATACCGATGATCCCGAACAGGTGTTAAGTCTGGTGTCCCGTTCTCTGGAAACTATCTCCCAAAAACAGGTGCAAAGCAATCTCGCTGCCGCTACCAGTATTCTCGCCGGGTTAGTATTAAATCGAGAGACGATTAAAAAAATCCTTCGGAGTGACATTATGAGAGAATCCGTCATCTATCAAGATATTTTAGAGGAAGGCGAGGAAAAGGGACTACAAAAAGGACGACAAGAAGGACGACAAGAAGGTAAAGAAGAAAAAGCCCGACAAATTGCCCTAAAAATGCTATCTGCTGGCTTTTCTATCCCAGAAATTGCCCGATTTACCGATTTATCCCCCGCAACTATCGAGGAATTACAATCGAGAGACGATTAAAAAAATCCTTCGGAGTGACATTATGAGAGAATCCGTCATCTATCAAGATATTTTAGAGGAAGGCAGAGAGGAAGGCGAGGAAAAAGGACGACAAGAAGGACTGCAAGAAGGACGACAAGAAGGTAAAGAAGAAAAAGCTCGACAAATTGCCCTGAAAATGCTATCTGCTGGCTTTCCTATCCCAGAAATCGCCCTATTTACCGATTTATCCCCCGCAACTATCGAGGAATTACAATCGAGAGACGATTAAAAAAATCCTTAAAGGGTGGCGAATTGGCAAAATTTTGGCTCATCCCCCCACCCCAAGCGCGGTTAACGACGTTTAGCGAGGCGACACACCACTAAACCGCTCCCTAGTATGCCTAGTCCGATAATACTAGAAAGTTTGGGAGTGGACACATTACCAATATCACCCGGAATATCAGCAGCAACAAGGCGAAAGTTATCGATTGCAGCATAACTACTGCTGAGAATATCGGTTTTATCCCAAAAAAGCCCCAATTTTCTCCACGGCAGCCTCTAGAATATCGGGATCGTGAACTAAGGCAAAACGCACATAACCCTCGCCACCCTTGCCAAAACCGGAACCGGGGGAAACAGCGACACCGGTTTGGGCCACCAATTGCCGACAAAAATCGACGGAATTACCCGGCCAACTGGGGGGAATTTTCGCCCAAACGTACATAGTGGCGGCCGGGGTGGCAACTGGCCAACCGATGCGATTTAGGGCATTAATAAACACATCCCGGCGTTTTTGGAAGATAGCGACGGTTTCTTTGACCGAATCTTGATTACCGGTTAAAGCAGCGATCGCGCCGTTGAGTATGCCCAAATACTGATTAAAATCAACCATGGCTTTAATCTGTCGCAAAGCCATAATTAACTGCGGGTTGCCAATGGCGAAACCGATGCGAAAACCGCCCATATTATAGGACTTAGAAAAGGTAAAAAACTCGATCGAATTAGTTTTATCTCGATCGGCCTGTAAAATTGACGGGGGGGGCGATGTTCCCTCAAAAAAGATGTCTAGATAGGGAAAATCGTGGATTAAGACTAAATTATGCTGACGGCAAAAATCAACCGCTTTTTGAAAAAATGCCAAAGGTGCGATCGCTGTAGTGGGATTATGGGGATAACTCAAGACCATCAGCTTCGATTGTGTCAGCACTGCCTCAGGAATGTCCTCTAAAACCGGCAGAAAGTCATTTTTTGCCAAAATTGGCATTCCGTACATTTGACCGCCAGCAAGGGCAACACCGCCCAAATGGGAGGGATAACCCGGATCGAGGAGCAGAGCAAAATCCCCGGGGTTGAGAAGGGCCAAAGGTAGATGGGCCGTGCCTTCCTGAGAACCAATTAGGGGTAAAACCTCCGTTTCCGGATCGACGGGGACACCAAAGCGATCGCTATACCAGTTAGCGGCAGTTATTCGGAAGTCTCTGGTCCCATTATGGAGTAAATAGCCGTGGGTGTGAGGATCGTGGAGAGATCGCTCTATAGCATCGATAACATGGGGAGCAGCCCCAAGATCGGAGGAACCGAGCGAAAGATCGATAATGGTATTACCCGCTTCTCTACTGGCAGCTTTTGCCCGATCCATATCGGCAAAAACGTTGGATTCCAGTGCCTGTAAGCGGTGTGCTAGGGTTAAGTTACTCATAACCACAGATACCTAATTAGCTGACATAGGTATCGATAAAAGATTGTAATTGTGGTTTGCCGATCGCCCCTTCATGAGTGGCAATAAGTTTTTTATCTTTAAAGATGCGTAAAGCGGGAACACCTTTCACATCACATTTAGCCACCGAGTTGGGGTTAGGGTCCACCTCTAGTTTAACTACTTTTAGCCGTTCGCCGTAGGTGTTGGCTACCCAATCGATCGAGGGGGACACCAAACGACACGGACCGCACCAACTCGCCCAAAAATAGACTAAAACGGGTTTTTCGACCTCAAAAACCTCTTGGTCAAACTTCTGATCGCTAATGACAGTTACGCTACTCACAGTATTTATTTCCTCACCATCGTTACTGATCATCATAGGGGTTCTGGGTAATTTTCGGCAATTATCCACTTCCACAATTCCTTAAACATTAGGATCAAAGACATCGCGTAAACCATCACCGATAAAATTAATACTTAACACCGTGATCACGATAGCCAGAGCGGGAAAAATGACCAAGTGGGGGGCAGTTGTCAAGTAATCTTTAGCTTTAAATAACATTTGTCCCCAAGTCGGCACATCGGGGGGGAAACCCAAACCCAAAAAACTCAGGGTTGACTCGGTAATAATCGCATTACCCACCGCTAAAGTGGCCGCCACGATAATCATTCCCAAAACATTAGGCAATAAATGCACCCAGATTAAACGGAAAGGAGTGGCCCCCAAAGCTTTTGCAGCCAAGATAAATTCCATCTCTCGTAATTTTAAGAAATTTCCCCGCACCAATCGCGCCACCGACATCCAATTTAAACCCCCGATCACCAAAACCACGAGGATAAAAATACCCGTTTCTGGTCCGGCGATTTTTTTGATGCTATCGCGAAATAGATAGACAATCAGTAAAAGTAGGGGTAATTGGGGCAAAGATAGGAATAAATCCGTTAATCGCATCAATAAGCCATCGATTGCGCCCCCGTAAAACCCGGAAATAGCTCCGATCGCCGTCCCTAGAATAATCGCGACTATCATAGCAGCAATCCCCACCGCTAGGGAAATTCGACCCCCCACCAACATTCTCGCCAATTGATCCTGGCCCAGATCATTAGTGCCGAAAAGATGTTTTAAACTAGGGGGAGCAGTGGTTTGACTAAAATCAATGGTATCGATAGGGACCCGATAAAAAATCGGACCGAATAGGACGGCAATAATAATTATCATTAATGCGATCGCTCCTATTGTTGCCAGGGGATCTCGGTAAAAACGTCGCCAAGTATCGATAATTGCAGAAGACAGGGGAGACATAATTAGGGTTTGCTGAATTACCAATTATCACTTATGAATTATCAATTATGAAGTGGGAAGTGGGCCTTTATCCATTTTCAGGGAAAAATGCCTGAATTTTCCCCCCGATCATCGGGCCCGCACTTTTTGATCTCAAAAAAGCCTAAAGACATTATCCAACCAAGTTTTTAGATTTATTCAGCCAACCCTAGTCAAGTCAACAGATGATTAAAATTTACACGGAAATCGAACGGGGGCAAAATTGGTTAGAGCGCCATCAAAAATCTTCTCCGATATTTGCCCTAGTTTTAGGCTTTACCGAGACGGGATTAATCCCCGGAATCTCCACCGCCGGTGCTACCCCGGAAGATAGAAAATACACAGCGATCGCCGATGCCGAATTTATCGTTAAAGGAGTTTCTCCCCATCCCCGTTATCCCCTACCCCCCCTAACGGTGGGAGCCTCCCCTGCCTATATTACCCGGGCCGTGGTGGAAAAATTAGCCATTCCCGTCCGGGTTTTTAACGCCGGTTTACCCTTGCCCCCAGCCGTCGATTATATCGAACTGGGGGGACAACCGGCCCGTTGTCTCTCCACCGGCCGCGCCCTAGATATCCCCATAGTAAAACACCTGTTCGCCCAAGGACTAACCTGGGGAGAAAAATTAGCCCGGGAGTCTAGTTATCTAATTATCGGCGAGTGTGTGGTGGGGGGCACCACCACCGCCCTCGCCATCCTCACCGGATTGGGTTATCGAGCCAACGGCAAAGTTAACAGCAGCCATCCTCATTGCAATCATGCTCAGAAACAGGCAATAGTTGAGCAGGGATTAGCCCGAAAAGAAATTTTTGATCCTTTTGAGGTAATCGCCGCCCTAGGCGATCCTCAGCAGATTTTCGTCGCTGGCATGGCCATCGCCGCCAGTCGCCAGGGTGGGGTACTCCTCGCTGGAGGAACCCAAATGTTAGCCGTTTCTGCCCTAATTCAAGCTCTAGTGACCAAATATGCCTATCCGGTTAACTGGGAAAATATCATCGTCGGCACAACTCGCTGGGTAGCGGAAGATAAAACGGGGGATACGATGGGATTAGCCCGAATGATCGGAAAAGTGCCTTTATTAGCCACACAATTAGACTTTTCAGCCTCTAAATACCCAGTTTTGCAAGCTTATGAACAGGGTTTCGTCAAAGAGGGAGTCGGTGCGGGGGGATGTGCGATCGCCGCTTATCTGTACCAAAATTGGACTAATCAAGATTTGGTCAAAGCGATCGAAAATTTAATCGGGTTTCAATGATAGCATTTGTCTTAATGATTTCGTTTGGGGGAGTCGGTAGTCGGATGTGAGTTTTTTAAATTTTATCTAGCTCTAAACTTTTATTTATCCTCTCCTACTACAGATTGATAAAATCTTTCTAGACTTTCTACAGAGGTTTGATCGTTAAATACTGTATCGATATTCACTTTAGTATAATCTTTGATTGTTTGTCGCCATTGATTATCTAAACCTAAACGGATAGCAATTTCAATATAGTGATTTTTATCCGTAGCAATTGTCTCGGTTATGCCCAACTTTTTCAAGATAGCATAGGAATGTCTTCCGCGCATAAATTCCCCCGGACAGGTAACAACTGGAAGCTGACAGGCAATTGCTTCCAGGGTGGTATTTCCTCCCGACCAACTTAAGTTATCTAAATAGATGTCTGCTAGTAAGTTAAGCTGAAAATAATCATTTTGTTCTAATTGTGGCATCATTACCCCGTAATCTTGCCAATTGAGTCCATACTTATCAAAAGCTTGACTTAATCTCGACTGAAAGCAATGGGTCACAAATTCGCTACGATGACAGATAAAAATAAAGTGGCTGTGGGGAACTTGTCGGGCAATTCTAGGAAAAATATCGTCATTTTCTGGCAGATATTTAAATAAACTCTGACAGTTTAAATAGATGATTTTATCCTCGGCTAATCCCATCTCTAAACGAGTTTTTCTCTGGGGAGGAAGCGAGGGTTTAGCATAGGCAATACCTAAATTGGATAAGCGAATTAATTTTTCACTGTAGTGATTATAGCACTTCTTGGAGCTATGAGGTACAATGAAAAGCAAATAGACAAATAATAGAACTCGCCAGCTTCCTATGAGACCCTATTCCGTAGATTTTCGCCAAAAAATTATCGATGTCTGGAAGAAAGAAAAAATTTCTATTCGAGGACTAGCCCAGAGATTTGACGTGGCTAAAAGCTTTATTCAGAAGTTATTGAAGCAACATAAAGAAACAGGAGATATCCGTCCTCGTCC